>JABBNZ010000103.1 GCA_019352035.1 Pseudomonadota bacterium | reverse complement strand
CTACGACGTGCCGCTGCTGAAGGCCTTCATGCGCCAGGTCGGGGATCTGGGGCTCCTCGAGAAGGTCTTCATCCTGGTCGGCGTGGGGCCGCTGCGCTCCGCCAAGGCGGCCGAGTGGATGCGCACGCACGTGCCCGGCCTGCACATACCGGATGCCATCATCGCGCGCCTGGCCGGCGCCGCCGATGCCGCGCGCGAAGGCCGCAACATCTGCATCGATCTCATCCGGGAGATCCGCTCCGTGCCCGGCGTGAGCGGGGTCCATGTAATGGCCTACCGTCAGGAAGACAGTGTCCCTGAAATCATCGAACGCTCCGGAGTGCTCGGCGGCCGCGTTCCCTGGTATCCCGGCCGCGACCCGCAACGCAACGCCGACAGGCTTGCATCCTGACAGCGTCTTCTCCGTCCCAAGGACGCAGACCTCCTCGCACGAGACACAAGCAATGACCGACACCCTCATCAGCTCAGCCACCCGCGAAGTCGTGATCGGCTTCGACCGCCCCTTCGTCATGATCGGGGAGCGGATCAACCCGACCGGGCGCAAGATTCTCGCCGCGGAAATGGCCGGCGGGGACTTCAGCCGGGTCGAGGCCGACGCGCTGGCGCAGGTGGCCGCCGGCGCGCACATGCTCGATGTCAACGCCGGCATCCCGCTCAGCGACGAGCCGGCGATCCTCGCCAAGGCCGTGCAGCTCGTGCAGTCGGTGACGGACGTGCCGCTCTCCATCGATTCCTCCATCGTGGCCGCGCTGGCGGCGGGTCTCGCCGTCTACAAGGGCAAGGCGCTCGTCAACTCCGTCACCGGAGAGGAGGAGCGGCTGGAATCGGTCCTGCCGCTCGTGAAGAAGCACGGCGCGGCGGTGGTCGCGATCTCCAACGACGAGACCGGCATCTCCGAGGATCCGGACGTGCGCTTCGAGGTGGCGAAGAAGATCGTGCACCGCGCGGCCGATTACGGCATCCCGGCATCGGATATCGTGGTCGACCCGCTCGTGATGCCGATCGGCGCCATCAACAAGGCGGGCGTGCAGGTGATGCATCTGCTGCGGCGCCTGAGGAGCGAGCTGAAGGTCAATACGACCTGCGGCGCCTCCAACATCAGCTTCGGCCTGCCGGCGCGCGAGGGCATCACGGCGGCATTCCTGATCTCGGCGATGGGCGCCGGCATGACCTCCGCGATCATGAACCCGCTGCACACCGAGATCGTAAGGGCCGTCATGGGGGCGGACGTGATGATGGGGCACGATCCGGACTGCATGCGCTGGATCCGCAGATTCCGCGAGGCGCCGCCGGCGACGGGAGCCGGCGGCGTGGCCCCCGGCGAGGGCGCTGGGCGCGGCCGGCGCGAGGGAGGACATCGCCGCCGTGTCAGCTGAGCCGGACGCTCTCGTCGTCTTCACGCCCTCGGGAAAGCGCGGCCGCTTCCCGCTCGGCACACCGCTGCTGCAAGCGGCGCGCACGCTGGGCGTGGACGTCGATTCCGTATGCGGCGGCCGCGCCATCTGCGGCCGCTGTGAAGTGCTGGTCATGAAGGGCGAGTTCGCCAAGCACGGCGTCGTCTCCCGGCTGGAAAACCTGTCGGCACCGAGCGCGGCCGAGGAAAATCCCGCCGGTCGTCGGCCTCTGCCGGCCGGCCACCGCCTCTCCTGTCAGGCGCGCATCCAGGGCGACCTGGTGGTAGACGTGCCGCCGACCAGCCAGGTGCACCGGCAAGTCATCCGCAAGGAGGCCGAGGCACGAGCCATCACACTGGATCCGGTGGCGCGCCTGCACTACGTCGAAGTGCGCGAGCCCGACATGCACGATCCCTCGGGTGACCTGCAGCGTCTCGAGGCAGCGCTCGAGCGCGAGTGGCAGCTGACCGGCCTCAGCTGCGACCTGCACATGCTGCAGCGGCTGCAACCGGCGCTGCGCAAGGGAGGCTGGAAAGTGACGGTCGCCGTGCACGGCGGCGAGCGGATCATCGGCGTCTGGCCGGGCTTTCACGAGCTGGCGCTCGGTCTCGCCGTCGATATAGGCTCCACCACCATCGCCGCCCACCTCTGCGACCTCGAGTCGGGCGAGGTGCTCGCCTCGAGCGGCGTCATGAACCCGCAGATCCGCTTCGGCGAGGATCTGATGAGCCGCGTCTCCTATTCCATGATGCACCCGGGTGGGGCGCAGCAGATGACCGCTGCGGTGCGCGAAGCGCTGAACCGGCTGGCCGCCGACGTTGCGCGGCAGGCGAAAGCGCATACCGATAACATTCTCGAGGTGACGCTGGTCGGTAACCCGATCATGCATCACCTGCTGCTCGGCATCGACCCGGTGGAGCTCGGAGGCGCGCCCTTCGCGCTCGCGACCGACGAGGCCCTGGAGTTCTGGGCCACGGAGATCGGTCTGCACCTGCACCGCGGCGCGCGCGCGTATGCACTGCCCTGTGTGGCCGGCCATGTCGGGGCGGATACGGCGGGAATGGTCCTGGCCGAGCGGCCCGACCTCGACGATGCCGTGACGCTGCTGGTCGACGTCGGCACCAACGCTGAGATCGTGTTGGGCAACCGAGAGCGCCTGCTCGCCTGCTCGAGCCCGACCGGACCGGCTTTTGAAGGCGCGCAGATCAGCTGCGGCCAGCGTGCCGCTCCAGGAGCGATCGAGCGCGTGCGCATCGATCCCGCGACGCTCGAGGCGCGATTCAAGGTCATCGGCTCGGACCTCTGGTCCGACCAGCCGGGCTTCGAGGAGTCGGTACAGGCCTCGGGCGTCACCGGGATCTGCGGCTCGGGCATCATCGAGGTGATCGCCGAGATGTACCTGGCGGGGATCATCAGTCAGGACGGCGTGGTCGATGGCGAGCTCGCAGCACGCAGCCCGCGGGTCGTTCCCCAAGGCCGCACGTTCGGTTACGTCGTCCACCAGGGCACACAAACACTCACGGTTACCCAGAACGACGTACGCGCCATCCAACTTGCCAAGGCGGCCCTCTACGCCGGTATCAGGCTGCTGATGGACCGCTTCGGCGCCGAGCACGTCGATCGCATCCGGCTGGCGGGCGCATTCGGCTCGCACATCGACGTCAAGTACGCCATGGTGCTCGGGATGATTCCGGACTGCGAGCTGTCGCAGGTCTCCTCCGCGGGCAATGCCGCGGGGACCGGAGCGCGCATCGCGCTGCTCGATCTCGGCTCGCGCCAGACGATCGAGACCCTGGTGCACAAAGTGGAGAAGGTCGAGACGGCCATCGAGCCGCGGTTCCAGAGCCACTTCGTCGAGGCGATGGGCATTCCCCATTCCACGGCGCAGTACGCGCACCTGCGCAAAGCGGTCACGCTGCCGCCGCCCAAGGCGCCGGCGGCGCGGGCCGGCGCTCGTGGCGCGAGGCGCAGGCCAGCGACGCCGCCTGCGGCTGCTGGCGAGTCTTAGTCGACCGCCACGGCCGCGGCGGAAGAACGCGCAGGCGCCGATGCATGGCCCGTCGCCGGCCGGCCGGTGGCACGTGAGCGCACGGTTGCCTCGGCGAGGTAGTCGTCTCCGCAACCGCCGGAAGCACGACGCTCGATGACGGTTGTCTCGACGTGGGGATCCATGGCGCCGGCACGCCGCGCCGCGGCCAGCGCGAGCTCTCGGGAAACTTCTTTCGCCGCCGCCACCGCGGCCTCGGCCTGATCGAAATCCCGGATGCCCGCCGGATCGTGCACGCGAAAGCGCTTGTACTCCGGCTGGTTCACGAGAACATCGACCGTCTGTGCCACCACGCCGACCACCGCGCCCACCGCGTTACAGACGGCGGCATGCTCCGGGACGGCGAGTCGCGCGCCGAGCCGGCGCGCGATTTCCGGATAGAACGCGGCCGCGGGCGCCCCGATTGCAACCAGCGGATGCGTGAGCCGCGGCTGCATGTCGATGAGCCCCGAGACGGCACGGCCTTCCACCGCGCGCTCGATCAGGACCCCGAGCGGCCCCCAGCGGCCCCCTTGCGGCTCGACTCCCGGATCCTGCGCCAGCGCGCTTTCCAACACCACCCGCGCCGCCTGCCGGATCACCTGCTCGTAGACGCGCTCGCACAACGCCTGCGGGCTGTCCCTGCCCCTGCGCGCGGTCGCGTTGCGCTCCTCGGTGGCGAGGATGGCCGCGCCCAGCCGGGCCGCTTCGCAGCTCCAGCTGCTCTGCCGTGCGAGCACGTGCAGCGCATCGCTCGGCGTGAATCCGGCGAGCGTCGCGAGGCCTCGATCCATCAGGCGCCGCAGCGCCTCCACGCCCTGCTGCGTGCGCGCGACCTCATCGAGCCGCCGCGGCGAGGCGCCGAGCGCGTCCCAGACTCTCGACTCCAGCCGGTCCAGATCCGGGCCGGCCTCGCGCCCGGGGTTTCGAAACCCGAACTGGCCGGCAAACGGCGGCAGGCGCTCGGATGCCGCGAGCCGCGTGAGCTCCTCCAGCACGCCGGGGAACCGACGGGCAAGCAGACTGAGCGGCATCACGCGGCGCGGGCCGGTCCGCAGGCGCCCTTCGCGGTCGAACTGCACCTCGCTGTCCCCGCCCAGCCCGCACGTGCGCACGTCTATGGCCTCGACCATCGTCCGCCAGCCGCCGATCACGGCGCCATCGGGCCGCACCGCCGGACGGCCATCGACGATGATCGCCACGTCGGTGGTGGTGCCGCCCATGTCGGCGACCGCGAAGCTCGTGAGACCGGTGAGAAATCCCGCTCCCACCACGCTCGCCGCCGGGCCGGACAGCACGGTCTCGACCGGATATTCCAGCGCGACCGCCGCCCGCATCAGGGTCCCGTCTCCCTTCACGACCATCAACGGAGCCTCGACTCCCTCGCCCTCCATCGTGCGGCTCACCGCATCGAGCAGGTGGCGGATCTGCGGCACGAGGCGAGCATTGAGCGCAGCGGTCAACGCCCGCTTGGGCGCATTCAACTGCGCGCTCAGCTCGTGGCTGCAGGTGACCGGCTTGTCGCACAGCGCCCGGATGAGCTCGCGCGTGCGCCGCTCGTGGTCGGGGTTGCGGACGGAGAACTGCGCCGCCACCGCGAACGCCTCGACACGCGGCGCGAATTCCCTCACCGCCGCCTCCACCGCCGCCTCATCGAGCGCCTGCTCCGGCGCACCGGTCGGATCGTGTCCGCCGCGCACGCGCACGAGCACTCCTCCCAGCTCCTTCTCGATGCCGGTGTCGCCCGCCATGCGGTCGTTGAAGCCGATGAGGATGGCGCAGATCGGACTGAAGCGGTTCTCGACCACCGCGTTGGTGGCGAGTGTCGTCGAGACGGAGACCAGCGAGATGCGCTCGCGAGCGCCTGCGGGCAGCGCGCTCAGCACGGAGCGCAGCGCCTCTCCCAGCCCGACCGACAGATCCCAATGCGTGGTCAGGGCCTTGGCGCTGGCAATGACGCCGCGGCCGCCCTCCAGGGCGACCGCATCCGTATAGGTGCCGCCCGTGTCGAGGCCGATCCAGAGCTCAGAGGAGCCGGCCGGGCCGGCGGTGGCGGCGCCTTCGCTCAACGGCTGCGGGACTCCATTCTCCGGGATGCCGCCTCGACCGCGTTGGACAGCAGCATCGCGATCGTCATGGGACCCAAGCCGCCGGGCACGGGCGTGATCCAGCCCGCGCGCTCCACGGCACGATCGAAATCGACATCTCCCACGAGCCTGCTGTCGCCGTCCCGATTGATGCCGACATCGAACACCGCGGCTCCCGGCTTGATCCAGTCGCCGGGAATGAAGCGCGGCTTGCCCACCGCCGCCACGAGCAGGTCGGCGCGCTCGACCTCGGCCCTCACGTCACGGGTGCCCGTGTGGCAAATGGTCACGGTGGAGGCCGCCAGCAGCAGCTCGAGCGCCATCGGGCGTCCGACGATGTTCGAAGCGCCGACGACCGTCGCCTTCAGCCCCCGCAGCGCGATGCCGTATTCCTCGGCGAGGCGCATCACTCCGAGCGGCGTGCAGGGGCGCAGCGCAGGACGCTTCTGTGCCAGCAGCCCCGTGTTGATCGCATGGAAGCCATCGACATCCTTGGCCGGGTCGATCTCATCCATGACGCAGCTCGCATCGAGGCCGCTGGGCAGCGGCAGCTGCACGAGAATGCCGTCCACCCGCTCGTCGCGGTTGAGGCGGTCGATGAGCGCAAGCAGGTCGGCCTGGGAGGTCGTTGCCGGCAGGTCGTGGGCGAAGGACACGATCCCGGCCTCGGCGGCGGCCTTGCGCTTGTTGCGTACGTAGACGGCGGAGGCCGGATCCTCCCCCACCTTCACCACGGCGAGCCCCGGAGGGCGGCCCAGCCGGGCGGCGAGCTCGGCGGCGCGCGCCGCCACCTCGCCACGGACTTTCGCGGCGACGGACTTGCCGTCGAGCAGGATTGCCTTGCCGCTCACGACGCTAGACGTTCGAGTCCGGGAAGGACGCCTTGCGCCGGCTCATGTAATCGAGCAGCGCCTCGTCGACGCCCGCATCGAGCGGCGGCGCCTCGTACTCCGCGAGCTGCTTCTTCCACACCGCATTGGCGCGCTGCGCCATGTCCGTCGCGCCTTCCGCGTCCCACTGCTCGAAGCTGTTGTTGTCGGCGAGCGGCGAGCGGTAGAAGGCGGTCTCGAAATTGGCCTGCGTATGGGCGCAGCCGAGAAAATGCTTGCCCGGCCCAACCTCGCGCAGCGCATCCATCGCCTGGCCGCTCTCGCTCAAATCGACGCCCTGCAGCAGGGTATGCATCATGCCCGCCTGATCGGCGTCCATGACGAACTTCTCATAGCCCATGGTGAGGCCGCCTTCGAGCCAGCCTGCGGTGTGCAGCACGAAGTTGACGCCGGCGAGGCAGGTCGGCATCAGGGTGTTGGCCGATTCGAAGGCCGCCTGGGCGTCGGGGATCTTCGAGGCGCAGAGCGACCCGCCGGAGCGGAACGGCACGCCGAGGCGCCGCGCGAGCGCCGCCATCACGTAGAGGACCAGGGCCGGCTCGGGCGTCCCGAAGGTGGGCGCCCCGGATTGCATCGACAGCGATGAGGCGAAGCTGCCGAGCACCACCGGCGCACCGGGATTGACGAGCTGGGCGAGCGTCATCCCGGCGAGCGCCTCGGCGAGCGTCTGGGCGACCGTGCCGGCGACCGTCACCGGAGACATCGCGCCGGCGAGAATGAAGGGCGTGATGAGCGTCGCCTGGTTCGCGCGCGCATAAGTCTTCAGCGCGCCGAGCATGGTCGCATCCCAGGTCATCGGGGAATTGGCGTTGATGAGGCTCAGCACACAGGTCTTGGGGCGGCCGGTTGCCGGGTCGAGGTACTGATCCCCGAAGAGGATGCGCGTCATCTCCACGGTATCGGCCGCTCGCTCCGCCTGGGTCACCGAGCCCATGTACGGCTTGTCGCTGTACTTCATGTGGCTGTAGACCATGTCGAAATGCCGCTTGTTGACCGGCAGGTCGACCGGCTCGCAGATCGTCCCCCCCGAGTGATGCAGGGACGTCGCAAGGTAAGTGAGCTTGACGAAGTTGCGGAAGTCCTCGATGCGCGCGTAACGCCTGCCTTCATCGAGGCTGCGGATGAAGGGAGATCCGTAAGCCGGCGCAAAGACGGTGCGCCCGCCGCCGATCGCGACGCTGCGCGCCGGGTTGCGGGCGTGTTGCACGAACTCCTTGGGTGCGGAGCGGGTCACGAGGGTGCGACACATGCCGCGGGGAAAACGCACGCGCTCCCCCTGTACGTCGGCGCCCGCGTCGCTCAGGATCTTCAACGTCTCCGGGTCGTCGCGGAAGTCGATGCCGATCTCTTCGAGGATCGTATCGGCATTGTGCTCGAGCAGCTCGAGACCCTCGGTCCCGAGCACTTCGTAGTACGGAATGCTGCGCGTGATGTAAGGCACCGAAGAGTGGCTGCGCGCCGTGCGCGCGGCTCGCTTGGCGTCCCGGCCGCTCGGACGGCGAGAGCGAAGGGTCTGGGCTGGCTGCTCGTCCATGGAATCTCCGCGGAATAGGGGCCGTGGCGGCGCTCGCGAAAGTATGACTGCCGGCGCCGCCCAGGGCTAATCGAATTGCGGCATCGGCTTGCCGAGATACGTCCTGGTCGGCTTCGGACACGCCCATGTCGAAAATGCACCGCCCGACGCCGCCCTGCCCCGCTACCATTGTCCGAACGGCCCCAGGAGCCTCACCGCGGCGCGGTGATGACCAGCACTATGCCTACAGCTCTCGATGAAATGACGGCCTCCCCCGCCCTCAACGCGCCCGGTTCGGCGGCACAGGCGGCAGGCGCGGTGCAGCGCAGCGCCGGCGCTCCGCGCCTCTACATCGTCACCACGCGCTGCCCGGACACGACGGGGATCGTGGCCGGCATCGCGGGTTTCCTGGCGGCGCACAACGCGACGATCGCGGAGGCGCAGCACTACGACGACCCGTACACGGGCACGTCGTTCATGCGTACGGTGTTCCACGACAACGGCGAGGGAATGCCGTCCGTGGAAGAGCTCGACCGCCAGTTCGCCGAAGCCGTGGGCCGGCGGTTCGCCATGGAATGGCAGTTCAACGAGGTACGGCGCTGCCGCGCACTCATCGCCGTCTCGCGGCAGGGGCATTGCTTGAACAGCATCCTGCACCGCTGGAGCACCGCCACCCTGCCCATCGAGACGGTGGGCGTGGTGTCGAACCACCAGGACATGCGCAGCCTCGCCGAGTGGCACGGAGTCCCGTACCACTACCTGCCGATCATCGACGGGCGCAAGCAGGAGCAGGAGCGGCGGCTCATCGAGCTGTTCGAGCGCGCCGAGGCCGAGCTGCTCGTGCTCGCCCGCTACATGCAGGTCCTCACGCCGGAGGCATGCCGGTACTTCGAGGGCCGCGCGATCAACATTCATCATTCCTTCCTGCCCGGCTTCAAGGGCGCCAAGGCGTATCACCAGGCGCACGCCCGGGGCGTGAAGCTGATCGGGGCCACCGCGCATTATGTGACGACCGATCTCGATGAAGGTCCGATCATTGAGCAGGAGGTCTCCCGCGTCGATCACACCCAGTCGCCCGAAGACCTGACGGTCGTCGGCACCGAGCTCGAGTCGGTGGCGCTCAACCGCGCGATCAAGTGGCATGCCGAGCGGCGCGTGTTCCGCAACGGCAGCAGAACCGTCGTCCTGAAGTGAGCCGTCCTCAGCGCTTCAGCTTCCGGCCGAGCGTGCGATAGAGGCTGCGCGGGCCGTCCAGGTCGATGTAACAGCCCTGCAGGTGCCGCCGGCCTTCGTTCGGATCGAACGCGGTCCGCCCGTGCAGCACGCGGCTGTTGTCGAACATCATGAGCTCCCCGGCCCGCAGCGGAAAGCGCAGCTCGAAGCGCGGATCGGCGAAAAGCTCGCTCAGGCGCCGGCGGCCCCGCTGAAACCGCCGCGTGGCGGCGGCATCAAGCAGCGGCATGTCGTCGAGCCGCGGACTGTAGTGCACGCCCGTCATCCGGCCGAGCGCATCGCGCTGCACGATCGGGCGGCGCTCGATGAGCTCCTCGCCCGCATCGACGAACCGGAACCGCACCGGCGTCGCGGCGAGCAGCTGCAATCCCTCCGGGTCTTCCTCCTCGAGCGCCTGCGCCACGGAAAGGCTGTCCACCAGCGTGGAGAGCCCTCCCCGGGTCTCGTTCACCAGGCAATGTAGGAGCTGAACCCCGGGCACCGGCTCGCGGTACGGATTGTCGGTGTGCGCGCCCAGGGGGACCGGGCGGTAGGCGAGATCGTTGGAGCCGGGCCGCGAATAGACCTCGAAGTAGCGGCCGAAGTTGGTCTCCCGCACGTGCCCGAAGCGGCGCGCCACCTCGAGGATGCGCTCGGGATCGGTGGGCAGGTCGCGGATGATCACGAGGCCATGGGTGAGGAGCAACGTGACGGCCGCGAGGCGCACCGCATCGCTTTCCAGGCTGCCTCCATCGACGCTCACCGCCGCGAGCGCAAGGTCAGCGCGCCAGGGAATGGCCGCGGGCAGGCCATCGTCGGGCTCGAGGTCGCGGGCGAGCCTCGTCAACTCGTACTCGCCAGAATATCCGTCGCTGAAGGAGAGCCTCGCCCGATCGGCGCCCGCGGCCTCGACCCGCACCAGGGCGAGATCCTCCGGCAGGCGGTGCGGATCGAAGAGGCGCTGCTCGGTGCAGGGATCGAGACTCTCCGGGTCCTGACAGCGCTCCCGCAGCCACAGGGGCGGCAGCTCCATCGTGCCCGCCGCGGCCTGCGCGAGCACCCGCGGCGGATCGGTCTGAAGCGTGAGTCTCACTTCGCTCATGGGCCACCTCGAAGCGCCGTCCGCAACTGCTCGGGCGGCAGGATGTTCGCGCCCGCGAGCTTCGCCGCACGCTCGGCGTCTCCCGCGCAGATGCTCTCCACGAGCTCGCGATGCGACTCGCAGATCTCGCGGGCATCCACCTCGCGGTTGGAGAGGGCGATGTAGACCCGGAACTGGTTCTCCACGCGCAGATAGTGCTGCAGCAGCCGCTCGTGGCCGGAGAGACGGATGATGAGCTTGTGCAGCTCGCGGTCCAGAAGGTCCGCGCGCTCGTGGTCGGCCGATTCCGCCGCCGCCAGCAGCTGCGCGAATGCCGCACGGAGCTGGCGGACACCTTCGCCGTCGATCCGCATCGCCGCGAGGCGCGTGCCGAGGCTCTCGAGCGCCCCGCGCAGGGTGTAGAGCTCCCACAGGTCCTGATCGCTCAGGTCGATGACCTGATAGCCCGTGTAAGGGACGTGGCAGATGAGTCCCTCCTCGATCAGCCGGCGCAGCGCCGCGCGGATCGTACCGCGCGAGAGCCCGTAGCGATCGGCGAGCGGAATCTCCACCAGCCGCTCGCCGGCGCGCAGCTCCCCGCGCACGATCAGCCGCCGCAAGAGGTCGGCCGCCTGCGATTCCAGGCTCCGCTTCTCGATCGTCTCGACCGCCCTCTCCTCCATGGCGGCTCAGGCGCCGTCCGGGGCGAACACGTAGCGGGTCTCGGCGGGAAGGATCTCCTCCCCGATCTGCTCGGGCTCCTGATCGAGGAGCTGCGGCGGAAAGCCGGGAGCGCGGACCTGGATGCCGCAATCGTCCTCCAGCCGCTGGATGATGCGCGGCGACAGGGCGCGCGGTCCGTAACGCGCCTGCGTGTCGCGGAACAACTCCGTCACCGTGTCGGCCAGCTCGGTCGGCACGCCGTGTGTGCGGGCGACCTCCAGGAAGAGCCCGATGTCCTTCAACGCCAGGTCGACCGTGAAGTTGATGTCATAACTGCCGTTCAGGATGACCTGGCTCTCGGTCTCATGGACGAAGGAGTTTCCCGAGGAGGCCTTGATCGCCTCGTACGTCGTCTTCGGATCCATTCCCGCCTTGAGCGCGACCGTCCACGCTTCCGTCAGAGCGGCCAGATGCGCGAAGGCGAGATAGTTGGTGACCACCTTGAGCACCGAGGCGCTGCCGAGCGGTCCGACGTGAATGATTCTGCGGCCCATGATCCGCAGCACCGGCAGCGCCCGCTCGAACACCGCTCGCTCGCCGCCGACGAAGATCGAGATGTTGCCAGTGGCGGCCCGGTGGCAGCCGCCCGAGACGGGCGCCTCGAGCGGCCGCGCGCCCGTGCGCAGGACGAGCTCGCCGAGCCGCCGCACCTCCCCCGCCTCCGTCGTGCTCATCTCCAGCCACAGCTTGTTGGCGTGGAGACCTTCGAGCACGCCTTCGCGCTGCTGCAGCACCTGCGCGCTGACGGCCGGCGAAGGCAGGCAGGTGATGATGAGGTCCGCACGCAGCGCGAGCTCCCGCGGAGTCATCGCCCAGTGCGCGCCGCCCTCGAGCAGCGGCCTCGCCGCCGCCTCATCGAGGTCGTGCACGATCAGCTCGCTGCCATTGCGCAGGAGCGTCGCCGCGAGCTTCGAGCCGAGGTTCCCGAGACCGATGAAACCGATGATTCGGGGTGGACTTGCGTCCATGGAGAACTCCTGAGTCACGGGCCGCTCCCCACGACGGCGGGATCGAAGGCCGGGCGGGAGAAAATACGCCGCACCAGCGGCTCGAAGTGCTCGAGCGGGCGCGTCGGATAGTCGGGGTCGAAGGCCGCCTGATCCCAGCTCTCGCAGAAGCGGACACAACTTTCGTAATAGGGATGATCGCGGTATGTGGCCCGCAGATCGGGGTCCTCGCCGAGGTGATGGGCGTAGTACACCTTCTGGAAGAGGCCGTGATGCTCGACCACCCAGGTCACCTCGGCCCTGACGTAGGGGCGGATGATCTCGGCGGCGTAGTTGGAATGATTCTCCGGCGCCAGAGCATCGCCCAGATCATGGATGAGCGCCCCGGCGATCATGTCCTCGTCGGCGCCGTCCGCTTGCGCCCGGGTGGCGGTCTGCAGGGAATGCTCGAGGCGCGTGACCCGATAGCCAGCCAGACCGTCATCGAGAGCGCGCAGCGCATCGAGGATGCGGTCCGGCAATCGGCGGATGTACTCCCGCTCCAGCTCGTCGAGGAACTGGTACTCGGCCTTCGTACCGTCCTTCATCTGCCGGAAGCTGACTGTGCGCATGGCTGCCCGGACCGCTAGTGTGAAGCGCTGGATCCGGGCTCCTGCCCGGCCCAGCGCCGTTGAGCCAAAAAGCG
>JABBNZ010000102.1 GCA_019352035.1 Pseudomonadota bacterium | reverse complement strand
TCCGATCTCCTCAACTTACTCGGAACTTGCGCTCCGCGCGTGCGTAGAGCGGACGCCAGAAGAGGCGGTTCAGCACCACGACGAACAGGCTCATCACCGCGATGCCGAGCACGGTGCGCGGGAAGTCCCCGGCGCTCGTGGCATCGGCGATGTACTCCCCGAGGCCCGCGGCGGTCAGATGCTTGCTGCCCCAGTTGGCCACCTCCGCGACGATGCTGGCGTTCCAGGAGCCGCCCGAGGCGGTGATCGCCCCCGTCACGTAGAACGGGAACACCGCCGGCAGGGCGATCCGCCGCCACCAGAGCCAGCCCCGCACCCCGAGGTTCTCACCGGCATACCGCAAGTCGGCCGAGAGCGAGGAGGCCCCCACGATGACGTTGAAGAGAATGTACCACTGCGTGCCGAGGACCATCAGCGGACTGAGCCAGATGTTCGGGTTGAGCTTGAACGCCACGATCCCGGAGACGACGATGGGGAAGAGCAGGTTGACGGGGAAGGCGGCCAGGAACTGGGCGATCGGCTGCACGGCGCTCGCGAGACGCGGCCGCATCCCGACGTAGACCCCGATGGGGACCCAGACGGCGCTCGCGAGAGCGATGAGCACGACGACCCGGATCAGCGTCAGGAATCCGAGCCCGACAACATGGCCGACCTCCGCCAGCGGAACCCGCGCCAGCACGAAGTGGCCGATGCGCCAGACGGCGAGCCCGACCACCGCGGCGACGGCCGCATACCACGCCGCATCGCCCCAGCGCGTGCTCACGTGGGGCCCGCCCCCGCTCGGCAGCTTCGGCCGGCGCACCGGTCCCCGGTTGAATCCCACCTGGAGCACCGCACCGAACGCCGAGCGGCCGAAGGCGAGGAGGCGCGAGCGTCTCATCATGGTGAGCGCCCAGGAGCTGGACGGTGTCAGGCCCGCCTCCTGCTCGAGACGGAACCAGTCGGCGCTCGCGGTGAGCGGCCGGAAGAGCAACTGGTCGTAGATCAGGATGACGATGAACATGGCGAGGATCGCCCAGCCGATCGCGGTGAGGCTGCGCTCCTCGATGGCGCGCGCGATGTAGGAGCCGACCCCCGGCAGCGTGACCGTGGTGTGTCCGACGCTGATCGCCTCCGCCGCCACCACGAAGAACCAGCCGCCCGACATCGACATCATCATGTTCCAGATGAGTGCCGGCATGGCGAAGGGCACCTCGAGCTTCCAGAAGCGCATCCAGGGACCCAGGTGAAACGCCCTCGCCGCCTCGTCGAGCTCATCCGGAATGCTGCGCAGGGAGTGATAGAAACTGAACGCCATGTTCCACGCCTGGCTGGTGAAGACGAGGAAGATGGCCGCGAGCTCCGCGCCCGCGACCCTTCCGGGTGTCAGCGACAGGAAGAACACGATGGTGATCGAGAACCCGAGGATCGGGACTGACTGCAGGATGTCGAGAAGCGGGACGAGCACGCTCGCCGCCCGCCGGCTCTTGGCGGCGAGCGTCGCGTAGGTGAAGGTGAAAATGAGCGAGGCGACCATCGCCACGAGCATCCGCAGGGCCGTCTGCGCCGCGTAGCCCGGCAGATAGCGCGGGTTGAGCGAGATCGGCTGCGCCTCGAGGTACGCGAGCGAGCCGGTGAGCCGGTGGGCGGTATCGCCGAGGTAGGCGAAGAATGCGAAGACCAGGACGAAGGCGATCACGTCCCATTTGCCGGGGACGTACCGGTGCTTGAGGACGGAGATCGGCAGCTGGAAGCGCATCCGGTCAAGTGTGCCTCAAGGTTGTGACAATTGGGGTGGTTTCCGGGGAGGCGGGCCATGAGCGGCGGCGGCGGGGGCCTTGGGGTAACATCTCGTCCTCACCCTAAGCTCCGGCCTGTATCACCATGAAGCCGTCATTCCCCGCATCAACCTTGGCGCTGATCGTCCTCTCGGCCGCCGCCGCCCTGGCGCTCTGCCCGCGCACCGCTCATGCGGATGGCGGCACGGTGAAGCAGGACGCGCGGCACATCGGCCATGTGGTCTCGCGGGATGCGAAGCAGGTCGGTCGCACCATCGCCGATCGCTCGCGCAAGCTCGGCCGCAAGGTCGCCTACCGCACCCGCGGCACCCGCGCGCGCATCAAGCGCCAGTCGAAGGTGTTTGGCCACAAGGTGGCGGACACTTCCCGGTACGCGGGACATGCGATCGCGCGCGATACGAAGCCGGCGCGGCGCACGATCGTGCGCGACTCCAAGAGCGCGGGGCGGCGGATCGCGCACGATTCGCGCAAGGCGGGGCACACCATCGCCCGCGGCGCGCATCGGCTGGGCAAGAAGATCCGCACCGAGGCCCACAAGATGAAGGACTTCATCGAGCGCCCGCCGGCGACGACCACGGCCTCGCGGTAGCCTGCGATGACAGCGGCAGACTCGGTGACCGACGTGGTGGTGATCGGCGGCGGCCCGGCGGGCTCGACCGCCGCGGCGCTCCTCGCCGAGCGCGGACATCGCATCGTGCTGCTCGAGAAGGCGCGCCACCCCCGCTTTCACATCGGCGAGTCGCTCCTGCCCGCCAACCTGCCGCTCTTTCGCCGCCTCGGCATCGCCAGCGAGGTGCATGCGGTCGGGATCGAGAAATGGGGGGTGGAGTTCTACTCGCCCGTCCACGGCCGGATGCAGACCTACGCCTTCGCCGACGGTTGGAACAAGGAGATGCCCCACGCCTACGAGGTCCGCCGCTCCGAGCTCGATGAGATCCTCATCCGCCGCGCCGGCGCGCTCGGCGCCACGGTCGTGGAGGGCTGCCGCGCCACGGACGTGGAGTTCGCGGGCGATGAGGGCGTGCGGGTGCACGCCGAGCACGAGGACGGCGCCCGGGAGACCTGGCGGGCGCGCTTCCTCATCGATGCCTCGGGCCGCGACACCTTCCTCGGCACGCGGCTTCGCACCAAGCGGCGCAACCCCCGGCACAACAGCTCCTCGATGTATGCGCATTTCCGCGGCGCCTGGCGCCACGAGGAGCCGCGCCGCGCCGGGGACATCTCCATCTTCTGGTTCGAGCACGGCTGGTTCTGGTACATCCCGCTCGCCGACGGCATCACGAGCGTCGGCGTCGTGGTCTGGCCGTACTACATGAAGCAGCGCACGAAGCCGGTGCGCGAGTATTTCCTCGAGACCATCGCGCTGTCCCCGGCGCTCGCCGAGCGGTTGAGCGGCGCTGAGCTCGCGAGCGAGGTCGAGGCCACCGGCAATTACTCCTACCAGTGCACGCAGCCTTGCGGGGAGAGCTATCTTCTCGCGGGCGACGCGTACGCCTTCATCGATCCGGTGTTCTCCTCCGGCGTGCTCTTTGCGATGCAGGGCGGCGCCGCGGCCGCCGAAGCGCTCGATCTCGCCCTGCGGGAGCCGGCGCGCCGGGCGGCCGCGTTGCGGCGCTTTGCGCGGGTGTCGCGTCACGGTCCGCGGGCGTTCTCCTGGTTCATCTACCGCATGACGCGGCCGGCGATGCAGGAGCTGTTCATGGATCCGCACAATCCGTTCAGGGTGCGCGAGGCGCTGCTCTCGCTCCTGGCGGGCGACATCTACGGCGGCACGCCCATCTGGAACGCGCTGCGCGCCTTCAAGATGCTCTACTACGGGGTCTCGGCCCTGATGCCCGGGCGCTCGCTCGCGGCCGCGCGCCGGCGCGCGCTCAACCTGCGATCGCCCGGGGCCGACGCGGCGGCGGCCGGCTGATGGAGCGGCTCGGCGCGCTCAAGCTCGAATACCTCAACGCCTGCGACCCCGCCGCGCAGGGGCGGCGCGGGGTGCTGGGCGGCGCCCTCTTCGAGCGCCTGGGGCGGCAATCGCGGGCGGCGGGCGCAGCGCCCGGCTTTCCGCTGGCGCAGGTGTCGCTGCCCGTGCTTGGGCATGCGGGCGAGGTGCTCGAGCTCTGGCGGATTGGCGATGAGGTCCGCGCGGGCGCTCACGGGCGTGTTCGATACACGTGCAGCCCGGATGTCCTCTTCGGCAGCCTCTCGGTACACGAGGAGGAGGTGGCGCCCCCGAGTGGGGAGGCCGGCGAGCGCACGCCCTTGTATGAGGCCACCGCGCAGGCGTACCGCGAGATCTTCGCGACGCTCGCCGCCGTGGACTACCCGCATCTGGTGCGCGTTTGGAATTATCTTCCCGACATCAATCTCGAGCGCCACGGCCTCGAGCGCTACCGGCAATTCAACAGCGGCCGCCAGGAGGCGCTCATCGCCTGCGGGCGCGACATCGCCGGCAACGTGGCGGCCGCGAGCGCGCTCGGGTGCGCCTCCGGAAGTCCGCTCGTCATCTACTTTCTCGCGAGCCGCCTCGCCCCGGATCTCATCGAGAACCCGCGCCAGGTGAGCGCATACCACTACCCGGCGCAGTACGGACCGCGCAGTCCGTCGTTCTCCCGCGCGGCCGTGCTGCGCAAGAAGGATGCGGCGACCCTTTTCATCTCGGGCACGGCCAGCATCGTCGGCCACCGCACGATGCACACGGGAGACCCGGTGGCGCAGACGCGCGAGACGCTGCGCAATATCGAGGCGCTGCTCGAGGAAGCCGGACGCAAGGCGCTCGGAGGGAAGCTCTCCCTGGAGGCCCTCGCCTACAAGGTCTACGTCCGCGATCCGCGGGACCTGCCCCTCATCCGGGCGCAGCTCACCGAAGCGATCGGCGGGCAGGCACCGGTCGTGTACCTTCAGGCGGACATCTGCCGGCGCGATCTCGCGGTCGAGATCGAGGCGGCGGGGAGCCGCGCCCTCTGAAGCGGGTCCGCGACTACCTGATAACTTACGGGCTGCTCGCGGTCTTCGCCGTCATGATCCTTGCCTGGACGGCCCTGGCGGTGCTGCTGCTGACGCCCCTCCCGCGCGCGCGTCGGCGGGCCGGCGCGCGCTACACCATGATGGCCGGCTGTCGCCTCTTCGCCCGCTTCCTGACACTGAGCGGCGCCTACGAGCTCGACCTGACCGCGATCGATGCCCTGCGCGGCGGACCGCCCGTGATTCTCGCGCCCAACCATCCGACCTCGATCGATGCGATCTTCTTCCTCGCCCGCCATCCGGACCTGGCCTGCATCCTGAAGCCCGCGCTCCTCAACAACCTCTTCCTGGGCGCCGGCGCGCGGCTCGCGGGCTTCATCCGCAGCGACCCGCCGCTACGGATGATCAAGGATGCGGTGGCGGAGCTCGAGCGCGGGGCGGTGGTGCTGCTCTTCCCCGAAGGCACCCGCACCACGCGCCACCCGGTCAACGCCCTGACCGGCAGCGTCGCGGTGATTGCGCGCCATGCGCAGGCGCCGATCCAGGTCGCGCTCATCGAGACCGACTCGCCTTACCTCGGCAAGGCCTGGCCCCTCTTGCGGGCCCCTCGCCTGCCGATCCACTACCGGGTGCGGCTCGGGAGCCGCCTCGAGGTGCCCGCGGGGACCGCGGAGTGCCTCGCGGCCCTGAGGCGGGAGTACGCCGGGCAGCTCGCGCAGGCGCCGCAGCGAGCCTGGATCGGCGGCGCATGAGTACGTCCTCGACGACCCATCTCGTGCTCATCCCGAGCTACAACCCGGGCGGGAAGGTATTCGAGACGGTGCGGGCCGCGCGGCGGGAGTGGCAGCCGGTGTGGGTCGTGGTGGATGGCAGCACCGACGGCACGGCGGCCGCTCTGACGGCGATGGCGCGGGAGGATCCGGGACTGGAGGTGATCGTGCTGCCGCGCAACCGCGGCAAGGGCGCGGCGGTGCGCACGGGCCTCGAGCGGGCGCTGCGCCGGGGCTTCACGCATGCGCTCGTGATGGACTGCGACGGCCAACACCCGGCCGAGCTCATCGGGCAGTTCATGCGGGCCTCGGGCGAGGAGCCGCGGGCGATGATCCTCGGCGAGCCGCTGTTCGATGCGAGCGCGCCGGCGCTGCGGGTGCAGGGCCGGCGGATCTCGAACTGGTGGGCGAACCTGGAGACCCTCTGGGCGGGCATCCATGACTCGCTCTTCGGCTTCAGGGTCTACCCGATCGGCCCGCTGCTGGCGGTGATGCGCTCGAGCCTCGGCATGCGCCGGTTCGACTTCGACGTCGAGGCGGCCGTGCGGCTCTCCTGGCGCGGGGTGCCGGCGAGGAACCTGCCGGCGCCGGTCAGATATTTCAGCCGGGCGGAAGGCGGGGTGTCGCATTTCAACTACGGGCGGGACAACGCGCTCCTCACCTGGATGCACTTGAGGCTCTTCGCGGGATTCCTGCTGCGCCTGCCCCTGCTCGCGGTACGTCGATTACGGCACGATTGAGGCGCTGCGCGGTTGCCAGCCGCTTCGCCCTTGTATAATCATAAGCTCATTGCAAGGGGGGTCGGCCGCCGGACCGGAGGCGGCGGTTGCCCGTTGCGTGGAAGGGCCTTCTAAGACGATGTCCAAAACTGCCTCCTCATCCCTGCTCCAGCCCGTTGAACCGGCGGCTGCTCCGGCCGAGATCACCGCTTTGGCCCGCGAGATCGCGGGGCTGATCGTCGAGGCGCTGAACCTCGAGACCGCCGCCGCCGAGATCGACCCCGAAGCCCCGCTCTATGGCGAGGGCCTGGGCCTGGATTCGATCGACGTCCTGGAGATCGCGCTCGTGGTCTCCAAGCGCTACGGGGTCGAGCTGCGCGCGGACAGCGAAGACAACGAGAGGATCTTCCGCTCGCTGCGCCGGCTGGCCGAGTACATCGCCGCCCACCGGACGAAGTAATCTCTGACCACCATTGCGCTGATCGCCCACGCTGCGCCCGAGCAGGCGGTCGCCTACCGCGCGGGTGTCCCTGTCAGCGCCGCGGAATTCCTCGCCGAGGCCCGGCGCCTCGCCGCCGAGCTGCCGCCCGGCGCTCACGTGCTCAACGTCTGCGCGGACCGCTACCGCTTCACGGTCGGGCTCGCCGCGAGCCTCCTCACGGACAAGGTGAGTCTGCTGCCACCGACCCATACCCCGGAAGTGATCGGCCGGCTCGCCGCTTTCGCGCCGGATGTCTTCTGTCTGACGGACCAGGAGCAGTGCGACATCGACCTGCCGCAGGTGCGGTATCGCCCATTCGGCGCGCCGCGGGCGCACGGGGCGCCAGCCGGCCCGGGCGGCTGGCGCGTGCCGCAGATCGATGCGGCGCAGATCGCGGCCATCGTCTTCACCTCGGGGTCGACGGGGGCGCCGGTGCCGCACCGCAAGACCTGGGGGCGCCTCGCACGCTGCGTTCGGGATGGGGCCGAGCGGCTCGGTCTGCTGGATGGCCGCGGGCACGCCGTGCTGGCCACCGTTCCGCCGCAGCACATGTATGGGTTCGAGTCGAGCGTGTTGGCTCCGCTGCAAGCCGGGAATGCGCTCTGCGCGGAGCATCCGTTCTACCCCGCGGATGTCAGCGCCGCGCTCGCCCGCCTGCC
Source organism: Pseudomonadota bacterium (assembly GCA_019352035.1). GTDB lineage: Bacteria > Pseudomonadota > Gammaproteobacteria > Steroidobacterales > Steroidobacteraceae > 13-2-20CM-66-19. Next base: position 5,217 of record JABBNZ010000102.1, on the reverse strand, counting down.
GCGACCCCGGGCGCTGATCTGCACGCCGATCCATTTGCGCGCACTGCTTGCCTCGCAGGGTGAGCTGCCGGCCGCGGATCTGATCGTCTCGGCGACCGCGCCGCTCTCGCAGGAGCTCGCGGGGGACGCGGAGCAGCGCTTCGGCGCGCCGCTCATCGAGATCTACGGCTCCACGGAAAGCGGTCAGCTCGCCACGCGCCGCACGGCCCGCGAGCGGCAATGGCGGCTCTGGCCGGGGGTCTGCCTGACCCTCGACGAGGGCCGCGCCTGGGCGCGCGGCGGGCACCTCGAGCAGCCGACGCCGATGTGCGATGAGCTCGAGGTCATCGACGAGCAGCACTTCCTGCTGCACGGGCGCCTCGCCGATCTGGTCAACATCGCCGGCAAGCGCAGCTCCCTCGCCTACCTGACACACCAGCTGAACGCCATCGAGGGGGTGCAGGACGGCGCGTTCTTCTTTCCGCGGGAGCCGCAGACTTCCGCCGCCGGCGTGATCCGCGTGGCGGCGGCGGCCGTGGCGCCGGGCCTCGATGCGGCGCGCCTCACGGAGGCGCTGCGCAAGAGAATCGATGCGGTGTTTCTGCCGCGCCCGCTCATCCTCCTCGAGCGGCTGCCGCGCAACAGCACCGGCAAGCTCCCGCGGGAGTCGCTGCAGGCGCTGGCCGCCGAGGCTTCGGCCGCCGCTCGCCGCATCGGCAGCTCATGACCTCGACGCCGCTGTCGCTGCCGGTGCCGCACCCCGCCACCGAGGGCCACTTCCCGGGCTCTCCGATCCTGCCGGGGGTGGTGCTGCTCGATGAGGCGGTGAGGATCATCGAGCGGGACCTGGGGACGGAGCCGCTCTGCTGGCGGGTGTCGTCCGTGAAATTCCTGAGCCCGGCGGCCCCGGGCGAGGCGCTGCGGCTCAAGCACGAGCGGCTCGCGGGCGGGGGCATCCGGTTCACCCTCTCGAGCGGCGAGCGCCCCGTCGCGACGGGGCAGCTGACCTCGCCGCGGCCCTGATGACCTCCGCCGAGTGGCGTAACAACCGCGAGCGCGGCAGCGTGCTCCTCATCCGGATCATGACCTTCCTCTCGCTCGCGCTCGGGCGGCGCGCGGGGCGGGTCATCCTCTATGGCATTGCGGGGTACTTCTTCCTGTTCGCGCCGCGGGCGCGGCGGGCCTCGCTCGATTACCTGCCGCGGGTGCTCGGGCGTCGGCCGCGGGCGCGGGACCGGTTCCGGCAGGTGATGAGCTTCGCCACCACCATTCACGATCGGCTGTATCTGCTGAACGAGCGCTTCGAGCTCTTCGACATCGCCATCGATGGGGAGGCGCTCATGATGGCTCGGCTGCGCACGGGCGGCGGCGGGTTCCTGATCGGAGCGCATCTCGGCAGCTTCGAGGTGACGCGGGCGATCGGGCGGCGCCAGCGCGGGCTGCGGGTGGCCATGGTGGCTTACGAGGACAATGCCCGCAAGCTCAATGCCATGCTGGCGGCGATCAATCCGGTGGCCAAGGTCGATACGGTGGCCCTCGGGAGCGTGGAGGCGATGCTCAGGGTGAGGGAGCTGCTGGCCGAGGGAGTGTTCGTGGGGATGCTGGGGGATCGGACGCCGGGGGATGGAGGGGTGATGGACGTGCGGTTCCTGGGAGCGACGGCCAGGTTTCCGGTGGGGCCGATGCGGGTGGCGGCGCTCTTGGGCAGGCCGGTCATTCTGATGCTGGGGTTGTATCTGGGCGGGAATCGGTATCGGGTGGTGTTCGAGCAGATCGCGGACTTCTCGGGCATCGGGCGGCAGGAAAGAGAGGCGGCGGTGCGCGAGGCGGTCGTGCGCTATGCCGGGCGGCTGGAGGAGTATTGCCGGGCTTATCCTTATAACTGGTTCAACTTTTACAGGTTTTGGACGTGAATGAAGATGGCCTGAATCGAGGGGCGCGAGCCGCCGCTCGGGGTGCTCCCGGGATATTCGCGATCCTGATGCTCGTGTGGGCGGCCACGGCGGTTGCCGCGAACGGTGCGAACGGTGCGAACGGGGAGCTCGGCAAGCTGATGGCGTTGCTGGCGCAGCGCAAGCACGGGGAGGTCACGTATGTCGAGCAGGACTACCTCGGTATTCTGGAGCGGCCGCTGAAGTCCTCGGGGGTGTTGATTTACGATGCGCCGGATCATCTGGAGAAGAAGGCGCTGACGCCTCGGAAGGAATCGCTGGTGTTGGACAGCGGGAAGCTCACGGTGACCCGCGGGGATCGGACTTATCATTTTGACTTGAGCGAGTATCCGCAGGTGGCCCCTTACGTGGATGCGATACGGGCGACCATGGCGGGGGATCTGGGGGCGCTCGAGAAGGTATTCAGCGTGAAGTTCGAGGGGAGCCTGGCGCATTGGCAGTTGGGGCTCGCGCCGCTTAATGAGAAAGTCGCGCGGCAGTTGCGGCGGATCCGGATCGCGGGAGCGGGCGATGATGTCGAGTCGGTGCAGATCGACAAGGCCAATGGGGATCGGTCGGTGATGCGGATGGGCGCTTCGCAAGGGCCGGAGAAATGAAGCGTCGGGGGGCGGCGATCCTCGTCTGGGCGCTGCTGCTCGCGATCGCGGCGCTGATCGTCGTGCGGGCACGGTATTCGGCGGACCTGTCGGCGTTCCTACCGCGCGCGCCTACGCCCTCGCAGCGCCTCTTGGTGCAGCAGCTGCGTCAGGGCGTGGCATCGAGGCTCATCATCGTCGCGATCGGGGGGGCGGATCAGGCGGCGCGGGCGCGGCTCTCCCAAGGGCTGGCGCGCCGGCTGCGGGCGCAGCCGCGGTTCGTGTCGGTCGAGAACGGCGATCGGGCGAGCGCGCGGCGGGATCAGGCATTTCTCTTCGCGCACCGCTATCTGCTCAGCGACACGGTGACGGCGCAGCGGTTCACGGTCGCGGGATTGAGGGCGGCGATCGGCAGTACGATCGACATGCTGGCCTCGCCCGCGGGACTGCTGGCCGAGTCGCTGGTGCCGAGCGATCCGACCGGGGAGATGATGACCCTCATCGGGCAGCTGGGCCAACGGCAGCCGCCGCGGACACTCGATGGAGTCTGGGCTTCGAGGGAGGGCAAGCTCGCGCTGCTGATCGTGCAGACGCGGGCGGCGGGCTCCGACACGGATGGCCAGGAGCGCGCGATGAATGCCATTCGCGGCGCTTTCGGGGCGGCGCTTGCCGCGCAACGCGTGCGCGCTTCGCTGCGGATGACCGGGCCGGGCGTATTCGCGGTCGAGGCGCGCTCGCACATCGAGCGACAGGTGACGCGGCTCTCGATCGTGAGCTCGGTGCTCATCCTGACGCTGCTCATGCTGGTCTACCGCTCCGTGCCGCCCGTGCTCCTCGGGCTCCTCCCGGTGGCCTCCGCCGCGCTCGCCGGCATCGCGGCGGTGGCGCTCGGGTTCGGCGTGGTGCAGGGGGTGACGCTGGGATTCGGGGTCACGCTGATCGGGGAAGGCGTCGATTACTCCATTTACCTCTTCGTGCAGTCGCGCTCGCGCGCGGGCGCGGGATCGGCCGGCGCGCCGGTGCCTGCCGCGGCGTGGGCGGGTATCTGGCCGACCATCCGGCTCGGCATGCTGACCTCGGTGTTTGGATTCGCATCGCTCCTGCCGTCGGGGTTTCCGGGGCTGGCGCAGCTCGGGCTCTATTCGCTCACGGGAGTGTTGGCGGCGGGACTCGCGACGCGCTTCGTGCTGCCGGCCCTCCTGCCGCAAGATTTCATGATCCGGGATCTGAGCCCCATCGGACGGGCGGCGCAGCGGCTGCTGCAACGGGTGTCGGCAGGCGGCGTGATCGTCGGGGGGGTCGCGCTCGCCTCAGCGCTGGTGCTGTACCTGCACCGCGACCGGCTCTTCAGTCATGAGCTCTCCGCGTTGAGCCCGGTGCCCGAGGCGGCGCAGCAGCTCGATGGGAAGCTGCGCGGGGATCTGGGCGCGCCGGACGTACGGTATCTCGTAGTGGTGTCGGCGGCGGACCGGCAGGCGGCACTGCGGGGCGCGGAGGAGGTCGGGACCGAGCTCCAGCGCCTCATCGCGCGCAACGTCATTTCGGGTTTCCAGAGCCCGGCGCTTTATCTGCCGAGCCGCGCCGTGCAGCTCGCGCGGCGGCGGAGTCTGCCGCCGGCCGCGGTGCTCCAGGTGAGCCTGAAGCAGGCGCTCGCGGGACTGGCGCTTCGAGCCTCGCGCCTCGGACCGTTCCTGAAGGATGTGCAGGCGGCGCGCCGCGGGCCGCTCCTGACACGCCAGGACCTCGCGGGCACTTCGTTCGCACCCCTGGTGGACGCCCTGTTGGTGCATGAGGGCACGCGCTGGCACGCGCTGCTGCCGCTCGATGCCCCGACCTCGGGACCGCATGCCTTCGCGATCGACTACGCGCAGGTGCGCCAGGCGGTCTCGGCGGCGGCGCCGGCACGGGCCACCGTGTTGGATCTGAAGGGACAGGCCAACGCGCTCTACGAGACGTATCTGCACGAGGCGATGCGGCTCTCGCTCCTGGGTCTCGCGGCCATCACCGTGCTGCTGCTCGTGGCGCTGCGCTCCCCCTCGAGGGTGGCGCGGATCCTGCTGCCCCTCGCCGCGGCGGTGCTCACCGTCGCCGCGGGACTGACGCTCTTCGGGCAGCGGCTGACACTCCTGCACGTGATCGGCATGCTGCTCATCGTCGCGGTGGGCTCCAATTACGCCCTCTTCTTCGACCGGCCGCACGAGCGCGATACCCAGGAGACCGCGCTCACGCTGGCCTCCCTCCTGGTCGCCAACTGCGCCACGGTGCTCGGCTTCGGCGTCATCGCCTTCTCCACGGTGCCGGTGCTGCGGGACCTCGGTGCGACGGTGGCGCCGGGCGCTTTCCTGGCGCTCGTTTTCGCGGCGCTCCTCGCGCGGGGTGCGAGGCCAGTGCGCAAGTGAGCCCATCGCGGCATGCGCCCGTCTGCGGGTCGGGGAGGTCCCGGCGGGCAGAACCCTTCATGGCGGCTTGCTGATGTGCGGCGCTGATCCGGGGGGCGCGGTCCGGGCCCCGCCGCTATCCGGGCAATCGTGCATCGCTGCGGTACTCGGCTATGGGAAAATGGGGGCCGCGCGGCCGCCGTGGCGCCAGCGCCGGAGCTCAGCTGAATTGTCGACCGAATCCCCCGCCCGCCCGCCGCCCTGGCAGCCCTCGCCCCTGGTCGGAATCTCCCTGGGACTGCATGCCGGGGCCGTGGCCGCGCTCATCGCGCG
>JABBNZ010000020.1:15689-49833 GCA_019352035.1 Pseudomonadota bacterium | reverse complement strand
GCGTGGCGGGGGCGACCATCGCGACTGGGGGCATGACGGGGGCGACCACCGCGATTGGGGGCGCTCCGGCGACCGTGGCGGTGAGGGCCATTTCTGGGGCCATCCGCGCTACGCCGTACCGCATTGGATCGGCATGCACCCCAATTGGGACGACGGGCGCGGGCGCAGCTACTGGGTGCGCCCCTGGGGACCTCGGTGGGAGCCGCACTACTGGGGCGGCGGCGATTGGGACGGCCGCTTTTGGCCACACGTATATCTCGACTGGGACTTCCCGTGGTTCATGACGGGCCTGCCGGCCGGCTACGCCACCTATTGGTGGGGCGGCGTCCCGTACTATTACTGGCAGGGCGTGTACTACGTGTGGAGCCCTAATTATGGTCAATATGTGGTGACCGACCCGCCCCCCCTTACTGGCGGGACGGCCGAAGGGGCCGCACCGCCGCCGCCCGCGCAATCGGAGAGCGGCGGCAGCAAGGGCGCGATGAGCCTGTATGTCTACCCGAAGAACGGGCAGAGCAAGCAGCAGACGGAGAACGACCGATATCAGTGCCACGAATGGGCGGTGGGTCAGACAGGCTTCGATCCCATCAACCCGGCCAATGAAACCCATGCCTCGACGGCAACACCCTCGAACTACAAGCGCGCCGTGACCGCGTGTCTCGAGGCACGCGGCTATAGCGTGCAATGACGCCGGCGCCGGTCGCGTTCCTGTTCGATGTCGACAACACGCTGCTCGACAACGATGCGGTACTGGAGGACCTGAGCATCCATCTGGAGCGAGAGTTCGGCCGCGCACAGCGCGACCGTTACTGGACGATCTTCGAGGCACTGCGCGCCGAGCTTGGCTATGCCGACTATCTCGGCGCGCTGCAGCGCTATCGCCTGGAGAACCTCGATGAGCCGCAACTGCTGCTCATGTCCTCCTTCCTGGTGGACTATCCGTTCGCGAGCCGTCTCTATCCTGGGGCGCTGGAGGTGCTCGAGCACTGCCGCCGCTTCGGCCCGACCGCCATCCTGTCGGACGGGGACGTGGTCTTTCAGCCGCGCAAGGTACGCCGCTCCGGTCTTTGGGATGCGGTGGAAGGGCGGGTGCTCATCTATCTGCACAAGGAGCGGATGCTCGATTCCGTGGTGCGCCGCTTCCCTGCATCGCGTTACGTGATGGTGGATGACAAGCTGCGCATCCTCACGGCGATGAAGGCGGCGTGGGGCGGCTCGTTGACTACCGTCTTTCCGCGGCAGGGTCATTATGCTCATGACGCCAGGGAGATCGCGGCCTATCCAGCCGCGGACGTGACCGTGGAGCGGATCGCGGATCTTCTCGACTGGCAACCGTAGCCGGCGCTGCGGCCGTTGCGGTATTTCCATCGAAGCGTGGGTGATCTACCGGCGGCGTAGCCGTTGGGATCCTGCGTCGAATAGCCCGGCGATCCGAATCGAGGGTCTCCCGCCGCAAAGTTGGCAGCCGACGGAGACAAAAATCTAGCTGAGCTGATGGTACGACGAGGGGCATGTCGCGATAAACCGACCGTCCCGTTTCGCCCCTCGGCTCTATCTGCGCACCCGCTCCGGCAGCATCCGGCGCAGTACGTCGTCTCTGAGGATGAGGCGATGGAAGAGCGCCGCCGAGGCGTGCAGGGCGGCGACGATCAGAACCGCATTCCCGAACCATTCGTGCAGCTCCTCGACTGTCTCCTTCAGCCCTGGATTGCCCGGCGCGAGCTTCGGAACTGTGAATAGTCCGAAAATCGTATCTCCTCGTGCCCAGACGTTCGTGAGTCCGAGCAATATCGTTCCGATCACAAGCGCGTACAGGCCGTAGTGTACGATCCGCGCGGCAACGCCGAGCATGCCCGCCACCGCAAGCGGGGCGCGCCTGCTCGGACTCAGGCGCCAGCCAAGACGGGCCGCGATCACAACCGCGAGCGACACGCCGAGCGCAATGTGAACCGATCTCACCATCATGCGCGGTGTACCACGCCCGAAATCGTCGATCACCTGCGCGATGATCCAGAGCAGGATGATGAGCGCGGCCGTCAACCAGTGCAGCAGAATGCTGACCTTGTCATATCGGGCCGTGGGCTCCGTGAGGATCGTGGAGGCTCGTGCTAGTCTGGTCTCGATGACGTTCATGATCTGTTCTCGCGATATGGGCGGGTGGTGGTGCCCGACCCATTGCCTCGCTCGTAAACCCTTGCCGCGCACTCCAAGCGTGAGGCCGTTCTGGCGCTTTGCTCAATAAGGAGTTATTCGCATGCTTTGCAAGGGCCCGGATCGCGCGCGGGCCGGCGACCAACCGAGCCCTGACCTCCGCAGTTATCCCGGAACTCCTGAGCTGCGCGGAGTGCGTTGGCGCAATGGATGCGACGCAGTGTCGCTGCGGCGTGCATTGAAGCTGGCGCACGCAAAGCCGATGCCGTTCGTGCGCGAGCTCAGCGGGACTGGCCTTCGGCGGTCCGTCGAGTGCGCCAGACATCCAGCAGTCCCAGGGTCAGCGTCACAATGACCGGGCCGAGCACGAATCCGGATGCGCCGAGCAGCAAAATGCCGCCCAGCATCGAGATGAAAGCGGCCAGAGTGTGCAGTTTCAGCCTGCTACCGACCCAGATCGGCCGCAGGAGATTGTCGATCCCGCCGACAACTACCGCGCCCCATATCGTCAGGACGATGACCTTGCTCCAATGGCCTTGCAGCGCGAGGAACACCACGGCGGGTATCCACACGATGAAGGCGCCGAGCACCGGCACGAGAGACAAGACACCCATGATGAACCCCCAGACTACCGGAGCGGGTAATCCGAGGATCCAAAACATCAGGCCGCCCAGTGCTCCCTGGACCGCCGATACTGCTGCCGTGCCCCAGACCGTCGCCCGAACCGTGTCGGTGATCCGATTGAGGAGGCGCATCGTGTCGTCGGCGCTCAGCGGCAGCGCATGCTCGACCCATTGCACGATGGATCGCCGGTCACGCAGGAAGAAGAAGAGAAGATAGAAAGTCAGTAAGCCGCCGAGCAGCTGCGCCACCGATCCACGCAAGAACGACGCTGCGGCATGGCTCAGCTCGGCAGCCACGGCCGCAGAGATGGAGCGCAGCTCGACGTGCTGCTCGATCCAAGTGCCGATCGGCGCAATCCGCGGATTGCGGTCGAGGAAGCTCTGGAACGCGCCGGTGTCTACCTGATGCTGGAAATACAGAGCGCCCGAGGCAACCTGGTCGACGATTCTCTTGATGACGAACGCCATTGGAACCAGGACCAGCGCGGCCACGACGAGGACCGACGTAGCCGCTGCCAAGTTGCGACGCTTGAGTCGTTTCTCGAGGGCCTCGTGCAGCGGTACGAACAGAATCGCCAACGTGGCCGCCCCCACCAGCGGGGCCAGGAAGGGTGCCGCGAGCAATGCGCAACCCACGATGCCGGCGGTGGTTGCGCCCACCAGGGCCAGGAAAGCCGCTCGCTGCCTAAGCTGAGGGGAGACCATGCGGGGTGTCCAGGTCGGCAATTTCTTGGGTCAAATCGCGCTCGCGCGGAGCGGCCGGCTCTGCGGCATTCCGCTCTCGAGACTCTCCGTCCCTTCGCTCAATGCTCGGGCTCGGAAGTTCAGCTCGAGGCATCGTTCCGCGATCATAGGCCGAAGCCCGCCGGGCGGCCAAGCGGCGCCCCGCAAATGGGGGATCCGCTATGCCGCCAGCCTGTGGACGGTAGGACGCTTACAGTGCTGATCGCTTCTGTGGTCGCCGCATCGACCGCGGAGCCGCGCGCCCGGGCGGTGGTGTGGCTATTGCGCCGTGTAACCGCCGTCGATGACGAGTTCTGCGCCAGTGACGAACTTCGATTCGCTGGAAGCCAGGTACAGGACGCCGAAAGCAATATCGTCGGGATCTCCGATGCGGCCGACCGGATGCATGGCCGCTACTTCAGCGCGCTTGGCGGCCATGTCTTGGCCGTCGCGCGAGCGCAGATAGTTCTTGACCATAGGGGTCCAGATGTATCCCGGATGAATCGAGTTGACCCGTATGTCGAGTCCCGCCTTGGCGCAGTAGAGCGCTACAGACTTCGTGTAGAGCCGGACCCCGCCCTTGGAGGCGTTATATGCTCCCAGTTGTGGATCGCCGACCAATCCCTCGATCGAAGAGAGATTGATGATGGACCCGCCACCGCTCGGCGGATGCGCCTTCATTGCGAGGATCGCGTGTTTCGTCCCCAGGAATACGCCGTCCAGGTTGATGCTCATCAGCCAGCGCCACTGCTCCAAGGTCTGCTCTTCCGGCGCTGCACTGGCGGCCACACCCGCATTGTTCACGAGCACATCGATCTGCCCGAACTGTGCCACCGTGCGCTCAATGAGCGCCTTCCAGCTCTCTTCGCTCGCGACGTCGTGGTGCACGTAGAGGGCCTTGGCGCCGGCGAGCTGTATCGCTCGCTCAAGCTCCTGCCCCTCCTTATCCTTGATGTCGGCGAGAACGACCGCTGCGCCTTCGCTCGCGAGCATCCGGACGGATGCCGCGCCGAGGCCGACGGATGCCCCGGTGACAATCGCTACCTTGTCGGCGACACGATTCATGCGAGTGGCGCTTCCCAGCAATCAACATGCCCGGTCGTAGGTCAGATCGACGATGCGTCCCGGCCGATCCCATACTGTTGGGTAATCACGAAACCGCCCCGGCAACGGAGCTCGAGTGGGCCTTTCAGAAGCTCGTCCAGCTCTCTCAGGAAGGAACGCCATGGCTCCGGCGGTCCAGAGGCCGGGCTGTCTTTAGCGGACATACCAGAGCTGATCGGCTGTGAGGCCGGTAAGCAGGTTCCAGTGCCGTGCGAGTGGCGATCGATTCGCCTCAAGCCAGTGGCGCTGCGCCTCCGGCATCGATTCGCGACAGAGGGTGTCTTGCCGCGCAAGACGGGCTCGCTGCAGCTGCTGCTCGGCGGCACATAGCTGGTTGAATGCTGACTGATACTCCGTCCTACCGGCGGTGAGACCCTTTGCCACGCCGACAAGGAACCCGGTCGCGGTGCTGCTGCCCGGCCCCTGGTCCGTGGTGATGAAATAAGCCCGGTCGAGGGACCCATCGAAGGACGCATTGGGGGCGGCGCTGGTCTGGCCGTTGAACGAATTCCCGGGCGCAAACGCGACCGGATCAAAAGGCAATCCCGAATTCCAGAATATCAACCCTTCGGCGAACTGCATCGCGTTCCCCAGCGCCGGTCCTCGGGTGAATCTCTCTTTGACTTGGTTTCCATGGCTCCATTCTCTCGAGTGATGGCGGCAACGGAAGTCCTCTTCTGACGTTCAGCATAGATTCCACTACCGGGGCGCTCACTCTGTTGACCGGTGAGTCGTACGGCGTGGATGGGTGGAATTACGTTGTCTTCAACAGTACAGGGTCGACGGCAATCATTTGGAATGCCAGGAATCTGACCGTTGGAGTCGCCAGCGTCAACGCCACGACCGGTCAGCTCACTGATCAGGCCGGGAGTCCGTTCTCCGTGGGCGCACGTCCGTTCGACATCGCGGTGGTCCAGCCGTGATGGTGAGCTGCGCGGGAAGTGCGGGGCGCCGCGACTATGAGGACCTGCATCGGGGGCGGGTTGGTAGGCCCCCCCTGCGGGTGCCCTCGACCCGGAACGTCGGGCCTGAGCCGGCGACAGCCGAGCCCCGTGGCCTCCTCACCGGGCGATGGCGCTCGACAGCATCGGTGTTCGCACCTCTTCGCTTCGGAACCGAAGCGTTGGCAATTGCTCGGTGAGGCTATGGGCGTGCGTCGCGATCTAGGACCGAATCTCCGACCATCTGCCATACCGCCTGCCATACGGAGCTAGACCCGGCTGGTAAGGAGACTGGCGGTACCGCGATCGAACCAGTGGCCCCTGCCGTGTGAAACGGGGGGTAGGAGCTTACGGATCAAGGATATGCGAGCTCAATCCCCATTTGCAACAGAGACTAGTTATCACTTGATGTCATTTGATATCACGCAATGTCACTCCGCAGCTGTCCCAGAAGTGTCCCAATCGCGGCGGATCTGTCATGGCCACGCAGAGATCCCCATCGATCGGGGTAACCAATCGTGGAAAGGCTCGCTGGCCGGAATCGACGCCTATGCGGATATCGTTACTGTGTGGATGAACGATTCAGATCGCCTTATTTTCCGGCTTGTAGAAGATCGAAGTCCGCATAGTTTCCGCGGCCGTACAATGTTCGCCAGTCCCAATCGCCGAAATGCCGATGATAGCGGGGGGCCCAGAATGGACTGGACTGTTTTCGTATATATCATAAAATGGTCCGTACCAATTTACGATATACCGTAAAAGGGTCCATGGCACCTCGACCCAGGCTGTACGATCACATCCTCGAGGGTCATCTGGCGCAGCATCGCCAGATGGCTTTCGTGAGCGGCCCGCGCCAAGTAGGTAAGACGACCACTTGCCGCGGTCTGAGTACCGCTTATCTGAACTGGGATAGCGTCGACGACCGCCGAATCATCCTCCGTGGACCCGAAGCCGTAGCGCGACACATCGGACTCGCGGAACTGCGGGAGCGGCTACCGGTGGTGGTCTTCGATGAGCTTCACAAGGACAGAAAATGGAAGAATTTTCTCAAAGGATTTTTCGATATCCACGCGGATCGCGCGCGGATCATCGTCACCGGAAGCTCACGATTGGACATCACGCGTCGTGGTAGCGACAGCCTGATGGGCCGGTACTTCCTGTTCCGCATGCACCCATGGAGCGCTGGGGAGTGCGCGCGGCAAGCGGTACCCGAGTCTGTCGTGCAATCGCCTAAGCCGATCTCTGACGCAGATTGGGAGGCGCTCATCGAGCACGGGGGATTCCCGGAACCATTCCTCAAGCGCGATCAGAGGTTCACGCGCCGTTGGAGGACTCTACGCCAGGATCAGCTGACCAAACAGGATTCGCGCGAGGTTTCGAGACTGCAGGACCTGGCTGCGATGGAAACCTTGTCGCTGATTCTCACGGAGCAGTCTGCTCAACAGTTGATCTATTCGAACCTGAGTCGCGAGATCGGCACTGCTGTCGATACGGTTAGAAGATGGATCGATTTGCTCGTCCGGCTTCACTACGGGTTCTTGGTGCGGCCTTGGTTCAAAAACGTGGCCAAGTCGCTCCGTAAGGAGCCGAAGTGGTATCTGCGTGACTGGTCGGGTATTGATGATGCCGGAGCGCGCGCGGAAACCTTTATTGCGTGCCATTTGCTAAAAGCCGTCGAGGGGTGGACCGACTTGGGGCTCGGGAATTTCGAGCTTCGCTATCTGCGTGACAAGCTGAAGCGAGAGGTAGATTTCCTAGTCGTGCGGGATCGCAAGCCGTGGTTCCTGGTTGAGGTCAAGAACGGCGATGACAAGCTCTCTGATTCGCTCCGATACTTTCAGACCCAGACAGAGGCTAGCCACGCTTTTCAGGTCGTACTGAACAGGCCATTTGCGGCTGTGGACTGCTTCACGAGGACTGATCCGGTGGTTGTCCCCGCACGTACCTTTCTGAGCCAGTTGCTCTGAGATTTCGCAGCTCGCGGCATAACCCAAGGTCGCAGGGGAGCAGCGAAGAAAGCTGAGCCTGCGAGGCGGGGCCGGACAATGTGGATATGCCGCCGCCGGTGATCGTTCGCATAAACGCAGCTTCGGCATTCCGCCGTATTTTTTACCGTACCGTTTACGTACGGCGCCGCGCCTAGTTCGCTAGGTTCTTGATTTCTGGTGGGCGGTACCGCGATCGAACCAGTGGCCCCTGCCGTGTGAAACGGGGGGCAGGGTCTTACGGATCAAGGATATGCGGGCCCAAACCGCTTTTGCAACAGGGGGTTGGTATCACGTGATGTCATTTGATATCACGCAATGTCATTTTCGAAGTGTCCCAGAATTGTCCCAGCTGCCGTAAGAACCCGGCGGTGGCGGCGGACTCCCTTGGGGGAGGGGAATAATCGAGGGGGGCTTTAAGCCTTGAATGGCCACCTAGATAATTAAAGGATAGATCTAGTATCCTTAAACAATGGGATCGTTATTAAAGTCTTCTCCAGGTGAAGAAGTCTGATCTGCACCCGTCGCTTAGAGCTACGGCAGTACCTGTTCCGGGGCACTCCGGATGCTATGCCGTGGTGCCGCCCGACCTGGCATTCTTTCCTATTGATTCACCTCTCTTGCCGCTGGCGCACCGTGAAATGCAGGTGCTTGCCGATGCTATCGCCGGTGCCCCGCATTACGCGGATTTGCTCATCCATATGCTCAACCGGCGCGAGGCCGTGGATAGCAGCCAGATCGAAGGGACCCATACCCAGTTCGACGAGCTACTGTTGCACGAAATAGAGGCCGGAACACCCGACGCGGTAGTGGATGCGGATGCCGACCTGACGCTGAACTATGTCCATGCGTATATGCGGGGCGTCTCCGAGGTAAGGACAAAGGGAATCGACGCGCTGAACACCCGTCTTATCCGTTCGCTGCATAGGGAGCTCATGACCGGAGAATCGCGCGCGGTCCCTGGGAAACTTCGCGAGGTCCTGAACTTCATCGGCGGACTGAAGATGGAGTATGCCCGCTTCATCCCGCCGCCGCCCGCGGAAGTACCACGACTGATGGCCGGACTGGATCGACTCATCCGCAATGAGCCTGATCCTGAGAGCCATCTCCGCCTCGGTGTGCTGACCCGCGCTCCGATCGTTCATGCTCATTTTGAAGCCATCCACCCGTTCGTCGATGGCAACGGGCGTGTGGGGCGGATCCTACTTCCTCTCATGTTCCTCGCAGACGGGGACCCCCCAATCCACCTGGCAACCTTCCTCAAGCTCCGTCAGCGGGAATACTACGACGCTCTACTCGCTGTGCAGATGAAATTGCGCTGGTCTGACTGGTTCCAGTTGTTTCTCGAATGCACGATAGCCTCGTGTCGCCACACCGTGCATCTCTTGCGCGAGCTGGGAATTATCGCTGACCAGTGGCACGAACGCCTCAAGGCACGCCGTATCCGCAAGGACGCTGCAGTATGGCGCCTTGCCGAACTCCTGCTCGGTCAGCCTGTTGTTACGGTCAATGCACTGGTTAAACGGCTGAATGTTTCGTTCCCCGCTGCCAATGCCGCCGTTGCTGTGCTGGTAAAGATGGACATACTCCGAGCACAAGGAGCGAAGCGGCGCCACCGGGCTTTTCAAGCCCATCAAGTTATGAATATCTTACATACTGGAATTGATGCGGTATTGGAGGATGTGTCAACGCTCCATAACTATGGTGCTGGAGCTACCCGTAGAAAATGATTCGCGTCCGGACCGTCGTGCCAGCCTGGGCAGTGTCTCTCGTGGACGCGGCTTCCGAATAAGCAGAGGCTTCTCAATGGCGGCATTTCAACGCGAGGTCCTGGTACGATTCGGTCACTGTGATGCGGCCGGATGGGTGTTCTATCCGCGCTACTTCGAGATGATCAGCGACTTTGTCGAGGACTGGTTCGAGGACGGACTCGAGGCGAGCGCGCCCGGCCTGTTTCATCACAAGCAGTTACTGACTCCGTCGGTGCACTTCACCGTCGATTTTCCGCGACCCACGAAATATGGCGACCGGCTGACCTTCAAGCTGTGGACCGCGAAGGTCGGGCGCACCTCGTGCGAAGTTCGCATCGAGGCCTCGTTCCACGGCGAGGTGCGCATGCAGGTGCGACAGGTGCTTGTTTTTATCACGGCAACCAGCGGCCGTCCCACGTTGATTCCGCCGGAAGTGGCGAGCCGGATGCGCCGCTTTGTGCTGGAACCGACCGAGTTGCCGCCGATGCGCGCACCCGCAAAAGGAAAAAGCGCGACCAGAGCTCGCGCCGGAAATGCAAAACCGGATGACGACGCGTAAGCCTATGCAGATACAGACCGCCTTGACTGCGCGGCTGTCGTCTGGGTGACACGATTTGAACCTGCGGGCGCGTCGAAGACGCCTTCAGTGTCGATCCAGACGTCGGCTCATGATCAGAGCGCGAGAGCGGGAGGGTGCCACCGCGGCGAAGGTTTTCCGTACAGTTTCCGTACGGAAGGGCATTTGTTTCGTAAGTTCTTGATTCTGGTGCGCGGTACCGCGATCGAACCAGTGGCCCCTGCCGTGTGAAGGCAGCAAGCGGATTCACTTCCCGCTGGCAGGCTCGGTGACCAGAAACACGAGCGAGCACTCCGCGCGCTCGAGCAGCACCGAGGCGACATCGCCGAAATTGAGCGGGTCGCCCGGCCGCGGGCTGACTCCCATGACCAGCATGTCGTGACGGCCGGCGCCGATCTCGCGCAGGATCGCCATATCCGCTTCGCGGTGACTGCGCACGGTGGATCGCACGTTGACGGAGTAGGCGCGTGCGAGTTGCACGATTTCGTCCGTGATGGGGCTGTTGGCGGGCTCCTCTTCGGCCTCTTCCTGGCGGCCGAAGAGCGCGCCGAGGCGCTTGTGTAGCGGCGCGCGCACGGAGGTGCGGCCCGCGATGTGCAGCGCCGTCACGGAGCCGCGCGAGGCCTGTGCCAGCGCCACCGCGAGCTCCGCCCCTCGGCGCGAGACGCGCGTGCCGGAAACCGGCACCAGTATGTTGAGCGGTGCCCGTAGCCTTCCGGAGCGGTGCTTGCCGCGGGCGAGCACCACCGCGAAGGGTCCGGAGAATCCGGCGGCGCTCTGCGCGATCTCGCGGTAGAGCCCGGGGCCGTGGGATGCGGCCTCCCGCCCGATGAGGAGCAGGCCATACCCTTTGCGGTCCTCGGAGCGGATCGCCTCGCTGCCGGGCTGCGGCTCCTGGACGCGCAGTGTCAGGTCGAGCGGCTCCGCGCTGCCGTGCTCCGCGCCGCCCGATTCGGCCGCCTCGCGGATCACGGCGGTCGTATGGTCCGGCGCGGCGCTCGTGGCGGCTGCACGTCCGAAATGCAGGGCGGTGGCGGGGATGCGGCGCAGGCCGGCGATGAGCCCCGCGAGGCGCGAGGCGAGTTGGCCGCTCGGGCTCGAGTCGGCCGCGAGCAGCAGCCGCTCGACTCCGGAGAGGAAGCCGCGCGAATCCAGGGCCTCGCGCTCGAGACGCGCGGCCTCCTCGGGGCGCATGGGCAGCCGCTTCAGCGCCCAGCGCAGCATCGGCGGCATGGCCAGCGTCGTGACCAGCGCCATGACCACGATGGCGGTGAAGAAGGTCTGGTCGATGAGGCCCATCGAGAGCCCGATCGAGGCGATGATCACCTCGGTCGAGCCTCGGGCGTTCATGCCGCACCCCACAGCAAGGGACTCCGCGCCGGTGAGCCCTGCCAGCCGGCCCCCCAGGGTCGCCCCGGAGAACTTGCCGACGCTGGCCACGACGATGAGGCCTGCCGTCAGCAACAGCATGTTGGGCTGCGTCAGGGATGCGACATTGGTGGCGAGCCCGGCGAGCCCGAAGAATACCGGCATGAAAAGCGCCACGATGAGACCTCGCAGCTGCTCATCGATGTGCCGTGTCAGGATGGGCGACTCGCCGATCAGAATGCCGGCCACGAAGGCTCCCAGTACCGTTTGCACTCCGATCGCCTCCGTGGCGAGCGCCATCACCCCCGTGATGACCAGGATGACGGTGATCACCGGCAGCTCGCTCACGAAGTGATCGTTGGTCCAGCGGATGGCGTGAAAGACGAGACGCCGGCCCACTGTGATGCTGAACCCGAGAAACGCGAGGGTACCGAATACGGTGCGCGCGAAAACGCCGACGTTGATGCTGCCGTGTTGGGCCACCCCCAGGATGACCGACACCAGTATCCACCCGATGGCGTCGTCCATGATGGCTGCGGCCAGGATGACCTGTCCGACCGTGCGCCGGATGAACCCGAGATCGCGTACGACGACGGCCACGATCTTGACCGAGGAGATCGCGAGCGCCGTGCCGATGAAGAGCCCGAGCAGGAGCCGCTCTTGCGGCTTGTGCAGCATCGGTGCGGGCAGCAGCTCGATCGCCAGCCAGCCGCAGAGGAAGGGCAGGGCGATGCCGGTCAGCGATACGCTGAGGGCGGCGCGGCCGGAGTGACGCATGACCGCGAGGTCCGTCTCCATGCCGGTGAGCAGCAGCAGCAGGAGCACCCCGAGCTGCCCCACCGCCGTGAGCATGGCCTGCTGCTGCGGCGAGGGCGGAAAGAGGGCGAGCTCGGCCGCGGGAGCGATCTGCCCGAGGACCGAGGGTCCGAGCACGATGCCGGCGAGGAGCTGCCCCATGACCGGCGGCTGGCCCCAGCGGGAGAGGAGCTCCCCCAGCAGGCGCCCCGCGACGAGGAGCACCACGATCTGCGACAGGAAGATGGCGGCCGACGCGTTGAGGTCCGAAGGATGCAAGTCCGTCACCCTGGTAACTTCTCGGTATCGGAGTCTAGCGGGCCATCCGGGGTACCGGCCATGCCATAATTCGGCCATGCCGCCGCAGACACTGAGATCCGCCGCCGCCAATGCGAGTGCTCCGGGAAGCTCGGTGAGATCCGCCGGCGCGGGTGCGAACACGACAAGCGCCGCGGGCTCGGCGGAGTCGCGAAGCGCGAGCGCGACCGTTCTCATCTGCCGCCCGAACACGCGTCTGGGCAACACTCTGCTGATGACGCCGCTCCTCGAGGAGATCGAGGCGGCGATGCCTGCTGCCCAGGTCGAGATCCTGACGGCGTGTCCGGCCGCACACGAGGTATTCCGAGAGTTTCCCTCGGTCCGGCGCGTGCACCAGCTGCCGTTTCGCGGTGTTCGCCACCCCGTCCGGCATCTGCTCACGCTTCTGGGCGTGCGGCGGCAGCGCTACGACGTCCTGATCGATCCTTGCCCGAGGTCGTGGACCTCCCGCTTCCTGACGCGGCACCTGCCGGCGCGGCTGAAGCTCGGCTTCGCGAGCGGTCACAAAACCGAGGGGATCGATGTCAGCGTTCCCTTCCAGGGCGCGCCGGTGCACATGGGCGATTATCCCGTGTATCTGCTGCGCCGCGGCCTGCTCGGGCTCGATGAGAATGCCGCGCGCGCGGAAAATCCCAAGCTCAGCATCCGCCTGACCGAGGCCGAGCGTCTCGCCGGCAGAGAGGAGATCGAGCGCGTGCTCGGTGCACGCCAGGGACCCGTGGTCGCGGTGGCGGCGCATGCCACGGGCGCGAAGCGCTTCAGTGTCGAGTGGTGGCGCCGCATGATCGCCGGGCTCCAAACGCGGATGCCGGGCGTCCAGGTCATCGAGATCCGCCCCCCCAACGGCATGGCGGCGCTGCCGGAGTTGCCTGCGTACTACTCACGCCGGGTGCGCCAGGTCGCGGCGGTGGCGGAAGCGGCCGACTGCTTCGTCTGCGCCGACTCGGGCCTCATGCATCTCAGTGCCGCCACCGATGCCACCACCGTGGGGCTCTTCAAGGTGACCGAGCCTCGGCTCTACGCGCCGCGCCGTGGAGTGAGCTGCGCGATGACGGCGAGCGACAGTGCTCCGGAGCGGGTCGCCGCGCAGGTCGCACAACTGCTCGCTCGTCAGGGCTGAAGCAACGCCGCGCCGCTCGAGCGCGGCTTTAGTCCACCAGTTCCAGCCGGCAGGTGAGGAGCGATGCGCGATCCGCGCTCGGTCCGACCAGGATCTCGATGGCTCCCGGCTCGAGCGCCGGCTCGAGATCGAGGCCGGGGGCGCGCAGCTCCTCCAGGGCGAGCGGCAGAGTCAGTGTGCCGCTCGCGCCCGCATCCAGGGCGATCTTGCCCACGCCGTGCAGCTCGAGCGTCGGCGGCGCGACGCGCGACTTCATGCGCCGCGTGAAGAGGAACACTGTCTCTTGCGCTCTGCGGGGGCCGTGGTTCTCGACATCCACCCGGACCTCCACCGTGTCCGATGCCCGGGCCGACTGCGGGGTCACGCGCGGATGGCTCAGGGTGAAGCGTCCGTAGGTCAGCCCATGTCCGAACGGGAAGAGCGGCCCGGTGGACTCGTCGATGTACCTGCTCGCGAAAGGCCCGGCCAGATCGGCGGGCCGGCCGCCGCTGCGCTGGCCGAAGAAAAGCGGAATCTGGCCCACGGCGCGCGGCCAGGTGATCGGCGTACGGCCGCTCGGGGAGGTGCGGCCCGTCAGGACATCCGCAACTGCATGCCCGGCCTCACACCCCGGAAACCAGGCCGCAAGCAGCGCGCTCGCCCGCTCCGCGAGCCAGGGGACGATGAGCGGCCGGCCGCTGAAGAGAACGGCGATGACGGGGATGGCGCGGGCGCCGGCGCGCCGCAGGACCGCCTCGGCCAGCTCCTGCTGCCGGCCGGGAAGTCCCGGATGGGCGCGCGATGCCGCCTCGCCGCTCATGGTGGCCGCCTCGCCCAGGCAAAGCACCACGGCTTCGGTCCCGTCACAGAGCTGCAGAGCCCCCGCGATCCCGCTGTCGTCGGGATCGGCGATGCCGCAGCCGCTCGCATGGCGGATCTGCGCCTGCGGCAGCGCCGCGCGAATGCCGGCGAGCACGCTGACTTGCGCATCGGGATCCGCCGCTGACCACCAGGGACCGCGCATCTCGGCGGGCGCATCGGCCAAGGGGCCGAGGAGCGCGAGGCGGCCGATGCCGGCCGGGAGCGGCAGCGCACCGCTGCCGTTGGTCAGCAGCACGATCGAGCGCGCGGCGATGTCCCGAGCCAGCCGGCGCCGCTCCGCCACGACGGCGGCGCTCTCCGCGGCGGCGCCCCGGCCATAAGGATCCTCGAAGAGCCCGAGGCGGGCCTTGAGGGTGAGCACCCTGCGCACGGATTCATCGATCTGCGCCAGGCCGACGAGTCCGCGCTCGAGCGCCGCCGGCAGTCCCTCGAGATAGGCCCCGGAGACCATGTCGATGTCGACGCCTGCCTCCAGAGCCAGGGCCGCCGCTTCGATGAGGTCGGCGGCCACGCCGTGTTGGATGAGCTCCGCGACGGCGTTGTAGTCGCTCACCACGACGCCCTCGAAGCCGAGCTGCCGGCGAAGACGCCCGCGCAGCATTCCAGAGTGGGCGGTCATGGGAATGCCGGCGAGATCGGTGAAGGCCGGCATCACCGCGGCCACACCCGCGTCCACGGCAGCCGCGAAGGGCGGCAGGTGAACCTCGAGCAGGGCCCGGTCGGACACATCCACGGAGGCATACTCCCGGCCCGCGGTCACCGCGCCATAGCCGCAGAAGTGCTTGGCCACGGCGGCGATCGAGTCGCGAGCCGCGAGATCGGCGCCCTGGAAGCCGCGCACCTTGGCCTGCGCGAGCCGAGCCCCGACCCATGCGGACTCGCCCGGGCCCTCGACAGTCCGACCCCAGCGCGGGTCCCGCGAGACATCGAGCATGGGCGCGAAGGTCATGGTGATGCCATCGGCGGCCGCTTCCCGGGCCGCTTCCCGGGCCGTCAGGGCCCAGGCCTGAGCATCGAACAGCGCGGCTTCCGCCAGCGGCGGGGGGAAGAGCGTGCGATGACCGTGGATGACATCGAGGCCGATGAGCAGGGGGATGCCCAGCCTCGATTCCTCGACCGCGACGCGCTGCATTTCTCGTGCGGCGGCGGCCCCGATAAGATTGAGGAGATTGCCGATCCTGCCGGAGCGGATGTCGCTCACGGAATGCCCGGTGATCACCGGCCCGGTCACGGTGTGGCTGGCGGACATCATGGTGAGCTGACCGAGCTTCTCGGTGAGGGTCATCCGGCCGATGAGCGTGTCGATGCGCCCTGCGTCTTGCGTTTTCAGTGTCCCCATGAGGTATTCCGGCTTGCGGGCGGCGACGGCCGATCCGTTACGATGACAGGTAGAATGATAGACGCGGAAGACCACAGCAGCGACAGCCATCCGCCCGAGACGGAGGTTGCCCATTCGGGCTTGGTGCTGCAGCTCGTCATGATGGCGCGGGCGCTGCTGGCCTCTCCCGTCGGCAAGTCGCTCATCGCGCTCACCGTGGCGGCCTTCGCCGTGATCGTCGCCACCGCCTACGGACAGGTGTGGCTCAACCGCTGGAACCAGCCCTTCTACGATGCGCTGACGCGGCGCGATTTTCGGGACTTCGTCTTCGAGCTCGGGATGTTCTTCATCATCGCGGGCTGCCTCCTCGTCCTCAACGTGGCGCAGCGCTGGCTGGTGGAGGCGTTGAAGGTGAAGCTGCGCGAGGGCCTGGTGGGCGATCTCATCCGCGACTGGATGAGCCCGCGGCGCGCCTTCTGGCTCGCCAATGCGGGGCCCATGGGCGTCAACCCCGACCAGCGCATGCACGAGGATGCGCGCCATCTGTGCGAGCTCTCGGCGGCCCTCGGCACGGAGCTGATGCAGGCCACGGTGCTGCTCGTCACCTTCATCGGGGTCCTCTGGGTGCTGTCGCGGGGCTTCATGATCACGATCGCCGGGCACGAGGTCCCGGTTCCCGGATACATGGTCTGGGCCGCGATTCTGTACGCGGGAATCGGCTCGCTCCTCTCCTACTGGGTGGGGGGGAGCCTCATCGGTCGCAATGCCGAGCGTTATGCGCGCGAGGCGGACCTGCGCTTCGCGCTGGTGCGGGTGAACGAGCATCTGGACGGCATCACTCTCGCCGCGGGGGAGGAGGGGGAGCGGCGGCGGCTCGAGACGAGCCTCGGGGCGGTGCTGCAGGCCACCTGGCGGCTCGTCACCGGACTCACCAATCTCACCTGGATCACGGCCGGCTTCGGCTGGGTGATGATCGTCGCGCCGATCCTGGTCGCGGCGCCGCTTTACTTCGACGGCAGGCTCACCTTCGGCGGCATGATGATGGCCGCGGCCGCCTTCACCCAGGCGCAGTCCTCGCTCCGCTGGTTCGTCGACAACTTCAGCCAGATCGCGGACTGGCGGGCGACGCTCCTCAGGGTGGCCAACTTCCGGCGCGCCGTCGTGACCACCGACGTCAAGCACGAGGTCGAGAGCCACATCGCCTACGTGGAGGGCATCGCCGGCCGCATCGTCATCGAGAGCCTGGAGATCGCGTCCCCCGCCGGCCGGGACATGATGCGGGAGCAGACCGTGGAAGTGCGCACCGGCGAGCGGCTGCTCATCGTGGGCGAGCCTGGAACCAACAAGACCCTGTTGTTCCGCGCCTTGGCGGGCCTCTGGCCGCTCGGGACCGGGCGGGTGGTGATGCCGGCCGGAGAGCAGATCCTCTACTTCCCGCGCGGCACGCCCTATCTGCCGCAGGGGTCGCTGCGCGAAGTGCTGGCGTATCCCTTGAAGCACGAGGGCTTCGATGCGGACACCTGCGCGCACGCGCTGCGCCGGCTCGGGCTCGAGCGGCTGGTGCCGCTCCTCGAGATCTCGCGCCGCTGGGACCGGGAGCTGAGCGAGGACGAGCAGCTCGCGCTCGCCTTCGCGCGGGTGCTGCTGCAGGCGCCGGCGTGGCTCCTCATCGACGGTGTGTTCGGATCGCTCGACGGGGACACCCTCGAGCGGGTCATCGACGTGTTCGGTCACGAGCTCGCGCGCACCGGCGTCATCCACATCGGTGGCGCGCAATCGCGCGACCCGCTCTTCGCCCGCGTGGTCCATCTGGTCAAGTGTCCCGCGCAGCGCCTGACCGATCCGCCGGTTGCGCGCGGCCAGGCTTCCCAAGTCCGTGACGGCAGGAGTTGAATTCCGTGTCCCATACCGCCCCCTTCGAGGAATTGAGCGCCGCGCAGCTCGCCACTCTGGGCGATGAGGAGCTGCTCGAGCGCGTGCAGCGGCAGACGTTCCGGTTCTTCTGGGAGGCGGCGCACCCGGTGAGCGGTCTCACGCCCGACCGGCGACCCGCCGGCAAAGGGCAGAGCGGTGATCTCGTCGCGACCGGCGGCTCAGGGTTCGCGCTCATGGCGCTCGTGGTCGCGGCGCAGCGCGGCTGGATCACGCGCGCGCAGGCGCTCGAGCGGCTCGGCGCCATGGTGGATCTGCTCGGCCGCGCCGCCTGTTATCACGGTGCGCTGCCGCACTTCCTGGACGGCCGCACGGGCGCGACGATCCCGTTCTCGCGCAAGGACGATGGCGGCGATCTCGTCGAGACGTCATTCCTCTGCATGGGGCTCCTCACGGCGCGTCAGTATTTCGACCGCGATACGCCCGCGGAAGCGCGACTGCGGCACGCGATGACCTGGCTCTGGGAGGAGGTGGAGTGGGACTGGTACGCGCGCGGCGCGCGCGGCGTTCTCTACTGGCACTGGAGTCCCAACAACGGCTGGGCGCTCGAGCACGAGATCCGCGGCTGGAACGAATGCCTGATCACCTACGTGCTCGCCGCCGGCTCACCGCGCTATCCCATCGACCCGCACGTCTATCACCGGGGCTTCGCCACCGGACGCGATTTTCTCAACGGCAGGAGCTGGGGCGGCATCGAGCTGCCGCTCGGACCGGCGGCCGGAGGGCCGCTCTTCTTCGCGCATTATTCCTTCTGCGGCCTCGATCCGCGCGCCCTCGCGGACCGCTATGCGAGCTACTGGGAGCAGAATCTTCGGCACGTGCGGATCAACTACGCGCACTGCGTCTCCAATCCCCACCGGCATCGTGCATATGGCGAGTACTGTTGGGGACTGACGGCGAGCGATGACCCCGATGGATACGCCGTCCATTCGCCGGAGCACGACAATGGCACCATCGCACCCACCGCGGCCCTCGCGAGCTTTCCATACGCGCCCGCGGAGGCGATGAACGCGCTGCGGCACTTCCTCGACACGTTCGGCGAGAGGATCTGGCGGCACCACGGATTCGTCGATGCCTTCTGTCCGCAGCGCGACTGGTACGCCGAGTCACATCTGGCGATCGATCAGGGCCCGATCATCGTGATGATCGAGAACTTCCGCACCGGGCTCCTCTGGAAGCTCTTCATGAGCGCGCCGGAGGTGCGCACGGGACTGCGCCGGCTCGGCTTCTCGAGCCCGCACCTGCCGGCATGAGCATGACACCCGTGGAAACGCTCGGCAGCTGGATCGATCGGCAGTACGCTCACGCCGCGCGGCAGATGTTGCGCAGCATCTCGCCGGTAGGCCTCGTCAAGAGCCGTCCGGGCTTCGATCAGGTCATCCGCGCGGTGCCGGGCGCGGTGGTCGCTTCACCGGTTCCGGCCTCCTACGATCCGGACCCGGATTATTTCTTTCACTGGTACCGCGACTCGGCCATCGTGATCGAGGCGCTGCGGCTGCTTCACGCCGCTGGCGCGGCTCCCGAGGCGCCGCGGCTCTTCGGCGAATTCGTGCGCTTCAGCGCCGCGCTCTCGCGGCTCGATGGCCGGGAGCTCGCGGCCGCCTCGGGGCAGTGGCGCCCGAGGGTCGCGGCCGATTTCGCGCAGTACCTGCGGCCGGACGCCGAGCTCGAGCGCGTGCACGGTGATGCCATCGCCGCCGAGACCCGTGTCAATGCCGACGGCACCCTCGATATTTCCAACTGGGCACGGCCGCAGCACGACGGGCCGGCGTTGCGCGCGCTGACGGTGCTGCGCTGGATGCGCGGCGCCGTGCTCGATGCGGGGCTGCAGGCGACATGCGAAGGGTTGGTCCGTGAGGATCTGCGCTTCACGCATGCTCATGGTCGGGAGTCCTGCTACGACATCTGGGAGGAGGAGCGGGGCTTGCATTACTTCACGCTGCGCGTGTGCGCCCAGGCGCTCGAGGAGGGAGGCGGCTGGCTCGAGGCGCGCTCGGAGCGGGCGCAAGCGCGCGATTGCCGCGCGGCGAGCCGGGCGATACGCGATACCCTGGACGGCTACTGGCTGCCCGAGAAGGGCTACTACCGCTCACGGGTGCTCGACTCGGGCGAGCCCTCGGCGAAGGAGCTCGACATCGCGGTGGTGCTCGCGGTGCTGCAGGCCTGCGACGACGGCGCCGCCGCCCATTCGGTGAGCGATCCGCGGATCCTGGCCACGCTCGGGGCGCTCGATGCGGCGTTCGAGCGCGATTATCCGATCAATCACGGCCGGCCGGCGGCACGCGGCCCGGCGCTTGGGCGCTATCGCGGCGACCGTTACTATTCCGGCGGCGCTTACTACTTCTCGACCCTGGCGGCCGCCGAGCTCTGCTTTCGCGCCGCCAGGGGCGGGGCGCGAGATGCGCTGCTCGCACGGGCAGAGCGGTACCTCGAGACGGTCCGCGCCTTCACCCCCGAAAGCGGCGACATGTCAGAGCAGTTCGATCAGCGCCACGGCGAGCAGACCTCGGCCAAGCAGCTCGCCTGGAGTTATGCGGCCTTCATTTCCTGCGCGGCGGCGCGGCGCGCCGCGATGTCGCCGCCGGACGGCTCGGGCTCACGCCCGCGTCCGGCCTCGTAGGGGCACGCCGCATGCGCAGAGTGCTCGGCATCCTTCTCTCGGCTCTGCTGCTGCCGCGGCTCGCGACGGCGCAGAGTCTGGAGTTCCAAGCGCCCGCGTCGGTCTACGAGCCGGCGACGCCGGCGGTCATGCGCGACCTGGCCTCGCGCATCGTCCCCGTCTACCGCAACGACGATCGCGAGCCGTACCTCGCCAACCTCTCGGCCCTGCAGCTGGTGGCCGGCAGCTACCGGGCCGCCTTCTCGGCGCAACTCGAGCTGCGGCGCCTGCGCGGCGGCACGGAGCGCCGCCCTCGCGCCCAGCCGGCGTTGGTCTACGATCTCTTCGCTCACGCGAAGTCCCTGCAGGCGCAGTACCGGCTGCCTTTCGCGCAGGCGTTCGACCTCGCCTTCTGGGAGACCATTCCGGTCTTCGACAACCTCGACGCCTACCACCTGGAGTCCTGGCTCGAGGCGCCGCCCTCGGCTTACGCCAATGCGCTGCAGGCGAGCTTCGACCGCCTGCGGGGCCGTACGCGCATCAGTCAGAGCGAGGCGGTCGCGCTCATCCGCCAGTATGTCGCGTTCGATGCCTACCGCAGCTTCGGGGCCATCGTGCCCGGGCTCGTGTCGCTCGATGATGACCGGCGCTACGTGATCAGCGACGATGTCCACATCCGCACCCCGGGCGGCAGCTCGGTGGCCGCGCTTCTCGTCCGTCCGCGCAGCTCGAGCGGCCTGCTGACGACCCTGCTCCAGTACCGCATCGCGCCGGGCGGCTACGACGAGGCGATCCAGGCGGCGGCCTATGGGTTCGCCAGCGTGGTGGCCTTCACCCCCACGGTGCGCATCGGCCGGCGCGCGTGGGAGGTGATTCCGTTCGAGGACGAGGGTCAGCGCGCGCGCGCGGTGATCGGCTGGATCGCCAAGCAACCCTGGAGCGATGCGCAGGTGGGGATGTACGGCGACGGCTACGGCGGCTTCGTCGCCTGGGCGGCGGCGAAGCACCTGCCGCCGGAGCTGAAGGCGATCGCCACTTCCGATGCCATCGCCCCCGGGATCAACTTCCCGATGGACGGCGGCATCGGCCTGAACCGCGCCTATTGTTGGTTGCAGCGCATCGAGACCGAGCGAAACCAGAGCGCCGCCGCCGGCGCGCCGGCCGGCGCCGCAGCGGCCCTCGCCCCGGCCGCCCCGCCGCCGATAGCCCCTGGCGCCGCGGCCGGCCCGGCACCGGGCACGCGTGCCTGGTGTGATGCCCTCAATGCGAAGTGGTATGCGAGCGGCAAGCCCTTTCGCGATCTGCCCTCCATCGCCGGCCGTCCGAGCTGGATCTTCCGCCAGTGGCTGCAGCATCCGGCCTACGACTGGTACTGGCGGCGCCTGACGCCTGCGCCGGCGCAGTTCGCTCATCTGGACATCCCCGTGCTCTCGATGACCGGGTACTACACTCCAGGGGAGGCGGGGACGCTCTTCTACTTCCTCCAGCATTACGAGCACGACCCGCACGCCGATCAAACCCTGCTCGCGGGGCCGTACGACCGCGCCGAGATGCGCCAGGGCAACGCGCAGGAGGTGGTGCGCGGGCTTCGCACCGATCCGGCCGCGCTCATCGGCCTGCGCACGCTCGAGCTGCAGTGGTTCGCATATCTCTTCCTCAACGATCCGAAGCCGGCGCTCCTCGCCAACCGGGTCAACTTCGAAGTCATGGGCGCCAATGCATGGCGGCATGTGGATGCGCTGGATCACCTCGCCCGGGATCGGGTGCGCCTCTACCTCGCCGCGGACCCGCACGATGGCTCGGGGGTCCTGACGCCGCGGGAGCCGGCGAGCCGCGCACCCATTCGTCTCACGGTCGATCTCGCCCGCCGTCACGATGGCGGCGGGCCCGCCGCACGCAGCCTGGTGAGCGCCAATGTGCCGGTGAAGGACGGTGTCGCCTTCGTGAGCGGCCCGTTGCCCGGCGGCCTCGAGATCGCCGGACAATTCAGCGGCAGACTCCTCGTGTGGACCAACAAGCGGGACCTCGATGTCACGGTTGCGCTCTATGAGCTGCTGCCCGCAGGCAGCTACCTGCACCTGTTCGCGCCGGCCGAGGAATTCCGCGCCAGCTATCTGCGCGATCCGGCCCGCCGGGAGCTGCTCGCGCCCGGCCGGGTGCAGTCGCTGACGTTCACCGGCAGGCGACTGACCGCGGTGCGCGTCCAGTCGGGCGCCCGGCTGGTGATGGTGTTGAGAGTCAGCAAGCGCCCGAACCGGGAGATCAACTACGGATCGGGAGAAGCGGTGAGCGATGAGTGGATCAGCGCGGGCCGCGTGCCCGTCAGGCTGGACCTGCTGCGCGGCAGTTATATCGAGCTGCCGATCACCGAGCAAGCCTCGGCTGCGCCCAAGCCGGCCGGAGCGCACTGACCGGGAACCCGCCGGCGCGGCGGGGCGTTAACCTAGACGGGTACGCTTGCGGGCCGCAGGGCCGAGGAGACGCTTATGATGAGTGCGCGAATGGCTGGCTATCTGACGGCCTTGCTCATGGCGGCGGCGCTGGCAGGGTGCGCGACGACACCTCACGGCGGCCTGGACCACTCCGCCGCCAGGTTGGATCGAAAAGCGCAGGTGTTTGCGCAGGAAGCGCGAAATGCGCCGCGCGGCTATGATGAGTCGACGGGCTACATCCGGGATGCGCGGGACTTCGCCGATCGGGCGCACGAGTTCCGCCGCACGGTCGAGGAGCGGGGCAGTGACACCCGCGATGTCAGGGCGTCGTTCCACGATCTCTCGCGCAGCTATAACTCGTTGCGCGACGACGTCGAGCGTTCGGGTGGCCGGGATGCGCTGAGCGATCTGCGGCCGGTCACGCGGGCCTATCTCGATGTCGAGGACGACATGGGCGGCGCGCGGGCGGGGAGCCGCGACTCGGAGGCGGATTCCGATCGGAGATGAGGCTGATCGTCACCTGACGCGGGGCTCGTCGCGGCGGTATTCCCGAGATCCGCTGCTTGCGGTGCGCTAGGATAGGCGCATGCCGAGAGCGCGATCCGCCACCGTCCGCC
The DNA here is from genome assembly GCA_019352035.1 of Pseudomonadota bacterium. GTDB lineage: Bacteria > Pseudomonadota > Gammaproteobacteria > Steroidobacterales > Steroidobacteraceae > 13-2-20CM-66-19. The sequence goes on along the minus strand of JABBNZ010000020.1, from coordinate 26,618 downwards.
CGCCCGATGTTCCCTGCTGCCGCGCAATCGTGCCGGGATGATGCGCGCGCTCATCATTCCCGTCACTGCCTTCCAGCAGAATTGCTCCCTCATCTGGGACGAGGACAGCCGGCGGGGCGCGGTGGTGGACCCGGGGGGCGATCTCGATCGCATCCTGGGGGAGGCGGATCAGCGCGGCCTGACACTGGAGAAGATCCTCCTCACGCACGGGCATCTCGATCACTGCGCGGCCACCGCGAATCTCGCGCGCGAGCGCTCGCTCCCGATCGAGGGTCCGCAGCGCGAAGACCGGTTCTGGATCGAGGCCCTGCCGCAGGCCGCGGCGCAGTTCGGCTTTCCGCCGGCGCAATCCTTCGAGCCCGACCGGTGGCTCGAGCAGGGCGACCGGGTCACCGTGGGCGGGCAGACCCTGGAGGTGCTCCATTGCCCCGGACACACGCCCGGGCACGTGGTGTTCTTTCATCAGGGGGAGCGCTGCGCGTGGGTCGGCGATGTGATCTTCGCGGGTTCCATCGGTCGCACGGACTTCCCCCGCGGCAACCATGACGCCTTGATCCGATCGATTCGCGAGCGGCTGTTTCCGCTCGGGGATGACGTGCGGTTCGTGCCCGGTCATGGCCCGATGTCCACGTTCGGCGCGGAGCGCCGCGGCAACCCCTACGTAGCCGACCGCCTGTTTGCAAGATAGCCGAGGTATCAGTTTGATGAGGAATGGCGCGCAGCTCCTGGTGGCGGCTCTCGAGAACGAGGGTGTCGAGCGGATCTTCGGAGTGCCGGGAGAGGAGAACCTCGATGTCGTCGAGGCGCTGCGCCGCTCGAAGATCGAGTTGGTGTTGACCCGCCACGAGCAGGCCGCGGCATTCATGGCGGCCACCCACGGACGGCTCACGGGCGAGGCGGGCGTATGCCTCTCGACCCTGGGTCCGGGAGCCCTGAACCTGACGACCGGCGCCGCGTATGCCCAGCTCGGCGCCATGCCGATGGTCATGATCACGGGTCAGAAGGGAGTTTTGAGCCGCAAGCAGGCGCGATTTCAGATCGTCGACATCGTCTCGACGATGACGCCGCTCACGAAGATGGCGCACCGGATCATCGGCACGGCGACCATCCCATCGACGGTGCGCGAAGCGTTCCGCATCGCGAGGCAGGAGCGCCCCGGTCCCGTACATCTCGAGCTGCCGGAAGACGTGGCTGCGGAGCAGGCGCCCGAGGTAGCGCTCGTGCCGCCGCATCCGATCGCGCTGCCGGTCGCTCATCCGGCGGCGCTCGATCGGGCGGCACAGCTCATCCGGGCCGCCCGCCGCCCGCTGGTGATGCTGGGTGCGGCGGCGAGCCGTCCGCGCCTCGCGGATGCGCTGTCGGACTTCGTCCGGCGCGTGCAGATCCCGTTTTTCAACACCCAGATGGGCAAGGGCTCGGTGGCGGGCGGCTCCGGGCTCTATATGGGCACCGCGGCGCTGTCAGAGCGCGACTACATCCATCAGGCGATCGATCGCGCCGACCTCATCATCTCCATCGGCCACGACACGGTCGAGAAGCCGCCTTTCCTCATGGGGCCCGGGGGGCCGACGGTGCTGCACGTGGGATACCTGCCGGCCAACGTGGAGGAGGTGTATTTTCCGCACGCGGAGCTGATCGGCGACATCGGCCCGAGCCTCGTGCTCCTCGCCGACCGCCTCGAAGGACAGCTGCCCAACGCCGGGGCGCTGCTGCCGCTGCGCGAGGGCATTCTGGCGCACATCGCCGAGCGGGCGGGCGAGAGCCGCTTTCCCCTGACACCGCAGCGCATCGTGCGCGACGTGCGCCAGGTCATGCCGGAGGACGGCGTCGTCTGCCTCGACAACGGCATGTACAAGATCTGGTTCGCCCGCAACTACCGCACGCGTGTCGCCAACACGCTGCTGCTCGACAATGCGCTCGCCACGATGGGCGCGGGACTGCCTTCGGCCATGATGGCATCGATGCTGCATCCGGGCCGGCGGGTGCTCGCCGTGTGCGGCGACGGCGGCTTCATGATGAGCTCCCAGGAGCTCGAGACGGCCGTGCGCCTGCGGCTCGATCTCGTCGTCCTCATCCTGGAGGACAACGCCTACGGCATGATCCGCTGGAAGCAGGCCGTCGACGGATTCCCGGATTTCGGCATGAATTTCGGCAATCCGGACTTCGTCGCGTTGGCCGGGGCCTACGGGATGCAGGGAACACGCATCACCCGCGCCGAGGGCCTCGCGCCGGCGCTCGAGGCCGCTTTCGCCGCCGGGGGCATGCAGCTCCTCGTCGCGCCGGTGGACTACTCGGAGAACATGCGCGTGCTGATCGAGGAGCTGGGGCGCATTAGAGAATAAGACGCCGCTCGCCGCGAAATCCTCCACCCGGCCGGCGATGTGACCGAATCGGACGTGCGGCGTTCGATTTCGCGCGCCGCCCGTGGTAGGGTTATCAGAGAGCCCCGGACCCGCTCCGCATGAGCCCACTCACCGACAAAGTCGCCGCGTCGCCCGGCGGGGAAGATCTGGCAGCGCGCTACTCCGCGCCGCTTCTCAGTTATTTTCAGCGCCGGATCAAGGATCGCTCCCAGGCGGAGGATCTCGTGCAGGATGCGCTGCTGCGCGTGATCCGCGCTTCCGAGTACGAGGTGATCGAGCATCCGGAGAGTTATGTCTTCAAGGTCGCCGCGAATCTTCTCAAGGACTCGAGACGGCACGCGGTGCGCCACCCGACCGTCTCGCGCGCGGCGGTGGAGGAGGACGCGCAAGGCGAGCTCGACGACCGGCTCGTCGATGAGCGCTCCCCGGAGCGCGTGCTCGATGGGGAGACTTCCCTTGCGCAGGTGCTGCAGGCGCTCGGGGAGCTCAACGAGTTGACCCGCAACGTCTTCGTCCTCTTTCGCCTGGAGCACATGAAGCAGAAGGACATCGCAGCCCTCTACGGGATAGCGCAGAGCACCGTCGAGAAGCATGTCATGCGCGCGGTGCTGCATCTCGCCCGCAGGTGCGGCCGGTCATGATGCACAAGATCGATCCGGCGCGTCTGGAGCAGGCCGCCGCCTGGCGCGCCCGTCTCGCGGAGTCCGCCGACCTGCACGCCGGAGAATTCTCTTCCTGGCTCGCGCAGGATCCGCGCAACCGCGAGGCGTGGCGCTGTGTGCAGGGACCGTGGGAAGTGCTCGGCCAGCACGCGACGGCGCCCGGTGTGATCCGGTTGCGGCGCGCGTCGCTGGTCCATGCGCACGATGTCATGCGCGGCAATCTCGTCTGGCCAAAACGGTTGCGACGGCCGGCGATGCTCGCGGCCGCCGCGGCTTGTGTGCTTGCGGCGGGGGCGTTCCTTTTCTGGCAGCACAACCGGCCGGATGTATTTCGGACGGGATTCGGCGAGCGGCGGATCATCACGCTGCCCGACGGCTCGCAGATCACGCTCGATTCGCGCAGTGAGGTGACCGTGCGCTATACCGCCGATGCCCGCGCATTGACGCTGGTCCGGGGGCAGGCGCGATTCGACGTCGCGCACGATATCGCGCGGCCCTTTTCCGTGACCGCGGATGGTCACAAGGTCGTCGCGACCGGAACGGCTTTCGACGTGGATCTGCTCGGACCGAAGCTCTTCGTCACCTTGCTGAAGGGGCATGTGGTGGTGCTGCCACAGAATGCGCCGACGCTGGCATGGGTGCCTGACGCCGCACGCGCCGGTCCGGGGTCCGCAACGCTGGCCGGCGCGCAATCGCGAGCCCTGAGCAGCGCCGGCGATGCCATGGACCGCATCTATCTGGATCCCGGGGAGCAGCTCGTCATGGGCCCGAGGGCGGCGCCGGAAATCAGCCACGTCGACCTCGAGCGGGTGACGGCCTGGGAGAGAGGCGAGATCGTCTTCGACAACGAGCGGCTCGCTGGCGTCGTGCGGCGAATGAATCAATACGGGCCGCGGACCATGGTCATCGGCGATGGTCGCGCCGGAAATCTGCGCATCAGCGGCGTTTTCCACCAGGGTGACGTCGACGGGTTCATCAGCACGATCGCCGCCTACCTGCCCGTACAGGCGCATGAGCGTCCGGACGGGGGTGTCGTTCTGACCTACCGACGGCCGGTCGCAGGCGCCCCGAACCCCGGTTCCTGACGGGCAGTTCAGTCTCGGCGTTGCTTTTCTGCAAAAGGAGGAGGATTTCGCGCCGGGCGGCGTCTCTTACCCTGAATGCCCCGTACATAACGGGGATCTATGAGCTTGGCTCGAGAGGGGGATGAGAATGTCCGTTTCCAGCAGGCGCCGCACGCACCGCGGCGCTTCGAGAGTATCCGTCACCATTGCCGCAATCCTCGCCTCCACGGCGGGCGCCCTTGGCGCACCGGCCGCCTCGGCGCACGGGCGGCTGTTCCATTTCGACATCACTCCGGAGCCGCTCTCGCAGGCGCTGCGGACGTACGCGCAGGTCTGTGGCCAGGACGTGATTTTCACCGAGGCGGTCGTTGCCGGCACTGGTACGACCTCGCTCGTGGGGGACTTCACCGCGGATGACGCACTGAGCCGCCTGCTCGCGGGCACGAGGCTCGTGGTGCAGCGCTCGCCCTCCGGCGCGTTGATGATCCGCCGCCGCGGGCAGGCGAACACCGCCGGCACGACGGCCGCCCAATCGACCCTGCAGGTCGCCGAGGCCGATCCTCCGGCAGCCGCGGATCCGCCGGCGGCCGCCGATCCGTCGGCCGATCCTCCTGCCCCCCAGGCCGCTGCCCCGACCGCGCCCTCACCGCAGCTGACGGAAGTCGTGGTCACCGGCAGCCGTATCGCGAGCCGCAGCTATACCTCCGCCAGTCCCCTGGTCTCGGTGGGCGCGGCGCAGATCGCCTCCGCCGGTCAGGTGTCCCTGGACTCGGCGCTCGGCCAGATGCCGCAGTTCGCCGCCGCGCAGGGCCAGAGCGAGGTCGGTGACGTGCAGGGCGCGACCGGCTTCCAGGGCGGCCAGTCCTACACGGACCTGCGCGGCCTCGGTCCCGAGCGCACCCTGGTGCTGCTCGATGGGCGGCGCCTGGTGCCGACCAACCCCAACGGGGCGGTCGACCTCAACGTGATTCCCATGGCGCTGATCGAGAGCGTGGATGTGATCACGGGCGGCGCCTCGGCCGTGTACGGCTCGGACGCCATGGCCGGCGTCGTCAACTTCCGCCTGCGCCAACATTTTGAGGGCATCCAGCTCTCTTACCAGCACGGCGGAACGACCAGCGGCTACGGGCCAGAGAACAGCGTCAGCGTGCTGATGGGCGGCAATTTCGACCACCATCGCGGCAATGCCGTCGTTGACCTCGAATACAACGAGCGCGGCGCGATCACCGGAGCCGACAGCTCGTTCTTTTCGAACCCGACGATCTTCAACCGCGGCGTGGCGCGCGGGCCGGAAGGCATCTTCAAGGCGGGGGAGATCGGCGGCACGATCCCGGTCGCCGCGGTCAACGCGGTTCTCGCCGGGTATCCGGGCACGAGCCCCGTCCTGGGCGCCAGCAACGGCAGTTACCCGGGCTATATCGGCATCAACAGCGACGGCAGCCTGTTCACGACCGGGGATCCGGGCAGCTGCGTGCAGAACTACCGCGGCCCGGTAGGCAGGGTGCCGGGTCTCGGGATCACGCCCGACTGCTCCACGATCAAGTCCTACCTCGGGCCCTATTTCTTCGTCCAGACGCCGCTGCAGCGCTACAACCTGTTCGCACGCGCCACGTACAACGTCAACGACAACGTCCAGGCGTACGGACAGATCAACTTCATGCACTCGACGTCACAGGACGTGAATGCGGCTGCCTACGTCGGACCTGGGAAGTTCATCAACATCCCGACGAACAATCCGTTCGTCTACGGTAACAGTGCCCTGTCCTCAGTCCTCACCGCCGCCGGGGTGCCCGTCGGGCCGGGCGTCGGCTCCGCTCACACGATCAACATGGAGGACTGGCTGACCGCCCTCGGGCCGCGCGTCGAGAGCTTCCTGTACAACGACTACCAGTTCACCACCGGGTTGAAGGGCGGCATCGGCGACACGTCCCTCTTCTGGAACGTGTTCGGGTCCTATGGTCAGTCGTATATGCAGAACGAGCAGGCCAACAACGTCAATCTGCCGGCCATCGAGAACATGATGTACGGCACGGCGAACTACGTCGGGTCGGACGGCAGCACCTGCCAGGGTTACGCCTGGAATCCGCTCGGCGCGACGCCGATGAGCAAGGGCTGCCTCCAGTACGCGAGCTCCACGGCCAAGAACGACAACCTGATCACCCAGAAGTACCTCGAGGCCGACCTCACCGGCAACCTCTGGAGGCTGCCTGAGGGTCACCTCAAGTTCGCCCTGGGCGCCGACTATCGCGGCGACAGCTTCACCTACAACGCCGATCCGGGCCTGAACCCGGCGTTCAACGTGATGCCCTCGACCTTCCCGGCGAACATCATCTCCCCGTCCTACGACCTGATCAGCTCGGCGGGCGGCACGCAGAATGTCCGCGAAGTGTACGTCGAGCTGCGCGCACCGCTCATCAGGAACAAGCCCTTCGCCAAGGACCTGTCCGTGGATGTGGGCGGTCGTCATTCGCAGTACGACCTGTTCGGGGGCGCCAATACCTGGAAAGCCGACCTGCGCTGGCAGGTGACGGACGCCGTGATGTTCCGCGGCGGCTTCGAGCGCGCGATCCGCGCTCCGAGCCTGCAGGATCTCTACAACCCCACCGTCCAGGCGCAGGATTCGCTGAGCGTGGATCCCTGCAACTACAACAGCAGCTACCGGACCGGTCCGAACGCGGCGCAGGTGACGGCGCTGTGTGCGGCGCAGTCGCCCGCCGCGGGCTCGCCGACGTTCAGTTACGGAGTGCAGTCGGCGAACGGCATCTATCAAGGCAACCAGAGTCTGAAGCCCGAGGTCGCGAACACGTACTCGTTCGGATTCGTGCTGACGCCGCGCTTCCATGGAATGGCCCGCGACATGGGCGCCTCGATCGACTACTACCACATCCTGATCAACGGCGCGATCGCCGGCGCGACGCTGAACTCGATCGTCCAGAACTGCTTCAACGTCAATGGCAGCAATCCGAGCTACTCGGAGAGCAACTTCTACTGCCAGCAACTCACGCGGGATCCGGCATCGGGTGCGATAGTGCTGGCGCGGGAGTTCTCGCTGAACATCGGCTCGTACCTCACCGAGGGTGTGGACGTCGAGGGGCACTGGGGCTTCGCGCTGCACGACCTCGGCCTGTCGCGCGCCGCTGGACGCGTCATGCTGCAGACGTACGTCTCCTACCTCGACAAGCTGACGATCTCGGGCGTGCCCGGCGTGGCGAACCTCAACTACGCGGGCTCGATCGGTGATACGCAGACGGCCATGCAGGCGGACGGCACGAGCGTGTCGGATCTCTCGCACCCGCGATGGAAGGCGAACACCATGTTCGGCTACACCGTGGGCCCGGTCGGGGCGTCGCTGCACTGGCGGTACATCTCGGCCATGGCGGACATGATGGACGGGCCGGGCAGCGGCGATCCGGGCATTGCGGCCTATAACTACTTCGACCTGGACGTCAATTACCACGTGACTTCGAAGATCGAGCTCACGGGAGGTCTCACCAACCTCTTCAACAAGCAGCCGCCGCGCGTCGCTGGGGCGCCGCTGCTGACCGATGCGGCGACCTACGATGTGATGGGCAGGACGTACTACGTGGGCGTCAAGGCGAACATCGACTGACGGGTCGAGGGCGCACCCCGGGTTTCGGCTCCCCCCTCCCTCCGAGCCGGAACCCGGGGCGCAGGGATGCGCTATCGGCTCAGGCGCCGCGCCGCGCGGGGCTGAAGCTCCGGGCTGGCCGCTGCGAGCGCCTCAAAGCCCGCTTTGGACGATACACTGTGCTTGCGGGCGATCCTGCCCGTGAGACGGAGGCGTGCTCGGCGTGGCCCCCCGAACCGGCCTGTCGGCCTGCATCATCACGCACAACGAGGCCGACCGGATCGAGGCCTGTGTGCGCTCGGCGGGCTTCTGCGACGAAGTGATCGTCGTCGACTCGCACTCCACAGACGATACCCGCGAGCGGGCGTCGGCCCTCGGCGCGCGGGTCATCGAGCGGGACTGGCCCGGGTATCGCTCGCAGAAGCAGTTCGCCGTGGATGCCGCGAGCCATGACTGGGTGCTCTGCCTGGACGCCGATGAGCGGGTGAGCGATGCGCTGCGGGCGGAGATCGAGATCTGGCGCGGGCGCGGCTTCGGCGATCATGCGGGCTGGTCGGTGCCGCGCATCACCGACTATTTCGGCAAGTTCCTCCGTCACGGCAATGCCTACCCGGACCGGCTGGTGCGCCTGTTCGACCGCCGCCGCGGCGGCTGGGTGGGACGGGAGATCCACGAGAACACGCAGGTCTCCGGGCGGGTGGGCAAGCTCAAGGGCCACCTCGAGCATTATTCCTACCGCAGCCTGTCGGATCACCACCACCGGATGCAACGCTACGCGGAATTGATGGGGCAGGCGCTTTACGCGGGCGGCAAGCGCTGCGGCATCGGCAAGGTGCTCCTCAACCCCCAGTGGCGATTCTTCCGAGGCTACGTGCTCAGGCTCGGCTTTCTCGACGGCTGGCGTGGACTCGTGTTCGCGCTGGTGGAGTCGAACTACGTGCGCCGCAAGTACCTGCACCTCTATATCCGCTGCCGGGGGCTGCCGAGCTGAGCCCGGACCGGGGCTCGAACCGGGATCTCGCGCAGCCCCGCTGCAGGCGTAAAATCTCCTTCCACTGATTGCCGCCCAAGAGGGAACCGGAACATGGCGTTGACGATCACGGTGAACGGCAGAGCGCGCGAGGTCCAATCGCCAGCGGATACTCCGCTCCTGTGGGTCCTGCGCGATGAGCTCGACCTCAAAGGCACGAAATTCGGCTGCGGCATGTCCTTCTGCGGGGCCTGCACAGTCCACCTGAACGGAGTGCCGACCCGCTCGTGCGTCCTGCCGGTGTCCCAGGTGGGCACTGCCTCGGTAGTGACCATCGAAGGAATCGGGAACACCGAGGTCGGCAAGCGAGTGAGGGCGGCGTGGCTGGCGCTGGATGTGATGCAGTGCGGCTACTGCCAGTCCGGCCAGGTGATGACGGCGACCGCGCTCCTCGGCAAGAATCCGCGGCCCACCGACCAGGACATCGACGCCGCCATGAGCGGCAATCTCTGCCGCTGTGCGACCTACACCCGGATCCGCGCCGCCATCAAACAGGCGGCGGGCCTGCCGACCGACGACACCCGGGAGGTGTGAGATGGCGGGCGAGAATGCTTTCGATACCGCTGCCGGGGCTCGCCCGGAAGGCCATCGCGGCGCCCCGACCGGCCTCTCCAGGCGAGCCTTCCTGACGGCGGGCCTCGCGGCGGGCGGCGGCCTGCTGCTCACGCTGCACCTGCGCAGCGCCGAGGCGAGTGAGTCCGCCGCAGCGGGGCCTGCCGCCGGCGCGGAGCTCAATCCGTTCGTCAGCATCGCGCCGGACGGGATCGTCACGATAGTCGCCAAGAACCCCGAGATCGGGCAGGGGAGCAAGACGATGCTGCCCATGCTGGTCGCCGAGGAGCTCGACGCCGACTGGTCGCAGGTCCGCGCCGAGCAGGCGATGCTGAATCCGATCTACGGCGAGCAGTTCGCGGGCGGCAGCATGGCGACGCCGCTCAACTGGGAGCCGATGCGGCGCGTCGGCGCTGCAGGCCGGCAAATGCTCTTGCTCGCAGCGGCGCGGACCTGGAAAGTGCCGGTGACCGAATGCGATGCAAGCCAGGGAGCCGTGCGGCATCGGCCGAGCGGCCGGACGCTGGGTTACGGGGCTCTCGCGGCCAAAGCCGCGGCGCTGCCGGCGCCGGATCTGCAGTCGCTCACGCTGAAGGACCCGAAGGATTACCGGATCATCGGCCATTTCACGGGCGGCGTGGACAGCGCGCGGGTGCTCGCGGGACAGCCGCTCTTCGGCATCGATACCGTGGTGCCCGGGATGGGCTATGCCGCCTACCAGAAGGGGCCGGTGTTCGGCAGCCGGGTGGTGAGCGCCAACATCGCCGCGGTGAGGGCGATGCCGGGCGTGCGCGAGGTCTTCCTCCTGAGGGAGTCCGACCCGGACGCCGTCTTCAGAATGGGACTCGTCGATGGCGTGGCCATCGTCGCCGACAGCTGGTGGCAGACTCAGAAGGCGCTCGATGCGCTGCGGGTCGTCTGGGATCGGGATTCCAACGCCGGCCAGAGCACGGCGCAGTTCGAGCGCCAGGCGGCCGTGCTCTCACGAGAGCGGCCGCAGTCGATCGTGCGCAGCGACGGTGAAGTCGACAAGGCTCTTGCTCAAGCGCACAAGGTGGTGGAGGCCGCGTACGCTTATCCCTTCCTGGCGCACGTGGATCTCGAGCCGCAGAACTGCACTGCGCACTGCAAGCGCGACGGCAGCGTCGAGATCTGGGCTCCGACGCAGAATCCTGAGCCGGGCCGCAGGCTCGTCGCGGCTGCCCTCGGTGTCGAGGAGAGCAGGGTGGCCGTGCACATGACACGGGTGGGCGGCGGATTCGGGCGGCGGCTGTCGAACGACTACATGGTGGAGGCCGCGATGATCTCCAAGCGCGCCGGCCGCCCCGTGAAGCTCCTCTGGAACCGCCGCCAGGACATCCAGCACGATGCGTATCGGCCCGCAGGCTTCCATTACTTCCGGGCCGGGCTCACACCTGATGGCCGGCTCGGCGCGTTCCGCGACCATTTCGTGACCTTCGGCCAGGGTCGAAAGGTCGCCTCATCGGCCGATCTGCCCCGCAGCCACTTCCCCGCCGGCTTCGTCCCGCATCTGCAGTACGCGCAGTCGCTCATCGAGCTGCGCGTACCGACCGGGCCGCTGCGCAATCCCGGCGGCAACGCGCTCGCATTCGCCTTCGAGTCCTTCATCGACGAGCTGGCGCATGCGGCCGGCCGTGATCCGCTCGAC
>JABBNZ010000020.1:3653-15679 GCA_019352035.1 Pseudomonadota bacterium | reverse complement strand
GTGCTGCCCACGGTTGCGCCCGCGGGCCGCCCGCATCCCCCCTTCGACACGGGGCGGATCCGGGGGGTGCTGGAGCTGGTCGCCGAGAAGTCCGGCTGGCGGGACCGGCACAGTCTGCCGCGCGGCACCGGCATGGGACTCGCCTGCTACTACAGCCACTACGGCTACTTCGCCGAGGTCGTCAAGGCGAGCGTGACGCCCGACGGGACGCCCAAGGTCCACAAGATCTGGGCGGCGGGGGACGTCGGCCGCCAGATCATCAATCCCGCCGGAGCCTACAACCAGGTTGAGGGCGCCATCCTCGATGGCTTGGGCGCCGCACTTCACCAGGCCGTCACGATCGAGAATGGCAGGGTGGTGCAGGAGAATTTCAACACCTATGGGCTGCTGCGCATGAGAGAGGCGCCGCCCGTCGAGGCGCATTTCCGGATCACCGACAACCCGCCGACGGGGCTCGGCGAGCCCGCTCTGCCGCCGGTGCTGCCGGCACTCTGCAACGCGCTCTTCGCCGCGACCGGCAGACGGATCCGCAAGCTCCCCATCGATCCGAAAGAGCTGCGCGGCGCGTAGCGCTGCGAGCTGCGCGGCGCCGGGACGGCGGCCGGCCCCGACCCGGACCGGAGCGGCCGCCGCGCGGCCGAGTTATCGGGGCGGGTGGCTATTCGCGGGGTGAGCGCTTCGCGGATGCGCGCCGCTTCGCATCGTGCGCTCGGTATTCCTGACACCATGCTCCGCACTCGCGACGCGCAACTCCCTGGCCTGGGCTTCCTTCATCCGATGGGTCTGGGATGTCTGGGCCAGCGCCGGCCCGGCTGTCAGGCCGAAGGCGGCGGCGACGAGCGCGGCGATCACGTTCTTCGAGGATGAACTCTGGTTGCGCATGCAATCACTCCTGTCGTTCTGACCGGCGGCGCGGCCGCAGCAGATCGCTCGCCGATGGGTCACCTGACGGACCCTCAAGCAAAGGCCGTTCCAGCGCCGCGTCTGCCGCCAGGCTTGCCAGGGAAGAGCAGGGCTGGTGGTTCCCGAGGCGGGAAATCAGGCATCGGCAGGGATTTTCCGGCGTGTTGGCAACGCCCGATCGCGCTGGCCGCCTATGTGATCTCGATGGCGGCGGGGAGGCCGCGAGGCCGGAGGAGGCTGATTGCAGGTGTGACCCCGGTTCCGGGGTCACACCCCCTTGCGATCGCCGAGGCGAAAGCAAGGGGGTGTTCGTCGCTGAATGCCCTACGGGGCGGTGTGAGGCGCCATGATCTTCGCCAGCAGATCCTCGGTGCCCGGGATCCGTACCAGGTGCGGATAGAGCGGACCGCCGAAATAGCTGACCGGCATCGTGTGGAACCAGCCGTCCTGGGAGACGGTGAACTGGGTCGGCTGCTGATGGTGCTGCGCCTGCACCATGTAGTAGTTCAGCACCTTCGGCGTGAAGCTCTGGCCGTCGATCGCCTCGATCTTCATGCCTGGAGACATCCCGGCGTTCCAGGCGGGCGAGCCCTCGCGCACGTCGGTGAGCACACCCATCTTGTTGATGTTGAAGCCATAGGTGAACCACTGACTGTCGAAGTGGAACATCCCTTCCGCGGCCTTCACGAACGGGTTGGGCTTCGCGGTGTACTCGAGACGCCACCCCGCGCGCTTCAGCTCGCCCGTCGGCGGGAGTTTTGCGACCTCATACACGTGCCGCTGGAAGAACGCATGCCAGTCGTACGGCACCACCTCGTTCAGCAGGTGCTCGATCTCGGCGCGGGTATAGGTCTTGGTGACCGGTCCCGTCAGTGCCGGTGCGCTGTACAGATGCAGGAAGTTGTCGAGAGATTTCTTCCCGTGCGTCTTCTCGCGGATGATGGTGTCGACATCGAGCCAGAGCAGCTCGCCTTCGGTGTAGAAATCTCCGGCCGTGCGGCGCATCGAGGCGTATTCCCCGCGCGCCCGGTCGTAGAAATAGGGCGCGCCGGTGGTCAGATCGATCAGCGGCTCGGTGTCCCGGCCCGGCTCGGTCGCCATCCGGCTGTAGATCATCGCCAGGTACTGCGGATACTGGCTCGGCTTACGAATGCCGGAGCGGAACGAGAGCAGATCACCCAGATACTGATTCATGCCCTCGTAGACCCACAGCAGGTCGGTGCGCTGCGGGATCTGGTAGTTGTCCGTGGTCAGATCCCAGGGCCGGCGGTACTTGCCGTTCCAGGAGTGCGAGAACTCGTGGGTGACCAGGTCGCCCTCGAGGAGCTGCGCCGTCGGATTGGTCATGAAGTCCGCCGAGGCCCGATTGTCGCTCGACTGGTGGTGCTCGACGCCCTCGAAGCTGATCTTGTTCGAGAGCGACAGCAGCGCGTGGTAGTTATACCAGTGACGCGAGCCGTAGAGCGCAAACGCCTGAGCCGGCACGTTCTTGTAGGCGGCGAGGAGCTTCGGAGGGACATCGAGGTCCTGCGGCGCGTCGGCGAACATGTCGAGCCACATGTGGGCGTCGCCCTGCTGCCAGAGCAGCACCTTCTTGTAATAATGGCCGATGAACAGCGGCGAGTCGCCGACGTAGGTGAGCGGCTCCTCATCGAAGTCGACGCGTTGGCCGGTGTGACTCGCCGTGGTGAGCGCCGTGCTGTAGCCCCAGTCCTTCGGCAGGATGACGCTCGCCTTGAGGTAATAGTTGTGATAGTTGACGTCGTTCTGATAGAAGAGCACGCGCGTCCAGCTGATCACTGCGACATTGCCCGATGCCCGCTTGCTGGTCCCGCCGTTCAACAGCACGGTGAACTGCACCTTGAGGGAGTGGACGCCGCGCGGCACTGTGACGTGGAATGCGTACATGTCCACGGGGTCGCGATGCCAGGCGATCGTCTCGCCGTTGGCGCTCACCTTGATCTGCGAGACGTCCGCCAGCGGATTGTGCGGCGCGTGATACCCGGGGATCCACTGCGGGTAGACGAACGTGAACGGCCCGGGCCGGACCGGGATGTGCATGGTCGAGGTCGCGAAGCCGCGGTCGGCGGTGCTCGCATCCAACACCAGCGTCTCGGGGTTCGATTGGGTGGCGTACGGCCTGGCATTGGCGTTGGGCTCGGCGGCGGTCGAGGCATGGGGCGCGCCGAGGGCGAACGCCAGCAGACTCACGCCACACAGGGGTAGCAATCGCTTCACGGTAGGTATCCTCCAGAATATCGTTGCGCGGAGGCGCGGGCGCGCCTTCCGCGGCTGACCGCAGAGTATGCCATGGGCGCGGCTTCGCGGGCGCCGAGGCCCGCCCCGGGAATTCGACGAGTGGTGCGGCCCGAGAGACGAAGCGCCAGGCTTCGATCGAACGAAACGGATGCGGACCTGCGGCCGGGGGTCAACCGCGTCCGTGCACCCTGGAGAGCGCCGACCTCACTGCCGCAATGCAAGCCCCCTGCGCATTGCGCGCTCGCCAGGCGACGAAGCCGTCGGGTCGCACCAGCACGCAACCGTCGGGCTCGATTCCATGCGCGTCGGGGAGCTGCCCGGCCGGATCCTCGAGTCCCTCGGCACCGGGCCGCGAAATGTCCAATGCGACACGCTCCTCTGACGCCGCGATCCGGGCGCAGCGGCACCATTCTTCGGCGTTCGGGCCCGCGAGCAGCACGAAGCGGGTATCGTACAGATCGAGAGTGGAGAGGCGTTGTCCCTGCCGCTCGAGCCACAGATGCGGGGCGCGTGTGCCGGGGCGAGCTCGCGACTCGCGGGGACTCAGGTGAGCCGCGCCATCATCGGGCGTTTCCGCCAGGACCGCGCCCGAGCGGTAAACATAACCAAGCTCGATGTCCAGATCACCAATCAGAGGCTCGCACCCCTCGGGACCGAGACTCGGATCGGTGCGCAGAACGTAGCGCGTGTAGGCCTGCTCCGCCGAGAGCGCCGCGACCGGCCGGCGCTCGGCCTCGTACGTGGCCAGCAGCGCGGCGGGCGCCTCGGCCCTGAGCACCCGGGCGAGCTTCCAGGCCAGGTTGTGAGCGTCCTGGGCGCCGGTGTTGCCGCCGAACCCGCCGGTGGGCGGCATCACGTGCGCCGCATCGCCGGCGATGAAGACACGTGCCGTCTGCAACCGCTCGGCCACCGCGGCTTGCGCCTCCCAATGCATGATGCTGTCGATCGCGATCGGAATGTCCCGCGTGCCGAGCGCGCACGCCACGAGACCAACCGCACGCTCCGGAGTCAAACCCGTCGAGACGTCGGTGACCGGGTGTGCGGCGTCGCCTTCGGTGTTGACGACCAGGAAGGCGCGGTCGAAGGGTTTCTCGAAGCGGAAGAACCCTCGCAGATGCGGATGGTTCACGTAGACGACGGCCCACTGCTTGCCGTCCAGGAGCGCGCGGAGGTCGGCGCGGAAATAGACGGTGACGCTCTTCGAGAAGGGCGGGCGACCCTGCATCCCGATGCCCAACTTCCGCCGCACGCCGCTGTGCGCGCCGTCGGCTGCGATGAGGTACTGGGAGCGGACCGTGAAGGTCGCTCCGCTCGTCCGGTCGCGCAGCTGCGTCGTGACGCCCGCGGGGTCCTCATCCAGGGAGAGCATCTCCGTGGAGAACCGCACGTCGGCCCCGAGTTGCCTCGCGCGCTCCATGATGAGCGGCTCGAGGGAGTCCTGGGAAAGAAACACGCGCTCGCACGGGCTGACATCACGGACGCCGGCGTTGAGGTCGGCGATGAACTGTCTGCTTGCTCCGCCGACCAGCGTCTGGACCTCGACGACCCCGCCGTTCTGAACGAACTGCTCCGCGGAGCGCTCGCGAATGGCGGCCTCGAGGCCGGCCGCGCGCAAGATCTCCATGGTCCGCTGGGTCGCGTGCGCGGCGCGCGGATGGATGGCCGTCCCGGAGTGCCGCTCGACCACGAGCGAATGCACTCCGTGCCGGGCCAGCAGCATCCCGGCGGACAGCCCGACGAGGCTGCCGCCGACGATCAGGACCGGGACCTCGAGAGGGTTCGCCATGCTGGAGCGGCTTTCGGTTACCGAAGGACCTTGCGAATACCGAATCATAGTCTCACGGCGGCCGGCCGTCTCTGCATCTGATGCGTGATTCAGGTCGGTACCGGTGCACCGGCGCGGGCGCGAGCGCTCCCCGGCGGCCCCTCCGCGCCCGACTTGCGGGCGGCGGAGATGCGCCGCAACATAGGCCGAGCCCCGGCAATCCGGCTGGAGCGGGGGGAATCCTATGGCGCTGGCTGTCATCGGTGCCGGCTTCGGCCGGACCGGCACGTGGTCGACGTTCGCGGCTCTCAACCGGCTGGGCTTCCCCTGCTATCACATGCGGGAGGTCATCCTCAACAAGGCCAACAAGGGCCACCTCGAGTTCTGGCGCCGGGTCGCCAATAGCCCGCCCGGAACCCCCCATGACTGGAATCGGGTGTTCGCCCATTACACCGCGACCGTCGACAATCCCGCGTGCTGCGTGTGGCGGGAACTGATGACCGCCTATCCGGATGCCAAGGTTCTCCTGACACTGCATCCGCGCGGCGCCGAGGCCTGGTACGACAGCACGATCGACACGATCTATTTCACCGAGACCCTCTGGCAGTTCAAAGTGCTCGAGTGGCTGACGCCGTTCGGCAGGAAGTTCGGCGACCTTTCGCACAAGCTCGTGTGGGGCCGCACGCTCAAGGGGGTCATGGGCGAGAAGGCAAGAGCCGTTGCGCGCTACAACGCCTATATCGAGGAAGTGAAGGGCGCCGTGCCGCCCGAGCGGCTGCTGGTTTTCAGCGTGACGGACGGATGGGGCCCGCTGTGCCGGTTTCTCGGGGTGCCCGAGCCGCAAGAACCCTTTCCCCAACTCAACGATCGCGAGTCGATCAAGAACAGCATCCGTAAGCTGATAGCGGGCTCCTACGTGACCCTTGCGGCTTACCTCGCGGCTGGCGCGGCCTGCATTGCAGGAATCTGGGTATGCGTCGATAAATTCGCGTCTGGCGGATGAAGTTTTCTCTGGCGACACTCCGCCCCGCGGATTGATCCGGGAGTGCGCCGATGACGAAACGCGTTTCACCCTAGAGACGCCGGGAAGATGTTCGAGCCTGGTGGGCCGAACACCTCTCCGCAGCGTAAATCAGGCCAGGCCCAGGTCGCCTACTGTCGTGCGCGGGGGCTGGACCCGAAGTATTTCACCCGCTGGAAGGGCAAGCTGCGCGAGGCTTTCGTTGCGCCGCCTCGTAGGGTGCCCGTGGTGGTCGCGCCCAGTGCGGAACCCCCGCTGCTTACCCGGTTCAAGGCCTGGCTCGACAACGCCGTGCACTCGGTGCTGCCGAAGGACAGCCTGGGGGAACCGCGTAAGATCACGGCGGCTCCGGGGCCGTGAGATCTCATTGCGACGGGATGAGCAGGAATCCCCGCGTCGTATCCGCATTCGGGCCCGTATCGCGGCTGTCGGTGCCGTTGACGGCGATCCAGCCATTGGAGCTGATGCTTGCGGCTGCCTGCAGGTCGACCTGTCCAACGAGCGGGCTCGTCGGGTCGATCAGGGCGTTGAGATCGTGCATCTTGCCGTCCTCGTAGAGGAATGCGCGCTGTGTGTTGCCGTCGTCCGAGGTCCCGACGATCTGTCCGGCGTCGTTGACGGAGACGGCGGAGCTGTTCGTGTCGCCTGGCAGCGTCCCGAGGTCGGTCATCGCCCCCTCGTGAATCAGGATTGCGTGGGTCGGCGCCCCGGCTGCCGAGCCGACCCTCGAGGCTCCGACGATGTCGCCGCCGCTGTTGATTCCATAGGCGTCGCTGGCGCCGGAGGCCTGCAATGAGCCCAGCATGGTGACGGTGCCTGACTGCCATTCGACGGCCACCACGCTGGGCGCGGTGGTCATCCCAATGGCATACACGCTATGTCCGACGATCGTTCCGCTTTGATTGATGCCATTGGCGATGACATCGCCGCGGACGCAACTGTCGCAGGGAAGCGCCGGCAGCAACACCTCCTCGTACCCGGGCGCAGCCCACATGAGCGCCTCCTGGCCCGCCGTGCCGCTCGCGCCGAAATCCCCGATGATCGTGCCGCCGTCGTTGGCCGCTACCGCCCAGTCATAACCGGCCCATTGTCCGGTCAGCACTGCCGCGCCACCCGAGACCGTCCAGTAGCCGGCAAGCTGGCCACCGTTCAATTCCTCCCCCGCGATGATGCCGCTGTCGCTGATGCCGTTCGCCGATGCGCCCGTTTCAGCGGGGTCGAATGTGAGCTCGCTCAAGGAGCCGCTGCTCTGCTGGTACATCCATGCCTGCGGTATGCCGCCGCAGTCGGGCGTGCAGATACTCTCATACTCGCCCACGACGATGCCGTGGCTGTTGACACCCCTCGCGCTGACGCTGCCGGCCGCGGTGAGGCGTGGAATCTCGACGACTTCGTAGGCCGGAGGGGCGGGAGGCGCAGAGGGGGTGGGTGTGGTCGGGGCTGTTGGTGTTGAAGGGCCGGGAGCAGGCGCGGGCGCGGGCGCTGGCGCTGGCGCCGGCGCTGGCGCTGGCGGCGAGGCCGCGGTCGAAGGTGGAGTCGGAGCGGTTGGGGGCGCGGGATTCGAGTCGGCCGCAGCGGGCGCTGTCGCCGCCGGCGCGCTCGCCGCGGCTGGAGAGCTGGAGCCGGAACCGCCGCCGCACGAGGCACAAACGAGGGTGGCCGCCGCAACAATCAGTGCTGATCGCATAGCGCCTCCCATGACTTGCTGGCTCTGGGGCACGACTTCGCGCCACCCGCGCGGTCATGTCAACGTAGAGCTGGGGCTCGACGTGTCTTTGGCGCCTCGCCAGCGCCCGCCGTGGGGAAAGCGCAACGAACGGTCAGTCGACGGGCGCCTGGCGCGTGCGCTGAGAGGGGGAGGTGGTCGCAATCCTTCGCAACCCCCACGGGGCCAAGAGTCCAGGACCTGCGTATCCGCGCTCGATCGGCCGCGAGGGCGCGTTCGAATCTGGTGGGCCCTGAGATAGCGCACGGAAACCGGCAGTGCTGCGATCGTGAGCCGCCAGCCAGATTCGTCAGGAGGCGGGCGCAGCCGCAACGCTCCGGGTGCCGGCCCGGCGCGAGAGCGCGAGTATGGTGGCCGAGAGGATGATCACCAGGCGTACCGTCCCGTCGAGATAGCGCGGCAGCGGGATCATTTGCACGGCCTGGAGGTAGAGCATCACGGTGAGCAGTCCGCGCGGAGCGATCCATGCGAGGGATGCGGCTAACTGCGGCTCGATCGTACGCAGCAGCACTTGCCGCACGCCGTACACGATGATGAGAACCACGGCGCAGGCGGCCCAGGAGCGCAGCACGGCGAGATCCGACAGGTTGGTGGAATAGCCGAGCAGGAAGAAAAAGAAGCCGCGAACGGCAAAGGTCAGCTCCTGCACGAGCACCTTGAATTCCCCGACCGTGGCCGGCGAGATCTTCTCCGCTACGCTGCGCAGCGGCGGCACGCGATCGAGCACTTCTTTGTTGTTCAGCATCAAGCCGAACAGCAGGACCATGATCAGAGGCGAGAGGTGCAGGAGCTGGCCGCAGGCGTAAAGGGCGAAGAGGCCCGCCAGCAGCGGGATGTAGCGCACGTGGGCGTCGGTCCGTGTGGATACCACGACCAGCGCCAGGGCAAACACGAACGCCAGGATCAGCGAGAGGAGGCCGCCGCCGGCGAGGTCGGTCAAAAACCCCTGCAGGGTACCGCCGGAGTTGACGAGCGCGATGAAAACCAGGATCCCGAGGATGTCGGAGACGGAGCTTTCGTAGACGACGAATTCCCGCGCGTGCTGTTCGAGGAATTGGCTCGCCGGAATCGCGATGGTGCTGCTCATCACCGCGAATGGCGTTGCGAGGATCGCTGCCTGCAGGTATCCCAGGTCCAACGTGCGCGTCGCGATCACGATGAATGCGGCCGCGCATAGAAGGAACGCCGCCCCCGACATGGCGGCCGCCTTCGCGGCCAGCTTGATGCGCTCGCGCCGCAGCTCGATGTCCAGCGCTCCCTCGAGCACGATCAGCACGACGCCGATGGCCCCGGCGATGGGCACCATGGTCTTCAGTTCCGAGGCCACGATGCCCTGCGCGCGAAGCAGCGGCTGGGTGAGCAGACCCAAGGCGATCATGACGATCACCATGGGCACGCCCGTGCGCCGCTCGAAGCGCTCCACCGCGAATGCCGCAAGCAGGAAGGCCGAGGCGATCAGGATCTCGACGTAAATGACCCGAACCTCCGGTGTGCGGCGCTTGTGCGCCGATGCGCAGAAGAGCGGATTGCCAGTTTAGCGTCCGGGAGGGGCGAGGACAACGCTCAGGGCGGCGGCCGGAAAGGGTCGCCGCGAGGGCGCGGGGCACGGGGCAAAGCGGGCTCCCGGGAGCGGCCGCTTCCGGATCGTTGTATGCGGCGACCCACCCTTGGGCTTCGGCGTCTTCCCATGCGAGTACCTGAGCGGGCACCGACTTGCCGGCCCGGGGGCGGTCATTCAGAATTGGAGGCGCTGCATCGCACAGCTCGCGTCCCGCTAAATCTCGCCAGAATGCATCGCGAAGCAATGAGCCTGCCGTCCAACGATGACACGCCCGCCGAACATGAGGGCATTTCGGACGTCCGGGACGGCCTGAACCGGCGAGAGCGCATCGTGCTCTACGTCCTGCATCAGGCGCAAAAGGAGCGCGGCGATCGCAACGTGCCGACCGCCATGCTCTGGGGCCGTGTTTGCGAGCATTTCTACATCAGTCCCGAGGCGCTTTCGCAGATGCTCGCCCGGCTCGGGGCGCGGCGGTAGCCGAGAGGCCACGCCGCAGAGAGTGGCGCGCGACACTTGCAGGATGCCGGCTGGATCGGTCCCGCAGGAATCTTTGGCGATCGTCGTGCCTGTCAGCCGCCGGCGCTCTTCTTTTCCGCCGGACACCGGTAAGCGATGCCTTCGATCGGGTCATCCAGGACGTATCGGGTGATCAGGCCGGTGTTTCCGCCGAATCCAACCACGCGATTACGAAACTGGATCATCGCAGCCGAGGCCGACGATTGCGGAAACGGTTGAATGTTGCCCACGGCGGTGCAGCCCGCCACCTCTCCGGGATCCTTGGTCAGTCGCACCCGGCTCGCACCGGGCGCTGAAACCGTGGTGACGCAGCCGGTCACTGCGACCGAGCATGCTATGGCGAGAAGGCTGCCGCACATTCTTAGCATGGTTTTTCCCGCGATTCCTGGGCCGAATCCAGCCTGACATTGTACACGCTGGCCCGTTCGACACCAACGTGATGGAAGCTCGGAAATAGGGGCCTGGCGGCCGAGTGGAATTCCAATCGGCTCGGGAGCAAACTACAACGGAGTACCGCGCTGCCGGCTTCGCTCGGCTAAAAGGGGGAGTGATGCCTTCCAAATTCGCCGCTGAGTTCCTTGGCACCTTTTGGCTCGTCCTCGGGGGCTGCGGAAGCGCAGTGCTGGCTGCCGCCTTTCCTCAGCTCGGCATCGGCTTCGTGGGCGTGGCGCTGGCATTTGGGCTCACCGTCCTCACCGGGATCTACGCACTCGGACCGATCTCCGGCGGACACTTCAATCCGGCCGTCTCGGTCGGGCTGTGGGCCGGCGGGCGCTTCCCTGGCTCGCTCGTCATCCCCTACGTGGCAGCCCAGGTGATCGGTGCGATCGTCGGCGCCGGCGTGCTTTACGTGATCGCGAGCGGCAAAGCCGGGTTCAGCCTCGCAGGCGGCTTTGCGTCCAACGGTTATGGGCTGCACTCGCCGGGCGGCTACTCCATGCTGGCCTGTGCGGTGTGCGAGCTGGTCATGACGTTCATGTTCGTGATCGTGATTCTCGGCTCGACGCACAAGCGCGCCCCCGTGGGATTCGCTGGAATCGCGATCGGGCTTGCGCTGACGCTCATACATCTCATCAGCATCCCCGTGACCAATACCTCGGTGAACCCGGCGCGCAGTACCGGACCGGCGGTATTCGCGGGCGGTTGGGCGCTCGCACAGCTCTGGTTTTTCTGGGTCTTCCCAATCCTCGGCGGAGCCTTGGCGGGGGGCGTTTACCGGACCTTCTTCGAGGCGGCTCTTCTTGAGCCCCCGATCAGTGGACGCCCCGAGCCGGGCGCCTGAGGCGGGCCGGCTCTGAGTCGACAGGGGCGGCGGGCCGCGCTGCCGCAGATTCCATTCGAAGATCTGTCGACATGCGGTCCGGCCATTCGTCTATGGAGTGAAGAAACGGTGACCGGCGGGCCCCAAGGCCGCCATAGGAGAAATGTTGATGCGGTACTGGGCCGCAACCCGGCACCCCGAAGGCTGCGGCCCGTCCGGGGCGGCGCGCAATCATCCATTCGGAGCCTTCCTGTGACTCCCAAGATTACCGCCTTTGAGCGCTCGCCCGATCGCGGCAGAGGACTGGCGCGTGACATGCGCGTTCGCTGGGCGCTCGAAGAGGCGGGCCAGAGCTACGAGGTTCGTCTTCTTTCGTTCAACGCGATGAAGGAACCCGGGCATCTCGCGCTGCATCCATTCGGGCAGATTCCGACCTATGAAGAAGGCGATCTCGCCCTGTTCGAGTCGGGCGGGATCGTCTTCCACATCGCGGAGCGCCACGCGGGCCTGCTGCCAGATGACGCGGATGCCCGGGCGCGGGCGATCACATGGATGTTTGCTGCGCTCAACACGATAGAGCCCCCGATCGTTGATCTCGGAATCGCCAAGCTCCTGGAGGGCAACGAGAGCTGGTACGAGAAGCGCATGCCTCTGGTGCAGGACCGCCTTCGTAAGCGACTGGGCGAACTTTCCGCGCGCCTTGGCGATGCCGAATGGCTCGACGGCGAGTTCAGTGCCGGGGACCTGCTGATGGTGTCGGTGTTGCTCAGAGTGAAGGCGTCGGGCATGCTGGATGAATATCCAAACCTCTGCGCCTACGTAGCCCGCGGCGAAGCACGGCCCGCCTACAAGCGCGCGTTCGACGCCCAACTGGCGGTTTTCACGGCCGCGTCGGCCCGCTGAATGGCGGGAAGCGTGCGTGCTCCACGGTCAATGCTCGGTTGCGCCTCGATATCTATGGTTTGGGCAGCTTTCCCAGCTGGGCCAGGGCGGCGCTCACTATTCTCGACGGAA
>JABBNZ010000020.1:0-3643 GCA_019352035.1 Pseudomonadota bacterium | reverse complement strand
TGCGTTCCAACACACGAATGGCGTTTCGTTCCCGGCTGATGCCGGGGCGAACCTTGAAGTCGAAGAATCCCTTGACATCGGGGTCCTCTCGAAAATAGAAAAACTCGAAGCGATCGCTGAGAAGCGGTTGCAGCTCCACGTCATGGGTCGTTGCGAGTACCTGCGCATCGGAACTCAACGCATCCAGCACCGCTTTGGCCACCGCGATGCGCTCTAACGTGTTCGTACCCCTGAATGGCTCGTCGAGAATGAAGATTCGGCATTCGCCGGCAGCGGCCTGCCGCAGGAATTCGCCGATCGCATCGACTTCGGCTGAGTAGCCGCTCTTGCCCTGGCCGACGGATTGATCGCTGCGAACCGACACCATGACGCGAGAGCGGGGTAGCGTCGCGCTATTTGCAAGGCAGAACCCGAGGGTGTGGCCCAGCACGATATTGACCCCGATCATCTTCATGTAGGTCGTCTTTCCGGCCATGTTGGAGCCGGTGATGAGCGCGGAATGCCTCATCAGAGCGATTGAATTGGGAACGGGGTGGCCGATCAGCGGATGATGGCCCTCGCTGATCACTATCGTAGGACCGGCCGTCACAGTGACGGGACAGTGCACTGGCGTGCGGTGCAAGAAGCTCGCCACGTCAATGGCGGCATCCAGGGAGGCGACCAGCTCGAAGGTCGAGGCCCACTCGCGCCGGGAATCCATGAACCTGCGTACCGTCCGGCTGTAGATGACGAGTTGCGCAAGGCAGAACCAGTTTGCGGCCTGGGCGAGGCCGCCCCAGATGGCGGACGAATCCGAGAGTACCGTGAGCCAGCGAAACTGCTTACGCAGTCGTGCACGCCTGCGCCTCCCGTCTTGCAGTGCCGCCAATTGCGGAACGGACCCGTCGTGCGGCCCGATCGATGCAAGCGGTCGGCCACGGCGAGCAGACGGGGCCCTTGAATGAGTGCTTCCGTATCGCGACGCAGTTTGGAAGGCGTCCTATATTGGACAAAACCATTCGCGCACAAGACGACTGGCGCGATCCACCACAGTCCGAGCGGGATCACCAGGGTGAGCGCGCCCAGGCAGCATAGGGCCCACGCGTAGAGCAGTCGCGGATAGCGCAGGCTGAACGGAGGCGGCCCGAACAGGACCTCCACCATGTAGGCGGCGCAGTCGTCGTCCAGTCGGGACAGGGCCAGCTGCAGTGCCTCGCGCAGGCGCGCGTCCCTCAAGAGCAATCGAGACGTGGCGTAGCGTTCGGCCGAGGTGTTCGCGTCGAACTCGAATGTTCGCAGCTGGTTGTAGAGGTACTGGCTTCCCGGCCTGGTAATGGTCGTGTCGAGCTGGTGGAAGAGCGCCGCGAGCTCGAGGTCCCGCCAGGTCTTATCGTCGAGCACACGGCCGTAGTCTGCTTTACTCGGACGAGCCGGGTGCTTGTCTCGGCGCGCACATTCCTCAGTCAACTGCTCCGAGGGAATTTACTAACGCTTTAACGATCAGGCCAACCCCAGCACGCCGACGCGGTGTCCGCTAGTTAAACGCCGGGGTAATAATTTCCGCAGAAGGCGTGTGCTGCGCCGGATAACAGGTCCTTGAGCGGTACGGCCGATGAGAAGCAGCGAGCATCAAATCGCGGTGGACATCTGATGCGTGATGCAGTAGCATTTGATGCATGCGCACCACCCTTGATATCGCAGACGACGTGCTCCAGGCCGCCAAGGAGCGGGCGCGTTATGAGAATAAGACTGTGGGGCAGATGATCTCAGAGCTTGCGCGGCGCGCACTGACGACCCCGCCGGAGACGGGTGTGGTGCGGGAGCCGAAGGCGGTCTACGGCGTGAGGCCGTTCGCCTCGCGTGGTCGCTTGGTGACGAACGAACAGGTCGACAAGCTCCGCGAGGACGACGTGTATTAGCTGCGTGAAGCGAGCAGACCTCGTCTTCAGCGTCTGAGCGATGATTCTTCCGGGCGTGAAGGTGCGGGGACACAGTGCGCTCTCTACTTGACATCAACGTGCTGATTGCCATGTTCGATCCCGATCACGTTTCGCACGAGCCTGCGATTGCGTGGTTTGCGAGGCATGCAAAGGAAGGTTGGGCGTCGTGTCCGCTGACCCAGAATGGCTGCGTGCGCATCATGTCGAGCCCGGCGTATGCCAACCCGCAACCGGTTCAAGCGCTCGTCAGGCGGCTGGCCGAGGCGTGCGGAGAGATGATCCACGAGTTCTGGCCGGATGCGCCGAGTCTCCTTGATTCGACTGTTTTCGATGCAACGCGGATCCACGGTCCGCGGCAGATTACGGACGTGTACCTGCTCGGCCTCGCCGTTCGGCATGGCGGACGTTTCGTAACATTCGATGGCAGGATTCCGCTTCAGGCGGTTCGGCATGCAACCGAGAAAAACCTCGTGGTGCTGCAATCCTGACGCCCCGGGGTGCGGGGCGGGTTCGCGGCTGCTCAGCGACCGGATGAGGTGGACGCCGGGATCGCGGTTTGCGGCGTTCCCGATATTCCACTGCCCTTTAGGGCTGCACTTTATTCCGCCCCCTGGCACAGGGGGCGGAATGATCTGTTACCCATGTGCCCGGTAAGGACACTAGGGTCATGTGGTAGCGGGGGCCTGATTCAGCTGTTACCTATTCGTCGGCTGAGCCTCGCAGCGGCATGAGAAGGGCTCTCGGCCGTTTCGCTTGGCTGAATGTATTACATGTGTTATAACGTGTATCCGAAACCGGAGAATAGCCATGGCAGCGGTCGTCAAGGTACGCAAAGTCGGTAATTCCCTAGGCGTCATCCTGACGAAGGACGTCGTCGAGTCCCTCGGCGTGGCTGAGGGCGATGAGCTGTTCGCCACCCGCACGCCCGACGGCATTCGGCTCACGCCCTATGACCCCGATTTCGCCACGGCAATTGAGTCGACACGTGAGTACATGCGGCGTCACCGCGATGCTCTCCACGAGTTGGCTAAGCGGTGAAGGAGCCGAAGTGGATCAGCTCGGCGCTCGCGACCGCCATACACGGCGAGGCTCTCTACGAATTCGGCGGCCTTGCTGGAATTCGCGACTTGGGGCTGCTCGAGAGCGCCCTCGACCGATCACGCAATCTTCTAGCGTACGAGCGTCGAATTTCCGTCTTTCGATTAGCCGCCGGGCTGTGCGTCGGGATCGCGAAGAACCACCCCTTCAATGACGGAAACAAGCGGACAGCCCTGCTGGCGACGCGAGCGTTCCTGTATCTGAACGGGCAGGAGCTCGAACCGTCGCAGGCTGACGAGGTCGCCACGCTTGTTGCAGTGGCCGACGGTTCGCTGACCGAGCACGATCTTGCATCCTGGCTGAAGCGGAATACGCGACAGCGCAGCGATTGAGATTGGTAGCGGGGGCAGGATTAGCGCTGTACCTGCACCCGTAAAGCTGGCCCTGCCGCTGCCGCGCCCGACCAGGCGCACAGCCCGCGTCCCCCTGGGCCAGCCTAGCCAAGGTCGCAAGGAGGACTGAGAGCGGGCCGCCATTAGGATCCTGGTCCGAATATAATGGCGGAAGCCGTGGCGCTGTCTTGTTTAAGAAGACGCTTCCGCCATTATATTCGGACCAGGATCCTTTCGACCCTGTAATATCATCATAAAAATCAATAAGTTATACATTATGGAGGCCGCGAGTAG
>JABBNZ010000101.1:9620-12674 GCA_019352035.1 Pseudomonadota bacterium | reverse complement strand
CCGATCTTGTCCCGCTCGGACCGGGAGAGTCGCCCATTGACGTGGCCAGGCTCTTCCGCGAGCACAACTCCGCACTGCTGCGCTTTACCGTGGCCAAACTCGGGTCCGAGCACGAAGCACGGGAGGTGGCGCAGGAAGCTTATGTGCGGCTGCTGCAGCTCGATCGCAGGCAGACCATCGGCTTTCTGCGCGCTTACCTTTTCAAGACCGCGGCGAATCTCGCGACGGACCGCCTGCGCGCGCGGCGTCGCACGCCATCGCACGCTTCCCTGAGCCACGAGGACCTCTTTGCCTTCGATCTATCTCCCGAGCGGCATTGCGCGGGCGAGGAGATGATCGCCGTTATCGATCGGGCCCTTGCCGAGCTGCCACAGAAATGCCGGCGAGTCCTGCTCCTTTACCGGATTGAGGGGCTTACGCGGGCCGAGATCGCGAGCGAACTCGGCCTCGGGGAACGCATGGTGCGCCTCTACATGGCACGGGCGCTCGAGCATCTGCGGCGGCGCCTGGATGAAGCCTCGGGAGTTTCGGGAGATCGCCGATGAGTTACACGGAAGCTGAGCGCCTCGAAGCCGCGCAGTGGTTCCTCGATGTCCACGATACCGAGAACCCCTCGCCCGAGCTGCTGCAGGAGTGGCTGCATTGGATGGAAGCATCCGAGGGCCATCGGTGCGCTTTTGCCGCCGTCGAGTCCGCATGGCGACAGCTCCCGCCCAATAGCCTCCGCGACACCCATTGGTCCGCGCATCCGTCTGCCGAAGAAGACGACTACGACGGATCGGTCTCCATCGACGTCTGGCTCGCTGCTCGCCCGCGGGCCGCCCCGCCGCAGGCCGCTTCGTCGAGCCGCCATTCTCGCCCGGCGTGGCGCAGCAAGCCTCTGCGGCTCGCAGCCGCCGCCGCGGTTGCGGCGATCGCCATAGGCCTGGCAGTCCGCAACTTCTCGGCCCTGCGGCCAGGCTCCGTCCCTGAATCCTTCGCGACCCGTACCGGCCAGCAGATGCAGATCACCCTGCCCGACGGATCGCAGGTGACCCTCGGCGCCCGGTCTCGGCTGACCGTGGCCTACACCGCGCAGGCGCGCAATCTGCGCCTCGAGCAGGGCGAGGCCTTCTTCTCCGTGCAGAAGAACCACGCCTGGCCTTTCCGCGTGCGCGTGCTCGATGACGTGGTGACAGCCGTAGGGACCCAGTTTGATGTGCGTGCCATTGATCATCGCATCGATGTCTCGGTCGCCGAAGGCATCGTGCAAGTCAACGCCGACACCCCCTTCGCCTCCGCGATGGCATCACGGGCCGCCGGAAAGCTCCCGCCGAGCGGGCTGATGCTCGCGCACGTGATCCGGGGCGAGTCGCTCTCGTTTCTGAGCCGGCGCGGCGGTCGTGTCCTGGCTTCGGCCATCGTCACCCGAATCGACCCCAGCCACGCGGCGCAGTGGCGGGACGGATGGCTCATCTACCGGAACGAGCCGCTGCGCGACGTGCTCACCGACGTCGCCCGCTACAGCGACCGTAAGATCGTGGTGACGCATCCGGCCGCCATCACCCAGCGTTTTACCGGCGCCGTCTACAAGGACAGCATCGCCGAGTGGCTCCAGTCCCTCCCCAGTGCCTTCCCGGTCTCCATTACGGTGCGCGGTTCGCAATTCGTGGTCGCCCCGGCGCACGGGTCCGCCGCCTCCTCGAATTAGCGGGTGGCATTGCCGCAATTCGGCACCGTGACGTCTTACCGTTGAGCACGACGCGCCCTATCGGTCGTGTGCCAATGACAACAGCGCTCACCGGGGAGAAGACCGATTGAACTACCGTGACATACCGCACCGCTGGCTGCTCTGCTGCGTTTCGCTGTGGCTGTGTGCGCTCAGCCTTCCGGCTCGCGCCGCGACCCTCGATACGATGGTCACCGTTAACATTGCCGCGCAACCGCTCGAGAGCGCCCTGCTCCAGCTCGCCGAGCAGGCCTCATTCCAGCTCGTGCTCAACCCGACGACGGTAAAGGCAAGACGAGTCCCCACGCTCGCCGGCCGAATGTCGATTCGGCAGGCGCTCGATCGTCTGCTGCAGAACACCGGTCTCGCCTATCGCTGGAGCGGGGATCACACCGTGACCATCGCACCTCGATCCGACTTCACGGCCGCCACCGACACGGGACGCCCGCGTGGCGGCAACCGCACGGTCCCACAAGACAGTTCCACCCACGCGGGCATGACCGCCTACGATCCCGGCAGTTCGTCCGCGGGGGGTGCATTCGCCGATGGAGGCTCCGCCGGTGGGAACAACGGTGCCGCCATGCTCGAGGAAATCGTCGTCACCGCGCAGAAGCGCGCGCAAAGATTGATCGACGTCCCGATGAGCATCACCGCACTCGACGGACGCGCGCTGCGCCAAGCCGGCATCAGCACGATGCTTGCTCTGTCCTACGCGGTCCCAAGCCTGGTGGTGCAGCAGACCGGCGGCGGCTACCAGCGCTACTTCATCCGGGGCATCGGCAACGGCAACAGCCCGATCTCTCTCGTGGGCGTCTACGTGGACGACGCCGACATTACCAACAACGGCAATACGCAGCTCGATTTTCAGCCGACCGATCTTCAGCGAATCGAAGTGCTCAAAGGGCCCCAGGGCACGCTTTACGGCGACGGCTCGGCCGGCGGCACGATCCGGTTCATCACCAACGATCCCGACCTCAAGCATTACAGCGCCACGGGTGACTTCGAGACGTACGCGACGCAATACGGCTCGCCGAGCCAGGAGCTGACGGCGATCGTCAATGCTCCGCTCGCCAAGAACGTCTTCGGGCTTCGCATGGTCGGCACGGCCGCCGATCTCGGCGGTTGGATCGACCAGCCGGCGACTGGCCGGACGAACATCAACGACCAGAATTTGAGCGACGTGCGGCTCAAGGCGCTGTGGACGCCCGCCCGGGCGGCGACCGTCAAGGCGCTGGTGGACATTCACCGCAACCACGGGAACGGCACCGACTCCGGCGCCGATGCAAACTACGTACTCACGCTTGCCGTGGACCCGACCGCCCGGACGCCGTTCGAATCGAACTTCG
>JABBNZ010000101.1:0-9610 GCA_019352035.1 Pseudomonadota bacterium | reverse complement strand
ACCTGTACAACATCACGGCTGCCTACGATTTCCGGTCCGTGCGCGTCTTGACCAGCACGACGCACTTCAACACCGCAACGAGCGGTGTCGTCGGCCTGGAATACCCGGTTGCCTATCCGCCGGTCCCCTTATCGCAGTTTCTCAATAACCCGGATACCCGCAACGACCGATCGTTTTCTGAGGAGGTCCGGGTGTCGTCACGCGGAGCGAACCGGTTCCACTGGGTGGCCGGCGCCTTCTACAAGAACCTCATACTCGATTACGTGACCGACTACGCGTATAGCGGGGGCGGCGGGTCGCCGGGATCTGGAATCGCCATCGATGATGAGGGTTCGAAATCCACCTCGCTCTTTGGCAACGGGGGATACAAAGTGACCCATGCCCTGGAGATCGGGGGCGGTGTCCGGTACTTCCACGACGACCGGGCTGAGTACGACGGAATCCTGTATCGGACTGGATCCTTTCACTCCGTCGATCCGCGCCTCTATGCCTCCTACATCCTTTCAAAAGGCTTCCATGTTTACGTAAATGCCGCGGACGGCTTTCGCAGCGGCGGGTTCAACGGCGGCTATGGCGTGCCCGAGAGCACCTTTGCGCCGGAGAAAGTGCGCTCGTACGAGGCGGGAACCAAGATTTCCATGCTCGGCGGACGCCTCGCGGCGGACGCGGCGCTCTTCTTCAGCAATTATGACAACATCCAGATCTACGTGAACACCCCGAGCGGCATCGGACTGCTGCAGAACGGCGGTGATGCCCACATCTGGGGTGGGGACTGGTCGCTCGAGTGGCAGGCCACGGATCGGCTGCTCTTCGCCTTCAGCGGCAGCGCCACTGAATCCAAAATGGTGCGCCTCCTGCCCGGCGTTGCGGTGGCAAAGGTGGGGGACCCGGTCGACATGACGACGGACTACACGGCGCGGCTGTCTGGTACCTATCACTTCGACATCGGCCAATACCTGCCAGGATTCTTCCGGCTCGACTACACGGACATCGGTCCCTCGCACCTCACCGACCGGGGCGAGGGCGGACCGCCGATTCTCTTCCGGACCGCCATCATGCATATGCTCGATGCGCGCATCGGCGTGCAGCGAGGCGAGTGGGAAGTCGACCTGTTCGCCACCAATCTGCTCAATGCCAACGGCATCCAGGATGGCGACGGCGCCTTCGGTTTCGGGGCCCGTCCGCGGCCGAGAACAGTCGGAATTGAGATCCGGGCGTCCACTCTGTGAGTCGCACAACCCGGTGCCGGGCGCAACTTGCAGCGCTGGCGGCAGGCCTGGCCGTGTCGAGCCTCGCCTTGGCCGCGCCCAATACGGCCGTTCGGTCGCAGGCCTTCGTCTCCTGGGCCCGCGCGACCGCCATTGCGCTGCGCACGGTGGAGCAGCAGGCGGACGAATCGGATCTCGCGCCGCTGCGAAAGATCGTCGGTTCGGCTCGGGTTGTCGCACTCGGGGAGCCGGGGCACGGCGGTCACCAGCCGCTTGCGTTTCGCAACCGCCTGTTCGCTTACCTCGTCGAGCACTGCGGCTTCACTGCCATTGCGCTCGAGACCTCCTTCACCGAGTCGCAGAGGGTGGACAAGTACGTCTTGGGCGGCCCCGGGCATGCCGGCAGCGTCGTCAAGCACTCCCTCACCTGGGGCTTTGAGGACTACGAGGAGAACGTCCAGCTCGTCCGGTGGATGCGCAATTACAACGAGCATGCCGGCGGGCGCCGCAAGCTGCACTTCTACGGCATGGATATGAGTGGCGCGAATGACGATGCGGCCTATCCGCATGCCGCAATCGCCGTATTGAGCGTCGTCGACTATCTCCGCAGAGCGGCGCCCGAGTCGTCGAAGGCCCTGCTCACGCGCCTCGCACCGCAGCTCAGCCGCCTGAAGTCGGTGGGCTACCAGCGGCTCGCAGCCGATCACGACCCCGCCCTCAATGCGCTCCTCAATTCCCTCGGCGCCTTCCTGCACCGCGAGGGGCCGGGCCTGATCCGTGCGAGCTCCAGGTCCGATTACGCTTGGGCGGTGCGCGGTATCGTCATCGCAAGGCAGCTCGAGCAGCTGCTCGGCCTGCCGCTCGGGCCCGACGCGAATCCCTCTGGGGTGGACCCCGACGGGTACCTGCAAGTGGCGTCCCGCGACGAGTCCATGGCCGCGAACGTCCTCTGGGCTCTGCGCCAGGAAGGCCCCGCCGGCCGCCTCATGGTGTTCGCGCACGACGGGCACGTCATGAATGACCGCACGCGAGGCGGCATCTGGGCGGTGTTTCGGCATGCGCCGCAGATGATGGGTATGCATCTGCGGGCGCGGCTCGGGCGAAAGCTCGTGATCCTGGGACAGATTGCCGCGCGCAACGGCCCCGGCCTGCCCGCCGCAAAGCCGCTCCCCGGCAGCCTGGAAACAGCGCTGACCGCTCTACGCCTGCCCCTCTTCGTCCTCGACCTGCACGAAGCCCGGGGTGGTGCGGCCGCCTGGCTGCGCGAGCGTCATCCGATTCGTGCCAACTTTGATTCAGACCTCGATATCGTTCCAGCGCAAGCATTCGACGGACTGATCTACATCAGCCGAGTGACGCCAGCAATGCGCAACGACTCGCCATAGCGCCAGGGCCGCTCGCGACTCCTAAATCGGCCCACACTGAGGCAAGTGAGATGGCCCAGCGACGAATTCAGGTTCAGGTGGGTACCGCCGAGGACATGGGCCTGCGCTTCGTCGATGCCTGGCGCAGGGCTTCGCGCGGCGAGCGGGTAAGCGAGGAGCATCTCTCGTTCGTGGATTTCAAGCAGATGCTGGGCACGCTGTCGGATGAGCGGCTTCGGCTGTTGAAGGAAGTCCGGCGGACGGCTCCCTACGAGACCATCCTGGCAGAGGTATCGCTCGCGCGCCTTCGCCGCTTTGCGGAAGCGGAAAGCTGCGCGTATCGCCATTGCCCCCGGCGGCCACCGCAGTGGCACGATCAGGGACGTCGCCGCGGAGCTGCGCCTGGATTGGCAGGCGGTCAAACGGTTGGAGATGGACTACATGCGCGAACGGATCCGCCGTGTCGGGACCCCGGGGCCGAAGGTCATTGGAATCGACGAGATCTCGATCCGCAAAGGACACCACCTACCGGATCGTGGTCAGCGATCTGGGGCGCCCAACAGGCGTCTGAACACCGCTTACCTTCTCAAGGAGTCCTTCGGCCAACTCTGGGACTACACCCGCGAAGCCTGGGCGCGTAAGTTCGGTATTGCCGCCTACTGCCAACCCGAGAACAAGGTCGCGCTCGGCTTCGTCGATGGGCTGAATAACAAGATGTAATAACCCCTGCGGGCGCGATACGACGGATTTCACCACAACAGGTCGTCTGGCACGTCATCAGGGGGAGCTGCGTCGTCGGCGACGCCGCATGCGATCACCGCGTGCTCATCGCGCTCGCGAATCCGAGCTGCAATTTCTGCCGGCACGAGCTCATAGCCTCCGTTGCGGCGCACGATCGCGATTTCGCCACGGCTGAGCCGCTCACGCACAACGCGATCCGCGGGGACGCTACGTATCTTGTTGCCATCGATAAAATTGTATCGATCATCAGTCTGAGCTCGCGGAAAGCAGTTCTGTTGGATCAGTTGCTCGATCTGCGCGTGGCGCGCTCTTTTGTCCGTCAGTTCCTTTTGTTGACGGTTCAGCTCCTGATCGCGAGTCGTTTTGGCAAGCTGCGCCCGCTGCGAAGCGAGTTCTTCATCGGACGGCGTCGCGCGCTTTTCCTTCGGGAGTTGCTGTCGATCCCGTTGTTTTTGACGCAGTTGCCGTTCGGTTTCCTTGGCCTGCCTTTCATTGACCAAGCCCGCCTGCAGCAACTGATCGCGCAATGACATGCTCATGACAAATCCCTCGGCGTTACGAGGACCGTACTCCAGCCGCATCCATGCGGCTACAGCTTAATGCGCCCGATTATGCCGTATTTTATCAGCTGGGCGAAATCCTCTACGGCGGCACCAGCCCAGGGCTTGAACGAGCTGACGATCGCCGCAGCGGATCTGTGGCCTCTCGACCCGGCTGCTACGCGAGATGCACGGCATCCTGCTCGCCGATGGGCGCGGTGCACAGAAGCAGCCCGGCAGCTGGAGTCGCGTGGGATCATCAAGGAGTCCACGGGACGAGCCCGAGCCCGAGCCCGAGCCCGAGCCCGAGCCCGAGCCCGAGCCCGAGCCCGAGATCGGGTATACGTCTACCGACGTTACCTCGAGGCATTGGCGGCCGAGGCGTGAATGTCGCCGAAACATCCGGCGGGTGAAAGAGCTCGGGACGAGCCCGAGGCAACAGTTCGAACGAATTTGGAAGTGTGATCCGGAAACCGCATGAGGTTCGCGCGGCGCGAGGCCGATTCACTTACGCTTTGCCAGGCAAAGACCCCGCTGCACGACCGACCATTCTGATCCGGACCAGAACACCATGGAAGTCTGCAGCCTTGCCTGGACTGGTCGGGGTGCGGCGAATTGGTCTGTCCCTGCGGTTCGAGTTCGGTTCCGCGTGAGGGGAGTCGGGCTCAATGCTCCGAGAGCCTTCCGTGGACAGCCCGCCTTCCGCCGAGGGCTTGGCCCGCCGAGGAATTTGTGCAACAGGTTGCTGCCCAATTGCCTTGGGGGCATAACAATGGTCTCCTCGACGCGCTGAAGTCGCCCGCAGAGCGCGAATCGTATGCCCGGCATGCGATCCACAACGGAAGTGAGAGTCCTTCCGTGTCGGCGGCACGCCGGCTGCGGTCGGTAGGCTGAAATCCTAGTTGCCCTGGGTCTGCGCGGCTGGGGCGCGTGGCCGCGCCTGCGGTCATGAAGATTGACGTCCTCCCCGGCCAGAAGGCCGGAGATTCCTACGGCGCTGCATGATGAGGGGTCTCATGCAGATTCGCTTCGGGGGGTTCCCGGGCCGACGCCCCTCGGGCAGGCGAAGTGTCTCCACAGGCTATCCGGGCTGTGCATTCGCACCCGGACGAAGCATCGTCCGCGTCCTGCCCTTCGTCTCGCAGCAAGCGCATCCCGCGAGAGAGGATGTTAACCGCGCCGACGACATCGGCGTTTTCCTCGAAGCCGCATTCGATGCAGGCGAATGCTTCCCGCCTCCGCCGGTTCTGCGCGCTCACGCATCCGCACGCCGGACACCGCCGGCTCGTGTTCGCGGGCGGCACAGCGATGAGTATCCCGCCGCTCCACGCCAGCTTGTATTGAAGCTGCCTGCGGAACTCGAACCAGCCCTGATCGAGGATGGACTTGTTCAGGCCCGACTTGGCCCGAACGTTCTTGCCCGGCAACTCGACGCTGCCCGCCGCCGACCTGGACATGTTCCGCACCTGCAGGTCCTCGATACACACCATCGCGTGGTTTTTGCAGATCGTGCTCGTAGCCTTGTGCAGATAGTCGCGGCGGACGTTGCCGATGCGAGCGTGGATGCGCTGAACATGCGCCCTGGCTTTCCTCCAATTTTTCGAGAATCTGACCTTGCGGCTCAAGGCACGCTGGCCGCGGCGCAGCCGCGCTTCGTGCTTCCTGAAACTGTTCAATGGCGCCAGATACCGCCCGTCGCTCATCGTGGCGAAGCGGGCGACGCCCACATCGATGCCGATGGCGCTGGCGGCCCGCGGCACTGGCTGCTCCACCTCTCTCCTGGTCTGGATCGACACGAACCACCGATCGGCGCTGAAGGACACGGTGACGTTGCACACCTTGCCTGCAACGGCGCGGCTGTTGCGGTAGCGTATCCATCCGAGCTTGGGCAGGTAGATTCGATCGTTGGGCTGATCGAGCTTCGTTCCCTGCGGAAATCGAAAGCTCTCGCGCCGGCCCTTTTTCTTCAAGCGCGGCAACGCCGCCCGCTTCTCGAAGAAATTCCGATAAGCGCTCTCCAGGTCCTTCAATGCCTGCTGCAGGGCTTGGGAATGGGCGGCACCGAGCCACATCCTCTCGCCACGCCACGCCGTCAGTTCCTTGCAGAGCTGCCCAAGCCCGAGTCTCCTCTCCCCACGCTCGTGACGCTCTTGCTGCAAGGCCAGCGCCCGGTTGTAGA
Organism: Pseudomonadota bacterium; assembly: GCA_019352035.1. Taxonomy (GTDB): domain Bacteria; phylum Pseudomonadota; class Gammaproteobacteria; order Steroidobacterales; family Steroidobacteraceae; genus 13-2-20CM-66-19. The sequence goes on along the minus strand of JABBNZ010000101.1, from coordinate 3,579 downwards.
CGTAGCGGCAGGAGCCCGCGAACCGGCGCATCAGGCGCCGTTGCGCCCCATCCGGACGCAGCTCGAACTTGTAGGCTTGCAGTCGTTCCATGCCGAGATGATAGCATTGGCCTATGGAGCACGATGGCGAGACTCGGCGCGGAAGACACTGCATTTTCAGGATGCACGTGCACTTGGTCTTCGTTACAAAATATCGCCGACGTGTGTTCGATGCGGCAGCGATCGACGCTCTGCGCGAGATCTTCCAAGGCGTCTGCCGGGACTTCCAGGCGACACTGGTGGAAATGGACGGCGAGGACGATCACGTGCACCTGCTCATCGAATACCCGCCGAAAGTCCCGGTCTCCTCGCTCGTGAACTCGCTCAAAGGGGTCTCCAGCCGCTTGCTGCGTCAGGGCCGCCCGGATATCCGCAAACGGTATTGGAAGGGTGTGCTCTGGTCCCCCAGCTACTTTGCCGCCTCTTGCGGCGGCGCACCCATCGCCATCGTCCGCCAGTACATCGAGCAGCAGCAAACCCCGGATTAGACGGCCGCGGCGGCATCGAGCCGCCGCGGCCGTCGCCCTATCCATCTCCGGCATGAATGCCGGAGCTTTCCGCGCAGTACGGTAAAACGTTGCGCACATATTTAACGAGCCGCGCGCACTAGTTAAATCTCTTGTCATACTAGGAGTGCTAGTTAAAGTTAAGACGCTATGCTTAAATAATGCAGCCGGCTGGTAAAGCGGTTTAGCCCTGGGACCGAAGCGATGAAGCGGGATCCATTCGGAACATACATTGAGACCACGACCCTGGGCGAGACCGTCCGCGCCTTCGTGCCCCCGGCGCTGCCTCCCGAACCGCCTCTCGCCTTTACGGCGGGGTCTCAACGTGCACTGGATCGAGCGATGCTCTCCCTCGGACGACTCGACGGCGCCGCGACGACGATGCCTGATGTGGACTTGCTGCTCTATGCATTCGTTCGCAAAGAGGCAGTTCTCTCCTCCCAAATCGAAGGCACCCAATCCACGCTGGATGAGCTGCTGGCATACGAGAACGCGGCGGTGCCCGGCGCACCGGGTGATGACGTACGGGAGGTCTCGCGCTACGTCGACGCGATGAACCACGGCTTGGAGCGTATGGTCGGCGGCTTCCCACTCTCGACCCGGCTGTTACGCGAAATGCACGGCATCCTGCTCGCCGATGGACGCGGTGGACAGAAGCAGCCCGGCGAATTTCGCCGCTCCCAGAACTGGATCGGAGGTACGCGGCCTGGCAATGCGGCCTTCGTGCCACCACCGCCAACTCACTTGGATGCGTGTCTCACGAATCTCGAGCAGTACTTGCACGAACCGGCCACTCCCGTCGTAAAAGCGGCGCTCGCCCATGTGCAATTCGAAACCATTCACCCATTTCTGGACGGCAACGGCCGTATCGGGCGATTGCTGATCACCCTGATGCTCTGCCACGACAATGTTTTGCACAAACCACTGCTGTATCCCAGCTTGTATTTCAAGCAGCACCGGCAACAGTACTACGCGGAGCTGAATGCGGTGCGTGCGGAGGGGGGCTATGAGCGCTGGATCGACTTTTTCGCGGAGGCAATTCGCCACAGCGCAGAGGTCGCCATCGAAACCGGCCGACGTATAACGCAGGCGTTCCACGAAGATCGAACACAGCTACGCGCGGTACCTAGGATTGCCGGCTCGCTGCTAATGATCCAGGAGGCGCTGCAGGCCAAGCCTGTCGCCACGGTGGCGACACTCAGAGAGGCTACGGGGCTCACGACGCCGACCGTCAATTCATTGCTGCGCGAGCTGGAGTCGCGCGGGATCATCAAGGAATCCACTGGACGGGCCCGAGATCGGGTGTACGTCTACCGACGTTATCTCGAGGCATTGGCGGCCGAGGAGGAGGCGCCCGTGAATGTCGCCGAGGCATCCGGCGGGTGGAAGAGCTCGGATGAGCCGGAAGCAACAGTTTGAACGAATGTGGAAGTGATACGGAAACCGCATGGGGTTCTCGCAGCACGAGCTGGCAGGCAGAACCTCGCCGCACGAACTGGCGTTTCTGATCCGACCAGAACACCGTGGAAGTCTGCAGCCTTCCCTGGACGTCTGGGTGACGGGATTTTAACCTGCGACACCTACGTCCCGAAGGCTTGGGCGCAGGTACCGACTCCGTTCACGCAGCGGAATCTTTTGTCTGGACGCCCAGGACGCGCAAGTCTCGCAGACCCGAGAAGTCGCGGTCATGCGTGACCAGCGCGTCAGCCCGGATTGCCAGCGCGCTCGCCGCCTGAACCGCGTCCGCCAGCTTCAGCTTGCAAGCGGCGCGAAGCCGGGCTGCGCTTTCGGCAATCTCCGCATCCAGATCCACAATGAACCAGGATTTCAGTGTGGCGCGGTAGCGCTCGGCCAGCACTTCGTCGCGGCTGCTCAGCGGGCCGGTGACAACCTCGGCAAGGGTGACTGTTGTGACTGCAAAACGCACGAGCCCTTCCTCGTGTGCCTCGAAGACCGGCCAGAACACGGAAGCGAGCTCGGGATGATCCTCGAGCACGTAAATGATCGGCGCGGAATCGACCAAGAGTAGTGCGTTTTCCGGCAGCCCTTCCAGGCTCACCGGTTCCATTCGTCCCTCAGCCGGCGCAGAGTCACTCGGCTATCGCGACCGTAGAGCCCGCGACCGCTGCCGGCAAGAGGTAAGAGCGAGTGCTGCGCGTGAGCTTCTCCGCTTGCGGAGATGGGGCACAGCATGGCGACCGGCCGACCATGCCGGGTAATGATCGTTTGCCGGCCCTGCTGCGCAGCCGTCAGCAGCTCCGGCAACTGGCTTCGCGCCTCCTCGGCGCGCTTTCGTATCGGCTTCGTCATGCTGATAAGCGTACAGTCTGTACGGTTCTGAGTCAATCCCAGGCTGCTTTTACCGGCACCTCGAAGTTCGTCGCCTTTGGATGGTTTGAACATCGAGGGACGCGACGGACAGGAGCAGCGGCGGTGGCGTGTGACTATGGGGCGGGATCGTCCTGCCAGCCGTTGCGCTGGACGTGCAGAGCGGCCGCAGTCCATTGCGGGCGGAGACGATGGACGGCCTCGGCCATCGCGCCCCTGGCGCGCTGGATGAGATCGTAGCGGTCGAGAACGAAGGCGACCGCGATGCGCTCGCCGGTGGAGAGGACGCCGAAGAACGACGCGAATGCGCTCGAGAGTTTCAACGACCAGGCCGCTCTCACGCACTACGCTCGTTTGACCCACACGGAATCACGAAGACCCTGTCCTTTATTGGTGGGCGGTACTGGATCGAAGGATCGAACCAGTGGCCCCTGCCGTGTGAACGGCAGGCGATCAGTCGCGCGTATTGAGTCCGAGACCTGCCGGATGCGTGCGCTTTGATACAGAGTTCACGGGCGTTGCCGACGATCGCGTCTATTCTTCGGGGTGGATTGGGAGATCCATCGAGACATGCTGTATGGCGACTTACTTTCTCTGGATTGTGGCGGTGTCCGTCCTTTTTGCTGCCGCTGCACTTACACGGCCCCGGAGCTGAAGCGCTATCCAAAATGAGCCCGGTCCTGCTTGCCAAAAGTAGACCACCTGT
>JABBNZ010000100.1 GCA_019352035.1 Pseudomonadota bacterium | reverse complement strand
TGGTCATGTGGCGGTCATCGACGGCTCGCAGCGCACCTCGCTGCTGTTCGTATACGCCGCCGGCGACTGCGCCGGCATCTGGCCGTCGAAGACGCGGTCCGATGCCACCGCTCGCCGCGAAGGAAGGATTGCCGCCCTTGCGGCTCTCCGGGCGCTCGGCGTTCAGCGAGAAGGCTCCGAGGAGTCGCCGGTGTCTCCCGATGCGGCCGTCAGCGACCTGGGCGCGCAGCGCCTGGCATGGGTCCGGGCAATGACGTTGCAATCAGTGGCGGCTCCGCTCGTGTGTCAATGCGAGGAGGTGACCGCGTCCGACATACTGGGGTTGAATCCGCCGCGCTACCTGCGGTGGCGGCGGGATGCGGCCGAGTCCCATCGGCTAGGCTCGGTCGATCCGCAGTGCACGCCCGATCCTGACGTGGTGAAGCGGTTGACCCGGGCCGGCATGGGGCCGTGTCAGGGCCGGCGCTGTCGCGAGCAGATCGCGGCGCTCATGGCGCTGGGCTGCGGCACGGCGCTCTCGGACATCCCGCTCGCGACCTACCGCCCCCCGGTGCGCCCTTTGCGCCTCGCGCAGCTCGCGGCGCTGCCCGAAGCGGCGGCCATGGGGGAGGGCTGGGAGAGTTGGTTCGGCATTGCCTCGCAATGGGTGCCCTTCTGGTGTGTTCCGCCCGGATACTTCGCATCCGCAGGCGGCACGCAAGAGCCGGTGCCGGGCGAATGAGCGCGCGGGCCGGCGCGGGCGCCGCGGTCGTCATCATCGGCGCAGGTGTCACCGGACTCAGTGCCGGCTGGTGGCTCGCCCGCGACGGGGTCGATACCCTGGTGCTCGATGCAGGCGCCGCGGGGTGGGGCGCCTCGGGACGCAACGGGGGCGGCTGCTCGCATCATCACAGTCCGCTCTTTCGCGAGGAGCAGCGCCTGTGGCCGCTCATGGACGAGCTGCTCGGCTACCCGACCGAGTTCCAGCCCGAGCGCATCCGCATTGCGCTCGATGAGCGTCAGTTCGCGCTCTATCGGCATGCGCTCGAGAACGGTGCCCGCCAGGGCTTTCGCACCGAAGTGTTGGATCCGCAGCAGGTCCGGGAGCTCGTGCCGCTCGCGGGCGGGGAGATCTTCGGCGGTTATCACTATCATTTCGGCGGCCATGCGAACCCGCACCGCACGCTGCAGGCCTACGCCTGGGCGCTGAGGGATTGCGGCGGCCGGCTCCTGCAGCACACGCGCGTGCTCGGCTTCGAGACGCATGGCGGCCGGGTGGCGGGCGTCAGGACGAGCCGCGGCATGTTCGCCTGCGAGCACGTGGTCATCACCGCGGGACCGGCGACAGGAGAGCTCGCGTCACTCCTCGGAGTCAGCGTACCGCTGATGAGCGCGCGAGCCGAGATGATCGTGACGGAGCCGTTGCCGCTCATGAGGCTCGGGGGCGTGGACGGCAACGGTCTCTATGGCCGCCAGACCTTGCGCGGCAATCTCGCGTACGGCGGCGGTCCTCACGAATGGATCGACGATGCGGACCTGGGCGACACGCGGCCGTACTCCACGCCGCTGCAGGCCAGCATCGCACGCCGGCTCTGCGCGCTCTTGCCGAAGGCCGCCCATGCGCGTGTCATACGCAGCTGGGCGGGCTTCATCGAGAACACGCCCGACGGACGCCCCGTGATCGACCGTCCCGCGGCGGTGGACAACCTGACTGTCGCGACGCTCTCGAGCGTGGGATTCGGGCTGTCGCCGGCCTCCGGGCGCGCGATCCGCGATCTGGTGGTGAGCGGCTCCTGCGGTTTCGCTGATCTCACGACGCTCAAGTTGAGCCGCTTCGCGGCCCTGGAGCCCGACTGGCGCAGGCTACAGGGATGGCTGCCCAGCGCCGTCGGCGGCGATGGTTGAGCGTCGCTCGTGCGTGGGCGGGATGCCGTACCGGCGCTTGTACGCGTGGCAGAAATGAGAGGGCGAGCCGAATCCGCACTCGAGCGCGATGGTGCGCAGCGAGCCCAGGGTCCCGCGCAGCAGGGTCCGCGCCTTGGCGAGGCGCAGATCGAGATAGAACGTCTTGGGCGAGGAGCCGAGGTGCTCGTGGAAGAGCCGCTCGACCTGACGCACCGAGATGTTGGCGCGGCGCGCCATCTCCCGCAGCTCCATCGGCTCATCGAGCGTCTCTTCCATCAGCGAGAGCACCTGGATCAGCTTCGGGTTCTCGATGCGGTAGCGGATGTGGAAGTCGAGGCGCTGTTGCTCCTCCTGCGCCCGCACCTGCGGATGAATGAACTGCTCGGCGACGCCCAGGGCGAGCTTGCCGCCGGCCACCTGGCCGACGAAATGCACCATCATGTCGAGAGCGGCCGTGCCGCCGGAGCAGGTGAACACGTTGCGGTCGATGACGTAGAGGTCCTCCGTGACCTCGAGCTGCGGGTAGCGCGCGCGAAAGGCCTCGAGGTATTCCCAATGGACCGTGCAGCGCCGCCCGGCGAGCAGGCCCGCCTCCGCGAGGAGGAACGAGCCGCTGCTGATCGCGCCGACGATCGTGCCGTGATGCGCCAGGCGCCGCAGCTGGTGGTGGACCTTGACGTTGCGCTCCGGCTCGCCTGGCTCCAGGCCGGCGCAGACGATGATCATGTCGGGCTTGGCGAGCTCGGCGAGCGAGCCCTGGGTCGCGACGGCGATGCCGTTGCTCGCCTCGACGGGGCTGCCGTTCGCGGACACGAGCTGCCATTCGAAGAGCCGCGTGCCGCTCAGACGGTTGGCGGAGCGCAGGGGCTCGATGCCGGCTGCGAACGCCATCATCGAGAAGCGCGGAACGAGGAAGAACGCTATTTGGACAGGCTTGCCGGAGGATCCGAGCGCCATCGCGCCTCCTGCCCGGCGGGTGCGAAGCCGGGCCGCTGCTTTACTCTAGCACGGAGGGCGCGGCCGCGATGACTGCCCGCGGTCAACCGGACTCGCCGCTGCCGAATGCAGCCTTTTACCCGGACGCCGGGGCCACCGAGGCGCCGCAACTCTGCGGTGTGCTGCGGATCGCCCCCGTGCGCATGCGCACGCGTCCCGAGCTGGAGCATCCGCGGCTCGACGGCCGAGACGCGCGGCTCTTTCCCGGCCTCGCGCTGGCTTTCGTGACGATGGGTGACATTCTGGTGCCCGTGGAGCGCGGCCGCATGGTGGCGCAGCGCCGACCCGGAAAGACACCGAGCTACTGGCGCGTCATTCCTCAGTTTGGCCGCGTGTGGCGAACGGCGGCGGATGGCGGCTGGTCGCGAGCCGCATTCCCGTTGATGCTCGTCAACGACCTCGAGAACCACGCCCACCAGGGCCTTGCGATGTTCCGCTACCGCGGGGGCCGGGTGAGCCCGCTCGAGCTGCAGTTCGTGCAGCAGACCTCACCGTATCGTCTCGGACAGCATTTCATCGCGTGGGCAGCGGCGCCAACGCGGTGGAGCGAGGGCGGCATCGCCGATCCCGCCTCGCAGCGCGAGCAGGCTCGGGCGGAGCTTGCGCGCCGCCTGCCACATGCGCCCTGGGATGAGCTCACCCGAAGTCTGCCGCCCGGCACGCTGGCGGGCTTCGGTGGCCCGGTGCACGAGAAATGGCGCGTGCAGGCGGGGCTCATCCGCGAGGGCACGCTCTTTCACCAGGAGACGCCGACGCCCTGCGGCGATTATCCCTACCCGCTCGAGATGCGGTTCGGGGTCCGCTCGGTGATGAAGAGCATCGGGGCGCCGCTGGCGCTCCTGCGGCTCGCCGAGGTCCATGGCCCGTATGTCCTTGGCCTGAAGGTCGGCGACTATGTCGAGGGTCTCAACCCCAAGTACCGCCGCGTCCGCTTTCTCGATGCCGCCAACATGGCCAGCGGCTTCGGCGGCACGGGGAGCCTGCGGACCCATCCCAACGACCCTCGGGATGGATATCTGGAGGGAGACTATGACGCGTGGTATACGGCCCGCTCACACGATGCGAAGATGCGGCGGATGGCCCGCAGCCTGCGGCCCTACCCCTGGGAGCCGGGCACCGTCGTGCGCTACCGCGATCAGGACTTCTACCTCCTGGGCGTCGCCCTCGACCGCTTCCTGAAGTCGGTGCGGGGGCGCCGGGCCGACCTCTGGGACATGTTGGCGAGCGAGGTGCTCGAGCCCATCGGCATCGCGCAGGCGCCCGCCGTGAGGACACAGGAGGCGGCCGGCAGGCGCGGGGTGGTCTGGCTCAACGCGGGCTACTATCCGACACTGGATGATCTGGGCAAGATAGCGCTCCTCTATCAGAATCTCGGCGCGGCCGGACCGCGGCAGATTCTGCATCGGGGGCTGACCGAGGCGCTGCTGAGCGCGCGCGAGGCGCTGGCGCAAAGCGGCGATGTCTCGCTCGGGCCAGGGCCGTCCGCGGTATCGGAGTCCGGCGGGGGAGCACTCTATAAGATGGGCTTTCATTTCACGCCCTACGTGGGCGCCACGAGCGGGCGCCGCCACGCCCTGCCGACGATGTGGGGCGCGGGGGAGAGCGAAGTGATCCTCTATCCGGGCTCGCTCGTGTCGATTCGCATCGCCAAGGCGGCCTGCCTGCCGGCCGGGGAGAGCGCCTTCTCGGGCGCGGGTCCGCAGACGATCCGCGCCGTCGATCGCCTCTCGCCGTTGTGACTGCCACGAGACCCGGTTCCATGCGTTACTCGATCTTCAGTCTGCTGCGACAGGCCCTGACGGGGCACCAGGGATGGGCGCCGGCGTGGCGCGATGCGGCGCCGAAGCCGGCTTACGAGGTCATCATCGTCGGCGGTGGCGGCCACGGGCTGTCGACGGCCCATTATCTGGCAAAAGTTCACGGCATCACCGATGTGGCGGTGCTGGAGAAGGGATTCATCGGGCTCGGCAATGCCGGGCGCAACACGACCATCATCCGCTCCAATTATCTCTTGCCCGGGAACAATCCCTTCTACGAGCTCTCGATGAAGCTCTGGGAGGGGCTCGAGCAGGACCTCAATTACAACACCATGGTCAGTCAGCGCGGAGTGTTGAACCTGTATCACTCCGACGCGCAACGCGACTCGTATGTGCGGCGGGGTAATGCGATGCGCATGCATGGCGTCGATGCCGAGCTGCTGGATGCCCGCGACGTCAGGCGCATGCTGCCCTTTCTCGATTTCGGCAATGCGCGCTTTCCCATCCAGGGCGGGCTGCTGCAGCCGCGTGGCGGTACGGCGAGGCATGATGCCGTGGTATGGGGCTATGCGCGCGCAGCGAGCGGCCGCGGCGTGGATATCGTGCAGAACTGCGAGGTCACGGGCTTTCTCTGGGAAGGCGGCCGGGTTGCCGGCGTGCGCACATCGCGCGGCGACATCCGGGCCCGCAAAATCGGCATGGCGGTCGCGGGCAACACCTCGACGGTGGCGCACATGGCCGGATTGCGCCTGCCCATCGAGAGCCACGTGCTGCAGGCCTTCGTGTCGGAGGCGATCAAGCCGCTGGTGCCCTGCGTGGTCACCTACGGGGCGGGACACTTCTATGTCAGTCAGTCGGACAAGGGAGGCCTCGTCTTTGGCGGCAATATCGACGGCTACAACTCCTACGCGCAGCGGGGAAATCTCCCGACCGTGGAGGACGTATGCGAGAGCGGCATGGCGCTGATGCCCGCGATCGGGCGGGTGCGCGTGCTGCGCTCCTGGGGAGGCATCATGGACATGTCGATGGACGGCTCGCCGATCATCGACCGCACTCCGGTGGCCGGGCTCTATCTGAACGGCGGCTGGTGCTACGGCGGATTCAAGGCCACGCCGGCCTCCGGCTATTGCTTCGCCCATCTGCTCGCCCGGGACGAGCCGCACGAAGTGGCCCGCGCCTTGCGCCTCGACCGGTTCGCCGCCGGCCGCCTGCTCGATGAGAAAGGGCAGGGGCCCCAGCCCAATCTGCACTGACCGGCAATGCGCATCGAATGTCCTTTCTGTGGGGAGCGGGATGTCGCCGAGTTCACCTATCTCGGCGATGCCGCCTTCCGGCGCCCCCCGGCCGACGCGCCGGATCTCGCCGGCCGCTACTACGATGCGGTGTACCTGCGCGAGAATCCGGCGGGCCCGCATCGGGAGTTGTGGTATCACGGCAGCGGCTGCCACGCCTGGCTGCAGGTGACGCGCGACACGCGCACGCACGAGATCCTGGCGGTGCGGCTCGCAACGGAGACGCCCGAGTGAATCCCAACAGGCTGGACGGGGAGGGGGCCATCCGGCGCGACCGGAACCTCGCCTTCACCTTCGATGGCAAGCGCTACACCGGCCACCCGGGCGACACGTTGGCTTCCGCATTGCTGGCGGCGGGTGTCAGAACGCTCGCCCGCTCGTTCAAGTACCACAGGCCGCGGGGGATCCTCACCGCCGGCTCCGAGGAGCCCAATGCGCTGGTGGAGCTGCGCAGCGGCGCGCGCCGCGAGCCGAATACGCGGGCGACGGTCATCGAGCTCTTCGACGGGCTCGAGGCTCGCAGCCAGAATCGCTGGCCCTCGCTCGGCCTCGATCTCGGCGCGGTCAATTCGCTCCTCGCGCCGCTCTTGGTCGCCGGCTTCTACTACAAGACTTTCATGTGGCCGGCGGCCTTCTGGGAGAAGGTGTACGAGCCGCTCATCCGGCGGGCCGCGGGGCTCGGCCGCGCGAGCCTCGAGCCCGATCCGGACACGTACGAGAAGGCGCACGCCTTCTGTGACCTTTTGGTCATCGGCGGCGGGCCGGCCGGTCTTGCCGCCGCGCTCGCCGCCGGCAGGGCCGGCGCCCGCGTGATCCTTTGCGATGAGGATTTTCTCGCGGGGGGACGCCTGAACGCGGATCGTCGCGAGATCGATGGCCAGGACGGCGCGCTCTGGGCAAGGCATGTCACCGATGAGCTCGCTTCGCTTCCCGAGACGCGCGTCATGTTGCGTACCACCGTGTTCGGGGCCTATGACGGCAACACCTTCGGCGCGCTCGAGCGCGTGTCGGATCATCTGCGCGAGCCCGGCCCGCATCAGCCGCGGCAGCGACTGTGGAAGATCGTCGCGCGGCGGACGGTGCTCGCCGCAGGTGCGCTCGAGCGGCCAATCGTCTTTGGCGGCAACGATCGGCCCGGCGTCATGCTCGCCGGTGCCGTGCGCACCTATGTCAACCGCTTCAGAGTGAGGCCGGGAGGCCGCACCGCTGTGTTCACGGCGTGCGACGACGGCTGGAAGACCGCATTCGATCTCCTCGATGCGCACGTCGAGGTGCCGGCGATGATCGATGCGCGCAGGGAGATTCCGGCGACGCTGGCGAGCCAGGCGACCCGGCGCGGCCTGCGTATCATGCTGGGGGCGCACATCCGCGATGCTCATGGCGCCAGAGGGGTGAGCGGGCTCGACGTTCGCGATGAGCGCGGACGGATCACTCACGTGGCGGCGGACGCGCTGGCGGTGACTGGCGGCTGGAATCCGAACACCGCGCTCTCCAGCCACCTGGGAGGGCGCCCGCGGTGGTCCGAGGCGACCCACGCTTTCGTGCCCGCCGGCCTGTCCGGCTCGATGATCGCCGTCGGCGCGGCGGCGGGAGACTTCTCGCTCGCGGGGGCGCTGCGCTGCGGCGCCGCGGCCGGCAGGGAAGCGGCTCGGGCCGCGGGTTTCGAAGCACCGGTACAGACTCCTTTGCGCGTCGACGACGAGGCGGTCGGCGGCACGGCTCTTTGGTTCGTCGCGGATTCGCGCGGCAAGGCCTTCGTCGATTTCCAACACGACGTGACACCGCAGGATCTCGCCATCGCCGCGCGCGAAGGCTTTCATTCCGCGGAGCTGCTCAAGCGCTACACGACGCTCGGCATGGGGACCGATCAAGGCAAGACATCGGCCATGAATGGGCATGCGCTCGCCGCCATCCTCACCGGGCGGGCGGCCGCCGACCTGGGAACGATCGCCGCCCGCCCGCCCTACACACCGGTGGCGATCGGCGCCCTCGCGGGAACGCACCGCGGCCCCCATTTCAGGCCGTGCCGGCTCACGCCGAGCCATCGCTGGGCGCAGAGTCGGGGCGCGGCCTTCATCGATGCGGGCGATTGGCGGCGGGCGAGAGCCTTCCCCATCGGCGGTGAGGACTGGAAACGTACGCTGGTGCGCGAGGTCCTCGGCGTGCGCAACGGCGTTGGCGTGTGCGATGTCTCGACGTTGGGAAAGATCGACGTTCAGGGCGCCGACGCCGGCGCGTTCCTGGACCGCGTGTATGCGAACGTAATCTCGAGCCTGCCAGTCGGAAAGGCTCGCTACGGGATCATGCTGCGCGAGGACGGCATCGTCTTCGACGATGGCACCGTGGCCCGGTTCGCAGCGAATCACTTCGTGCTCTCGACCACGACCGCTCATGCGGGGAAGGTGCTGCAGCACCTCGAGCACGCGCGGCAGGTGCTGTGGCCTGAGCTCGATGTCGAGCTCGCGCCGGTGACCGAGCAATGGGCGCAGTTTGCCGTCGCCGGTCCGCGCTCGCGCGCGCTCCTCGAGGCCCTGCTCGGCGGCGCCGCGGACATATCCCACGCGGCATTCCCCTACCTCGCCTGCGCGGAATTTCCCTGGCAGGGGCGGCCGGCGAGACTCTTTCGCATCTCCTTTTCCGGCGAGCTCGCCTACGAGCTCGCGGTGCCGGCTCGCAACGCGGATGCCGCCATCCGCTCGATCATGGCGGCCGGCGAGTCGCTCGCAGTCGTCCCGTACGGCCTGGAGGCGCTCGGGGCGATGCGCATCGAGAAAGGTCACGTCGCGGGCGCCGAGCTCAACGGCACGACGACGGCGCGCGACCTGGGACTCGGGCGCATGATGTCGGCGCAGAAGGACTACATCGGCCGGGTGCTCGCCGACAGGCCGGGCCTCACCGCGCCGGATCGGCCGGCGCTGATCGGCGTGAAGCCTTTGCGGCTCGAGGCCACGCTCAGGGCGGGCGCCCACTTCCTGCGGCCCGGGGCGCAGCCGAGCCTCGGGAACGATGAGGGCTTCGTCAGCTCGGTCACCTTCTCGCCGACCCTGGGGCATTGGATCGGGCTCGGGTTCCTGAGCGCTGGCCCGGCGCGTATCGGTGAGCGCATTGCGGCGCATGACCCGCTTTCGGGCAATGATGTCGCCGTCGAGGTCACGAGTCCCGTGTTCTACGATCCCGACGGCGCGCGGCTGAGGAGTTGAGCATGAGCGCCGAGCCCACCGATATCGTGACTTCGGCGTTCGCAGGACTGCCTTGCGAGGTCGGCCGCGGCCGCGGCGTGATCGCCACCGAGCGCGAGGGCCTCGCAATCGCGCGCATCGCGGCGCGCCGGGGACGGAAGGGCACAGTCGCGCAGGTGCTGCGCGCCAATTTCGATATCGAGCCGCCCGATGGGCCGCGGCGCGCGAGCGGCGGTGAAGTCGCGCTCGCCGGCATCGCCCCCGAGACCTGGCTCGCCACCCGCGAGGGGGCCGGCAACGGGTTCGCGCAGTCGCTGCGCCCGCTGCTCGGCCACTGCGCATCGATCGCCGATCTGAGCGACGCCTACGCCATCCTGCGCCTGACAGGCCCCGACGTGCGTGCAACCCTGGCCAAGCTGGTGCCGATCGACGTTCACGCCCTGACCTTCGGGGTGAATGTCCTCGCGCAGACCGTCTGCGGATACATGAGCGTGATGCTGTGGCGTCTCGAAGACTCTGCCCAGTGGGGGCCGACATTCGAGATCTGGGTCGGGCGCAGTCTGGCGGTCAGCCTGCATGAGGCGCTTTGTCAGGGCGCGGCGGAGTTTGGCTTCGTGCGGGAGCCGCCCTGCGGCCCTGCGCACGACGGGAGGCGGATGGCATGAGCGAAATCCCGGCTGAAACGGACCCCGCAACCGCGCCGCACGAGCACACCGGGCCCGCTCGGAGCGCTTCGCTGGCGGAGCGTTGGTATGTCGCCGGCATGATGTGCCTCGTCTACACGCTCAGCATCTCCGACCGATACTCCATATCGACCGTGCTCGAGCCCATCCGGCGCGAGCTGCATCTCTCGGACGCGAACGTCGCATTTCTCACGGGCGTCTCGCTCGCCATCTTCTATGTCACTTTCGGCTTTCCGCTCTCGGCGCTGATCGACCGCCGCAGCCGCCGCAACATCATCGGAGTCTGCCTCATCGCGTGGTCGGCGCTGACGGTGGCGACCGGCCTCGCGCGCAGCTACTGGCAGCTCCTCTTGGCGCGGATCGGTGTCGGCGTCGGGGAGGCGGGCGGCACGCCGGGCGCCAACTCCATCCTGTCGGATTACTTTCCGCCCTCGCGCCGCCCCATGGCCCTGCAGGTCTTCTCGCTGGGCGCGCCGATCGGCGCCTGGATCGGGTCCCAGGTGGCGGGCGCGATCGCCTACCACTTCGGATGGCGCACGATGTTCCTCGCTCTCGGGGTTCCCGGCGTCCTGGTGGGAATGCTCGTCCTGCTCAGCATCCGCGAGCCCCGGCGCGGCTGTCTGGATGAGTGCGGGAGTCACGGGCCGGCGCCGTCCTTTCTCGAGACGATGCGCTTCCTGCTGCGCCAGCGCTCGGCGGTGCACGTGATCCTGGCCCAGTCGCTGACCGCCCTCTGGGGCTGGGGCCTCATGTGGTGGACGCCGGCGTTCCTGATGCGCAGCTACTCGCTCAATGTCGATCAGGCCGGAGGGCTCCTCGGGCCGATTCACCTGATCGGCGGCAGCGTCGCGATGATCGCGAGCACGTGGCTCCTTTCGCGGCCATGGCTCGGCGATGAGCGGCGCGTTCTGCGGCTGCTGGCGCTCATCATCGCCCTCGCCACTGTCGTGACGGCGGTCATCTACTCGACGCATTCGCTGGCACTCACCAGGACCCTTTTCTGGTTCTTCATACCGTCCATCTATGTCTACCTCGGCCCCGGCTTCGGGATTCTGAACAATCTCGCGCCCCCTAAGATGCGCGCCATGTACTGCGCCACGCTCCTTTTCCTCGCCAACATCTGCAACCTCATCATCGCGCCGCAGATGGTGGGCCTCTTGAGCGACTGGTTCGCGCCCCACCATGCGCCGGATGCGCAGTCGCTGCGGCTCGCGATGCTCTGTCTCGTGCCCACGGGATTCTGGGCCGCATGGCACTACTGGCGCTCGGCGCGGGGCCTCGTGGAGGATGAGCGGCTCGCGGTGGGGGCCGGGGCAGGCGCCCGCTGAGAATTAGCGCATGTGACGGTGACTGCTAGCAACACGGTTCCGCTGATCGACGTGGCGCCGCTCCTGACCGCGGATCCGGCGGCGTGGAAGGCGCCTGACCGCGAGCTCGCGGCGGCCGCGCGCGACATCGGCTTTGCTTGCGTGCATGGACTGCCGCAGGCAGCGGCGCCCGGTCCCGAGGAGCGGTTGCGTCTGCTCGCCGTATTCGGCCTCCCCGAGGCCGCCAGGCGCCCTCTCTATCGCAGAAAGTTCGCTGCGGAAAACCGCAACGTCTATCGCGGCTGGTTTCCCTTGCAGCCGGGAAACCTGACTTCCAAGGAAGGTATCGACATCGGCGGCGACCTCGTCCACGGCCCGGCCGTCATGGCGGCGGGCGATCCTCTGCGCGAGGCGAGTCCGCTGCCGCCCGAGGAGGACTTGCCAGGCTGGCGTGCGGCCGTTACGGCTCATTACCTGGCGATGGAGCGGGTCGCCGCTGCGCTCATGCGCTCCCTCGCGCGCAGCCTCGGCCTGCGCCAGGACTACTTCGACGCTTCGTTTCACCGCGGACTATCGACGTTGCGGCTGATCCGTTATCCGCCCCGGGAAGCCGCGGAGCTCGCCACCGTGACGGATCCGGCGGTCTGGGTGGACTGCCAGGGCGTGCGGCGATATCTCGTCGGTGCGCCGCACACGGACTCGGGCTTCGTCACGCTGCTCGTGCAGGACGGTGTTTCAGGGCTGCAGGCTCGGGCGCGCGGCGCAGTCTGGGTCGATGTGCCGCCGCTCGAGGGCACGCTGGTGGTCAACTTCGGCCAGGTGCTCGAGCAGTGGTCGGCGGGCCGGATCCGCGCGACGGAGCACCGGGTGTTGGGCTCGGGATGCGAGCGCTTCTCCATTCCTTTTTTCTACGAGGCCCGCGCGGATGCCGTCATCGCGCCTTTGCCCGTGGACCGGCCGGATCTATTCGCGCCGTTCGAGTACGGCGATTTTCTCTGGCGGCGCATGACGTCGTTCGTCGAGTTCGCGGGCATGGAGCGTGAGCGCGGCGAGCGGTCCGAGCGGTGAGCCGGGAGGTCGATATGCCTGAATCGCCAATTGCCGAGCCGTCGCCCAACGTCGTTGCGCGTGGCCATTGCCAATGCGGGGGAGTGCGGTTCGAGGTCCGTGGGCCGCTGCGGCCGGTTCTCTACTGTCACTGCACCATGTGCCGCCGCTTGAGCGGGCATTTCGCAGCGGCCACGGCGTGCGCGCCAGAGCACCTGCACCTGCTGTCCGCGCAGACGCTGCGCTGGTATCAGTCCTCCGAGATCGCCCGGCGCGGGTTCTGCGGCACGTGCGGCGCGCAGCTCTTCTGGGAGCCGGCCCATGGCGGCCACATCAGTATCTGGGCCGGCACGCTCGATACCCCGACCGGCCTGAAGGCAGCTGAGCATATCTATGTGGCTGAAATGGGCGACTATTACGCGATCACCGACGGCTTGCCCCAGTGGCCCCAGGGCTCCCCGCCGGACCACACTGCTGATTGTTGACAATCGACAATAGGCCTGCTTGAATCGCTGAATTGTGGTTGCCCATGGACATGCGTTCATCCCGAGTCATGGGGCGGCACGACCGTGTGGTAGGCACACGGAGGTGCCCCGCCGCCGTAGGCGGCGGACGTTTA
>JABBNZ010000099.1 GCA_019352035.1 Pseudomonadota bacterium | reverse complement strand
GGATCGGACATGGCCGGTGACCGGTGAAAGGACGCTGGGGCCGAACGGCGTGCTAGGCGCGCTTTCGCTGCTTCGGCACATCCGCCGCCTGCGCCGGGTCGGCAACCGGCCGGCAATCGGGTCCGCACGCTTGATCGGCTAGCGAGCAGCAATTCTCCGTCAGGAAACCCACCAGGGACTGCATGCGCTCGAAATTGGGGCTGTAGTGAAGGTGTCGTCCTGCGCGGCGGCTGGTCACGAGCCCGGCATTGACCAGCTCCCTCAGATGGAAGGACAGCGTCGGGGCAGGCACATCGAGCCGGCGGGCGAGCTCCGTGGGCGTGTAGCCCGCCGGACCCCGCCTCACAAGCAGCCGAAAGACCGCCAGGCGCGCCTCCGAAGCAAGCGCACTGAGGGCGGTGATCGCGTCCTTTGATTTCATTCTTGCAATGGTATCAAACTATTTCAGGCTCGCAACCGGCCCCGTTCCCCGGCTTGCATGCCTGCCATGGTTTGATAGACTTGGAATTGTAGAACTAAGCGGAAAGCCCCTCTCGCGGCCCTGCGCCCTGCGACATGTGCGTATTGAACCGGCGAGAGCCCGAGGCATTCTGAACGCTCGCCGCCCGGCACGGGAGGCGAGGCATGGGACGAGGAGAGTTTAATGAAACGACTGCATGTCCATGTCGCCGTCGAGAACCTCGCGGCCTCCGTTCGCTTCTATTCTACCCTCTTCGCCGCCGACCCCGCCGTGCTCAAGCCCGATTATGCGAAGTGGATGCTGGAGGACCCGAGGGTGAATTTCGCGATCAGCCAGCGCGGCGCGACTCCCGGCATCGAGCACTTGGGAATCCAGGTCGAGGATCACACGGAGCTCGAGGACGTCTATGCGCGGTTGAGACGCGCCGAGCGTCCCGTGCTCGAGGAAGGCAACACCACCTGCTGCTATGCCCAAAGCGAGAAGAGCTGGATCTCCGATCCGCAGGGCGTCCTGTGGGAGACATTCCTGACGAGCGCAGGGAGCACAGTGTACGGTCGGGATCTGGTCAGACAGGCGACGGCGGCCAAGTCCGCGTGCTGCGCCCCGGCCAAGGGCCCGGCGGGTGTCGGCGAAACCCGGCAGAGCGATGGCGACCGGTAGGAGCGTCAGGTGTCTCGGTTCGAACGCTATCTGACGCTGTGGGTCACCCTTTGCATCGCCGCCGGGATCATCCTCGGCAAGCTGATGCCGGGCCTCTTTCACGTGATCGCCTCCGCCGAGGTCGCCCAGGTCAACCTGCCGGTGGCGGTGCTGATCTGGCTGATGATCGTGCCGATGCTGGTCAAGATTGATTTCGGCGAGCTGCATCGGGTCAAGGAGCACTGGCGCGGGATCGGCGTCACGCTGTTCGTGAACTGGGCGGTGAAGCCCTTCTCGATGGCGCTTCTGGGGTGGATCTTCATCGGCCATCTCTTCCGCCCGATTCTGCCGGCGGGTGAGATCGACTCGTATATCGCGGGGCTCGTCATCCTCGCGGCTGCGCCCTGCACTGCGATGGTGTTCGTCTGGAGTCAGCTCTCGAGCGGCGAACCGCATTTCACCCTCTCGCAGGTCGCGCTGAATGACGTGCTGATGATCTTTGCGTTCGCCCCGATCGTCGGACTCCTCCTTGGCCTCGCCTCCATCACAGTGCCGTGGCAGACGCTGCTCCTCTCGGTGGCGCTCTACATCGTGATCCCGGTGCTGATTGCGCAAACCATCCGGCGCATTCTCCTCGCTCACGGGGGCGAGCCGGCCCTGCGCCGCCTGCTGACGCTCCTGCAGCCGGTGACGCTCGTGGCACTGCTTACGACGCTGGTGGTGCTCTTCGCATTCCAGGGAAGGCAGATCGTGGCGCAGCCGCTGGTGATCCTCCTGCTGGCCGTGCCGATTCTCATCCAGGTCTACTTCAATGCCGGGCTTGCCTATCTCCTCAATCGCGGGGTCGGTGAGGCACACTGCGTCGCGGCGCCTTCGGCGCTCATCGGCGCGAGCAACTTCTTCGAGCTCGCGGTCGCCACCGCGATCGGTGTCTTCGGCATCCGCTCCGGGGCTGCGCTCGCCACGGTCGTCGGCGTGCTGGTCGAGGTGCCGGTGATGCTCTCGGTCGTGAGGATCGTCAATCGCACCAAAGGATGGTACGAGCGGGCCGGTACGCTGCCCTGCACCACGGAGAGCCAGCCCGGCTCGCACCTCGAGGGACACGGGCGGGGACGCGCATGATCCGCCGAGTCCTTTTTCTCTGCGTGGCGAACTCCGCCCGCAGCCAGATGGCCGAGGGCCTTGCGCGTGCGCTGCTCGGAGATCGCGTGGAGGTACTGAGCGCCGGATCGCAGCCGTCCAAGGTCAATCCGTATGCCATCGAGACGATGGCCGAGCTCGGTATCGACATTTCGGGGCACCGGTCGAAGTCGGTCGATGAGATCGACGCGGCGGGACTCGATCTCATCGTCACTCTTTGCGCGGAGGAGGTATGCCCGGTCCTGCCAGTAAGGACTCGCCGGCTGCACTGGTCCATATCGGATCCGGCTTCCACGGACCCGGCCCTCTCGCCCGAGGACTTGCGACAGCGGTTCCGCAGCGCTCGGGACCAGATCCACGCCCGCATGAAAGTGCTGACAGCCCTCCTCGATCTGCCGCCAGCGCCGCAAGCGCAGGAATTCCACAGCAGCATCCGTGTCGCGGATCTCGCGCGAAGTACGCGCTTCTACGCCTGGCTGCTCGCGACGTGGCCCACGGAATGGACTCATCGCTACGCCACATTCATCCGCGAGGATCTTCATCTGAACTTCGTGCTGCTGGTCTCGGATGGCAAGACACTGCACCACGACACGCTCTATCACCTCGGGATCGACGTCCGAGACAGGGCGGCGGTGATCGAAGCGTACCATCGGGCGCGGCTCTTCGGCGCGTCCGTGGCGAAACCCCCGAGGACCACTTGGAAGGGCACCCCGCTCCATGAGCTGTGGCTCGAGGACCCGGACGGCAATCTCATCGAAATCTACGCCCGGCTCACGGAGGAGGAGCTCTCGCAGATGCCGCAGGATCAAGAGCCTCTCTTTCTCGTACCGGAGGCGGCCTGACTGGAGGGAGCGATGCTGGAGTACCACGTCAACGCCCGCCGCCTCGATCCACACGGAAGCGAAGCTACGTGCAAGGAAGCGCGGCTGATTCTCGATACCGACCCTAACGGGCGGCCGGACGCCTTCAATCCGGCGGAACTCTTCCTCGCTGCGATCGCGGCCTGCATGATCAAGAACATCGAGCGCGTCGCGCCGATGGTCAAGCTCGAAGTCCGGGGCGTCGAGGTGCGCCTCCAGGGCGTGCGACAAGATAGCCCGCCAAAGATGGCGTCCGTGACGTACGAGCTCATCGTCGATACGGACGCGGACGACCACAAACTCCAGCTGCTGCATCACAACGTGCGGAAGTACGGGACAATCTACAACACCGTGGCTGAGGCCACGCACCTCGAAGGCCGGATGGTGCGGCGACCTCGTCCGGGCTGCTGAGGGATCTGGCAGGTTATGGGATCCTGGCGTGTTCGCCGTGAATCCAGGGACCACCGAGTTCATGCCAAGGATCTCTCCCACGGCTTTTTAAGCGACCCGCCGCTCCACCGGAAATGCCGTCGAGCCCGAAAGGCCATCGTGAAGAACGAGTCTGTCGCCCTGCTCTTCAGCTTCCAGGCGGCAGACTCCACTGTACCCGAACGCCCCCGAGCTGCTCGGCCATCATCTCGAGGCCTCCGGTCGCGCGCACAGGACACCGAGCCTACGGCAAGCCCGGCGCAATTCCGTACCCACGCACTTCATGCTTTGACCGCACCTCCCCTAACTTCTTATGAAGGCGAGCAGATCCGGGTTAATGACGTCCGCGTGAATCGACAGCATGCCGTGCGGATACCCTGGATAGACCTTCATCGACGTGTTCTTGACGAGCTTCGCCTGCAGCAGGACGGCGTTCTTGTATGGCACAATCTGATCGTCATCGCCTTGCATCAACAGAGTTGGCACTTGGATCGCTTTAAGATCTTCAGTTTGATCCATCTCCGAAAACGCCTTGATCCCCAGATAGTGCGCATTCGCCGCGCCCATCATCCCCTGGCGCCACCAGTTATCGACGACACCGTCGAGTACCTTCGCGCCCGGACGGTTGAAGCCGTAGAAGGGAATCGGCATCTCTCGAAAGAACTGCGCCCGATTCGCGGCGAGCTGCGCCCGAAGACCGTCGAACACCGATAGAGGCGTACCTCCAGGATTGCCTTCGATCTTCAGCATCAGCGGCGGAACGGCGCTCACCAGGACGGCTTTAGCGACGCGTCCCTTGCCGTAGCGGGCCACATAGCGCGCCACCTCGCCGCCGCCAGTAGAGTGGCCAATATGAACCGCATCGCTTAGGTCCAGAAAGTCCGCCACTGCCGCGGCGTCTCGGGCGTACGTATCCATGTCATGGCCATCGGAAGTCTGAGTGGAACGGCCATGGCCTCTACGATCGTGGGCGATCACACGATAGCCGTGCTGGAGGAAGAACAGCATCTGAGCGTCCCAATCATCCGCTGAGAGTGGCCACCCGTGGTGGAAGACGATTGGTTGGCCTGAACCCCAATCCTTGTAAAAGATCTCCGTTCCATCTTCGGTCTTGATAAATGACATGATAATAACTCCTGTGCGTTTTGAAGAATTGAGGACCACCGCTTCAGCGCCCGAGCAGTCGCATGATCAAGGGACCTCCGCGTTCATGCCAAGGCATATATACCACTGCTTATTCAGCCACCGGTATACCCAGCGGCCGAACCGAACTTGAACTGGTGCTTGCCAATACGACGCGCCAGCTCGATGCCGCGCGGACACGTCATCGTCGTCGAACCGGCTCATCAAAGATGCGGACAAGTCATATGCCAAGCCGACCTTGCCGACCATGATCTGAAAGATCAGGACTCCAGCCGGGATATTCAGGCCGACGCCGGCGTCACGCGTAATCATGGCTTTGGCCAAGTTGCAGTTGCCGATGGTGTAGGATCGAATCTTGGCGTCCGCTCCCACTCCAGCTTTCCGTAGCTCCCGGGCCAATCGCATGGAGCGGCCAGGGTCAGTCTGACGGGGTAGCGTCTCTTTACCTCTCGGTCGCTGTCGCAGCCCCTTCGATCACCTTGGCTACAACTGACGGATGCGAGACCATCACCAAGTGGGAAGCGTCCTTCACGACAATCGTCTGCTTCGCACCCGCACGCTGCGCCATGTAGGCGTGTGCAGCTGGCGGGATGACCTTGTCGGCGCTGCCATAGACGAACCACGAGGGGACGCTCATCCATGCCGGCGAACCGGAAGCTCCCTTGGCCGCCACGTCCGTCACGGGACTGGCGGATCGCCAGGCAGCACGGCAGGTGAGCCAGTCCTGCGACCGGCAGCTGGCCCTCGGGGCTGCGGTTCACGCAGTTCTCAAGCCTCGCTACGCTGAAGGCGGGGGACGTTGACCATCAATAGCCTCGCCGCGGCGTTGGGGATGGACCCGACGAGCCTTGGCCGGAACATTCTTCCTCTACAGCGAGATGGCCTCATCGCCGTCGCTCGAGGGGTGGCAGCCGGCGGAGCAAGGAATGGAGTTCCCAGGATTTAGTGGAGACTCTTTAACGGCGCTTGGCGGCGGTTTCGAAGTCATCTGGGCTGACGCCGCCGATGTGGCTGTGACGACGCCGCGGATTGCGGATCGATTCGTTGTAGTCGGAAACATCGACGGCGGCCGTGGCCCGGGTATTATGGATGCGCTTCCTGATGCGCTCCTTCTTGAGGCTGGCGAAGAAGCACTCCGCAACGGCATAAAATCGTCCCGGACACCGGGACGCCGGAGAAAAAGCGGCTGCCGAAGGTCCCAGGTCAGGGCGGAGGGACGAAGTGCATGCCGGCGATCCTCTGAGCGGAATCGAAGGACACCGCGATCCCGAGTGCCCGGCTTTTGAAGTCGGTCTTGACGACCACGGTGGTAAATCCGTTCTGAACGACCGTCTTGCTGTCGCCGGTGTCCTGAAACGGCCCGGCCTGGCTGATCAGCCTCTGCCAGACCTCACCGAGCGTTGACGGCGGCGCGGCCTGCTTCATCTGATTGGTGAAGTCCGCCTCCGCGGCCTTGAAATCGCCCTTGGCCAAGGTTCGGACGAACGATACGGCCTTCGGCACCAGGTTCCCCTTGGCCGCCTGACCGCCCGCCGCAGTTGCGGCAAAGGGGGCCAGGACCGCAAGCGCCAGACCGATCACGACTGAGGTTCTTTTTCTGTCAGTTGTCATGGTGAAACTCTCCCTCCGAGGTCAGGTGAAGTATAAACCTGCCGATCGAGTGCTCCAAAGTCGCGTCTATCGGCAGGTTTGGCTCCGCATAGGCATCGATATTATCCAAGTTTGATGGCCCCACGTCTTTCATGACGTGGTTCATGGCTGGAATGAGGATCAGCCTTGCGACGGGGTCCGCTCGGTAGAGCGCCCGTGCATCGCGTCTGGACACCTGCAGATCGCGTTCCCCTTGCACAATCAGCACTGGAATCCTCAACCTGGCGATCTCCTGCGCTGGGTCATACCTGAACCAGGAGATGAGATAAGGCTGCACACTGGGACGGAATAGCAAGTCGAGGCTCTGGGGAATATGGGCCACCGTTCTGCCAACTGTGAGCTGGGCAACAATGGCTTGCGCGGTGCGGTAAAGACTCCGGGGAAGCTTTGGTTTCAGCTGACTCAGCAGCAACTTCGAGGCACGCTCGCCCGCGCCGGCGATGGAGACAAAGCCGTCAGCGGGGATCTTCCGTGCCGCCAGTATGCCAATTAGCGACCCCTCACTGTGGCCGATGACCGTGAGCGTTGTAAACCGAGGATCGTGACGGAGCTTCTCGCCCCACTCCATGGCATCGGAAACATAAGTCTGGAACCGGAGCTGACTTTCCGGGATGGCCAGGACGAAATCGTCCCCGGCCCCGCGCTTGTCGTAGCGAAGCGAGGCGACGTTCCGGCGAACCAGGTATCGAGCGAGCAGCCTGTAGCAATCGGTATCGAGACCCAACGGCTTGTCGTTACCGTTTCGGTCCGTCGGGCCAGAGCCGGCAATGATCAGGGCCACCGGGAACGGACCGCGCCCCGCAGGAAGCTCCAGCGTACCGTGGAGCGTGCCCGTTGCCGTCACGAGCCGCATGGGCTGCGAGCGCGGCCAGGCAATCGCGCTGGTGCAGAGTCCAAGCAGGATGAGACAGCACTGAAGAAGAGTTCGCCTCGACATCTGCCCTATTCCGGAGCCGAGCTTCCTGCCGGCCGGCATATCCAGCTGATCTCGCCGGGCCGGCCGACGGCGCGAGTTGTCCTCCGCTTCGCCTTGGCGGCGACACTCACCGCCCGCACCTTCTCGGCAAGCGCCACCGCTTTCTCCGGATCCGACGTCGACACCGTACCCTGACTGCTGGCCAAGCCACAAGAGCTGGCTCTTTGGGGAAATCGACGCAAAAAGGGAAATCATCGACTACGGAGCCGCGGCGGCCCACGCCCTGCATCTCGCTCCAGCGGTAGAGGCTCTCGAGCCTCTCGCCGCCGACTACGCAGAGATGACCGAGGACGGCCTGCTGCTCGATGACCCCCAGCCGTTCGAGTCGATCATCACGCTTCAGCAGCGAGCCAGCGTGCCGTCAAGTTGCGATCCCGACCTCTGGCAAAAATGGGCGGCCTTATGGGCAGCCCGTCGGCGACGGCCTTCAAGGGTTCGATTCCGCTCCCGCTAGCTCGTCGGCACAATCAAACCACGAGGCGAGCCGATCGACCAGTCGCTGATCTGCCCCGAGCGTGAAGGCAGCGCTTTGCGATACCAATGCCGGCGCGCTTTGAGCTCAAACCCGGCAAGCACCGCCTGCAGGGCCGGCGGGGCGCGATTCGCGCGGGTCCAACAGCTCGTAACCAAGAGGATTCGCAAACAGGGGGCCGCAAGGATGTCAGGCGCAAGCCATTTGCGCATGGGACCGGCATGCCCGCGCGGTCTGGCGCGAGATCTCTTGCCGTGCCCGGCCCGAAACGAGCGCGACGACACCGCGTCAGACTGATTGCCTGCGTACCGATCGCCCAAATCTCCGAGGGGTTGATGCCGGCGCTTATCAACACTAAATCGTCGCGGGTTGCGATCTCACATCGTCGTCAAGGAGTCAGAGATCGGGAACAGCGAACTCCAAGCTGAAGGTCCTTGTTGATAGTGACCTGAGTGCCGCCAGCGAAAGCGAAGAATTGCCCCCACGCGTTGTACTGAGGCGAGACCGAGAACTCGGTAGAACTCCAGTAGTAGCCCGCGAGCAAATTAAGAGAATTGAATTCCACAAGATTGGATTGCATGTTTTGCTGCGCCGGCGCGCTTGAAGTACCACAAGCGCCGCCTCCATAGCCCAACTCACAAATCGCCGGCAGGAACCAGTCCGAATAAGCGCCAATCGTCTGTTCACACAATCCCGCAGCATAATAGAGAGGGTCAATTGGAGAATTTACTACGCTAGTTTGGTAGTACACATTGATGTTATTGGCATCACATGCGCCATCGTTGGGACCATTGCAAGCCGTCTGCCCCGCCACTTGTCCGATATTGGGATCGGGAGTCGATGCGGTCGACGTATCTGACACACCGAAGATAAGATCGTACACAACGTCACTATCGATCCCACCGCTTCCATTCGAACTCCAAATCACGCCATTGGGATAGGGCGCCGCCTGATCCGTCGTGGCAGCCACTTTTCCGCCCACGCCTTCGGTGTTCGGGGTTGTGTCATCAAAGGCGTACACATAACCGCCCTGGTAAATGCAGCCATAACTCAATATGACGACATTACTGGATACTGCGGCGGCGTTATCGGCGGTTACCTGAATGACGCCGGGAATGGGAGCGGTGCCACCCGAACAGGGATTGGTGCCATTGGACGTTGGTGTATTTCCGGGGGTAACGGTAACGGTACAGCTGCCGCCTGGAGCCATGGTGCTGCCACAGGTCGTGGAGCCGGAGGTTCCCGCGGGCCACGTTGGCTGGGCTATTGATACATTGTAAGCCGTATAACCACCCGTATTCGTAATGGTAATCGTACGGGCAAGACCAGACGAAGGCGTGCCTGGCACGCCGTATTCAATCAGCCCCGTCACACTCAATGCCAAATCAGGGACACTTGCGGCCAATGTCGTCGTATTCGTGACGCAGCTCACGCCGACATTGGAAATATCAGAGCCGCCCATGATGCCGCTCCCGTTGGTCACGGTACAGGTTTGTTCGGCGGGCTGGGTCAGTACTGTTACGTCGAATCCAGAGCTCTGAGCCACAGATGCAGAGAAGACGAACGCCCCATCGCTGTTGACGGACAGATTATCCGCGCCGTTGTTTTGCAGAACCAGCGTGCCGGATAGACCCGTTACGGTCCCTCCTACCGTATGGGCATTGGTCGAACATGTGAGCTGCACATCGCTGATGTCTGACGACCCTGCCGTTCCATTGCCATTGCCCACGGTACAGGTCTGGGTGGCAGGCTGGGTGAGCACCGTCACGTCGTAGAGAGCGCTCTGAGCCACGGGCGTGGAAAATGTAAAGCCGCCGTTAGCGCTGACAACGAGATCATCGCTACCGTTGTTTTGCAGCACCACCGTCTCGGAAGGAGCCAGCCCCACAACTGTACCTCCTATGGTTCTCGTAATGGTGGAACAGTTGACGGTCACTGTCGTGACATTGGCATTGGTGAGCGCGCCGCCACCATTGCTCACGGTACATATCTGATTGGCGGGCTGGGTCTGTACCGTGACCAAGTAAGAGCTCCCAGAAGGAAGTGCGTTGGAAAACGTGAACTTCCCATCCGCATTGAGCGTCAATGCGTCGCCGCCATTGTTATCCAGCACCAAAGAGCCCAGAAGACCGAAAGCGGATCCTCCTATGGTGAGATTCGCGGCCGGCCCCTGGCCACTCGATGGGCTGGTAGTCGCTGAATGATAGGAATGGTCGCCGCAACCGGCGGCAAGCATCATGCAGATCCCGGCGATAACCTTGATGATTGAGTTTCGTGCGTTCATTAGTAGAGTCGGAGATTTATAGATTCTTGACGGCGAAGCCCGTGCGCCGGCCTTATGCAGCCATTCCAAAGCCGCTGTCCCGAACGGGGCATCGGCACCTCCGACGTCGGATGTGCCCAGCCATCTTCTCGAGGCCTCGGCGAGAGCGCGTGGATGGATCGATTCCTCGTGGAAGACCGCCGTCTCACGCGCGCAGGGCGCCCGACGGGAGGTTGAGACAGTGCGCGGCTTCGATCGGGGGATAGGCCGGCGTTACCAGGATTGCATCCGCCTCGAGGCGCGTCATTTCGAATGCCGGATCTCTAAGTGTGATCGACGGGCGCCGCCCTGAGGAGTGACATGAAGGGTAACAGAATCCGGTGCGGCGGTCGCGGGCCCCGGAGCCGCGAGGAACTCACGCCTGCGTTCGCACACCTGTTCGCCGCTGCTTCGATGCCATGCTCCGAAACGGGTCCTATTTTCGACACGCAGTCAAGGTGATTTCTCGCATTTTCGGTAAAGCATCGTTCGATTTGGGGCTCACCGCGGTGGCGTTAGGTCGATGAGTCGATTGGGCCAACCTCCCGGGTGATGCGAGAGGGCTCGGTGCGTCATTGAAGCCGCAGGGCGATTCAATTGCTCGCGACTCGTGTAGGCAGGTCGCTTTAGATTCCTGCCGAATCGCACTGGGTGTGAACCGGCATCCTGGATTGAGCTGGTGTGGCAGCAATCCGGCGCTGCAGGCTGACCAAGGCTTGTGCCGAGAATTGCGCTTGCGTTCAAATCGCCTGATCGGATTTGGACGTCGCCCGGTGGTCAGTGTGCGATGGCGATTTACACTCCTTCTCCGATACCAGCTGGAACCCCGGCCGCCCAGGCGAGAAGACGACTGCAGTCTACGTGAGACGGTAGCTGGCACGCGGTCGACCGGCCGGGCCGCGCGGCCCGGCCGGTGTGGGCCCGGGTGTCATCGCCAACCTTATCCTTCAGCTCCTGGGGAATCCCATCTGCACGCCATCACTGTGGATCGAGGCGGGCACGGGGGTCGTGGATCCGGGCTGGAGCACCCTGGACACGACCGTATGAATGATGCGGCCATGGTCACCCAGAACGAACATCAAGTCGATTTCCGCACCTGACGCGACTCCCGGGGGTGCCGGGAAGTGGATCTCGGCACTCCCGGTGCAGTCGGGGTTGACCTTGTACGATCCCTGCTCAGAGATGTGGAATCCTGTGGTCGGATCGGCCGGCCCGGCGAGGGGAGCTCCGTTCGACATCACGAAATCGACCTGTGTAAGACCTCCCGCACCGTCGAAGTGAGTCATCGCCACGCCCTGGCGCGCGATCGGCGGCGCGCCGGGGGGCAGCAGCTGCCCGTCGACTCGAAACGCATAGTCGCCGAACAATGTAGCGTTCGTGCAGCCGTCGTTGTCTCCCGATTGGGCGCGCGCGGCGCCAGAAATGGAACAAGCAAGTACCAGCAATATGGCAGGGATATGAGCTTTCATGACGTCTCCCGATTCGATCGTCCGGGCCGAAGTCGGCCGCCGATAGCGCGGATGGCAGGAGTATCTTTCGTCGCTTGCTTTCGGTAGACAATGGAGAGAGTCTGTAGATTGTCTGTAGAAGCACTCGGTGGATCTCCCGTTGCCTTGCGAGCGCATTCAATTCGGGCCGTTTGAGCTCGACATCGGGCGGTACAGGCTCACTCGTGCCGGAAAGCCCGTTCGCCTCGAGCCCATTCCGATGGATTTGCTGATTCTGGTGGCTCAGGCTCGCGGACAACTTATTTCCCGGGACGAGATCATCCAGCGCTTGTGGGGAAAGGCGGCGTACATCGACACCGAGAATGGAATCAATACCGCGGTACGGAAGATCCGCCGCGCTTTGGGCGAAGATGCGGAGAGTCCCGAGTACCTCGAGACGGTGGTCGGCAAAGGCTACCGCTTCCGCTACGGTGTACCCGGGCCCGCGAATCCGGTGCATGCGGATCACCTCGAGCCGCCGCGCGTCATGCTCGCGGTACTCCCCTTCGAGAACCTGAGCGGAGACCCCGGCCAGGAATATTTCAGCGACGGGTTGACGGAGGAGACGATCGCGTGGCTCGGGCAGATGGCTCCGGAGAGCCTGGGCGTCATCGCCCGGACTTCTGCGATGGCCTACAAGCAGACGCGTAAGACGGTGGCGCAGGTCGGCGCTGAGCTCAACGTCCAATACGTGCTGGAAGGCAGCGTGCGACGCGAAAGCGAGCGGGTTCGCATCATCGCGCAACTCATCCGCGTGCAGGACCAGACCCATCTTTGGGCCCAACGGTTTGACAGCAAGCTCGACAGCATCCTCGGCGTTCACGCTGAGATAGCTGTAGCGATCGCGGACCAGGTAAAGCTGCGATTGACCTCGGAGCAGCAGCGCGGGCTTCAGCGCGCCGGTACGAACGGAGTCGACGCCTACGACGACTATCTGCATGGGCTCTTTCACATGGCACGCGTGACTCTCCCTGAGCTGCAAAGGGCGATCGGCTACTTCCAGCGGGCCACCGAGCGGGATCCGGCGTACACGCTGGCATATCTCGGCATGGCCGATGCGCTCACGCGTCTCCCGATCACCAGCGACGTTCCGGCGGGCCAGGTACGCGAGATGGCCCGATCGGCGATCGCGAAGGCCCTCGAGCTGGATTCGGATTCAGCCGAGGCTCGTGGTTCCGATGCGGGCTTCAAATTCTGGCTCGGCTGGGACTAC
>JABBNZ010000098.1 GCA_019352035.1 Pseudomonadota bacterium | reverse complement strand
CACCTACGAGACCTTCCGCGACATGGGAATCGCGTACTCGGTCGGACTCATTCTGGTAGATGGGCTGTTGCAGCGTGCTCTGGTGCACGTGCACCAGGCTCGCGAGCGGCACGAGCGCGCCGCTCGTGGAGCGCACCTGGAGCGCGAGCAGACTCTGGATCCGCGCCTGCTCGGCCGCCGGCAGCTCGAGTCTCACCGGAATCGGGTCGTGCTCCCGGCCCACGTGCACGTAAGTGGCGTCGAGACCGGAGAGTCCGATCTCGAGCGTGCGGGTGATCTGCGCCTGGGACACGCCGAGGAGCGCCGCCTTCTGCCGATCGACTGACACGACCAGGCGGGCCGCGGAGGCGACCACGGAATCGTCGACATCGACGATGCCCGGCGTACTGTCGAACACCTTTCTGATCTGCTGCGCCAGGCGCACCTGCTCGGAATAATCCGGGCCATAGATCTCCGCCACGATGGGGGCCTGCACCGGCGGCCCCGGCGGCACCTCGACCACCTGGAGGGCTGCGTGATACCGGCGTGCGACGGCGGCGAGCGCCGGCCGCACCGCGAGCGCGATCGCATGGCTCTGGCGATGGCGCATATCCTTGGGGACGAGCTGCACCTCGATCTCGCCGAGCTCGGGGCTGTGGCGCAGATAGTACTGGCGGACCAGTCCGTTGAAAGTCGTCGGTGCGGCGGTGCCCGCATACACCTGGTAGTCGCTCACCTCCGGCACCCGGTCGATGACGCGCGAAAGCGCGTTGAGCAGCCGTGCAGTGGTCTCGACGGTGCTGCCGGCCGGGAGGTTGGCTATCACCTCGAACTCCGACTTGTTGTCGAAGGGCAGCATCTTCAGCACGACGCTCTCGGTGACCACCAGACCGACCGCGACGAGGATCGCCGCGACCAGGCCCCAGTACAGCCGATGCCGGCTTTTGCGGCCCCCTTCGCGGCGCAGGAATGGACCGACGACCCGCTGGAACAGGGGCAGCAGCGGCGGCGCCTGCGTGTGCTCGGCCGCCGGCAGGTGCTTGGCACCCAGGAGCTTGCGGCTCAGCCAGGGCGTGAACATCAGCGCCACGCCGAGGGAGATCAGCATTCCGGTGCTGGCGTTGATGGGGATGGGGCTCATGTACGGGCCCATCAGGCCGCTGACGAACGCCATCGGCAGCAGCGCCGCGATGACGGTGAATGTCGCCAGGATCGTGGGACCGCCCACCTCGTCGACGGCGCGCGGTATCAGCTCGCTGAGCGTCCCGCCGCCGATGCGCATGTGTCGGTGGATGTTCTCGACGACCACGATCGCATCGTCCACCAAGATGCCGATCGAGAAGATCAGCGCGAAGAGCGATACGCGGTTGATCGTGAAGCCCCACGCCCACGAGCCGAACAGGGTGGCCGCGAGCGTCACGGTGACCGCCGTGCCGACCACGACGGCTTCACGCCGCCCCATGCTCAAGAGGACCAGCAGCACGACCGACACGGTCGCGAAGATCAGCTTCTCGATGAGCTTCTTCGCCTTCTGGTCCGCGCTCACGCCGTAATCACGGGTGACCGTGACGTGCACGCCGGAAGGGATGTACGTGCCGCGCAGCTCGTGCACGCGCTGGATCACTTGCCGGGCGATCGTGATGGCGTTGGTACCGGGCTTCTTCGCGATGGCAATGGTCACCGCCGGCGCATAAGGAACCGAGGGCAGGCCGCGCGCGGCCGCCGCCGGGCCCGTGCCGAACCAGACATAGGAGTCCGGCTGATCGGGTCGCATCGTGACATCGGCGACGTCCCGCAGATACACGGGCCGCCCCTGGTAGACGCCCACCACCAGGCTCGCCACATCGTCGCGGCCGGCCAGAAGCTCGCCCGCCTGGACCGGAACGTCGCGGTCATGGTCGATGAGCGAGCCCGCCTGACGCACGAGGTTGGCCGCCTCGAGCGAGCGGGCCAGCCCCGAAGCGGTCAACCCGTAGCCGGCGAGCTTCTGCGGGTCGAGCTCGACCCGCACCACGCTCTGCGGTGCTCCGATCGTCTGCACCTTGCGGGTCCCCGGCACCCGCAGGAGCTGAGTCTCGATGGACCGGGCGACTTCCCCGAGCTGATAGGAGCCGCGCGTCTGATCGTTCGTCCACAACGTCAGAGTGACGATCGGCACATCGTCGATGCCCATGGGCCGGATCAGCGGCGGCAGGATGCCCGAGTTCGGCGGCCGCCAGTCCTGATGCGAATAGATGGCGTTGTAGAGCCGCACGATCGCCTGCGTCCGCGGCTCGCCGACCTCGTACTGGACGGTAAGGATCGCCAGTCCGGGCCGCGAGACCGAATAGATGTGCTTGACGCCGGAGATCTCCGCGAGCACATGCTCCATGGGCGTGGCGACCTGGCTCTCGACCTGGCGCGGCGAGGCGCCCGGAAACGGGATGAAGATGTTGGCGAAGGTAACGTTGATGTCGGGATCTTCCTCCCGAGGCGTCACCACGAGCGCAAAGAGCCCGAGCGCGAGGGCGGCGATGGCCAGGAGCGGCGTCAGCTGGTTGTGCAGGAAGCGGCGCGCCAGGCGCCCGCTCACACCGAGCTCTTTGCTCATTGCGCGGCATCCACACCCGGGCCGAGCGGCCCCAGGCGCCGCATCGCGGCGAGCGGGTCGAGTGCGACCCGGTCGCCGGACCTCAGGCCCGAGAGGACCTCGAAGCCGTCCTCATAGGGCTCCCCGAGGCGCACCTGCTGCAGCGAGGTCCAGCCGTCCTGCCCGACCAAATACACGGCCGTTACCGCGCTGCGCCTCACGATCGCGCTCGCCGGCACGAGCAGCCGCTCGCGCCGGCCGATGACCAGGCCCACCCTGACGAGCATGCCGGGATCCACGCCCCGGATGTTCTCGGGAAGATCCAGCCACGCCCGGAAGGTGTTGGACGGCGCGGAGGCCACCGGGAAGACCGTCATGTGAGTCGCTTCGATCCGCTGCCCGTTCGCGTAGATCGCCGCCTGCATGTTGCCCCGGACCGCATCGACGACCGACTGGGGAATGCTCACCGCCACGCGCAGATGCTGCAGCGAGACCCCGCTCATGAGCGCAGTGCCGGGCGCAACCGTCTCTCCCACCTGGACCAGCCGCTCAGTGACGACCCCCGCGTAGGGCGCCCGGACCTCGGTGTAGGCAACGCCTTCCTGGGCGCTGGCCACCGCGGCGCGCGCCGCACTCAATTGCGCGGCGGCCGCATCCCGCTCGGCGGTGGCCCGGTCGAGATCGGCCTTGGGCAGGACTTGCCGGTCAAACATGTCGCGAATGCGCCGGTAGCGCGTCTGGGCTTCCGAAGCGCGGGCCGAAGCCGCCAGCAGCGCCGCTTTCGCCTGAAGCAGCGCGGCATGCTGCTCGGTCGCGCGCAGGCGGATGATGACGGCGCCCGCGGGAACATAACTCCCGACGTCGTAGTAGATGGCTGCAACCCGGCCCGATGTCTGAGCCGCCACTGTGGCGTGGTCGATGGCTTCGACGGTGCCGTCGAGCCGCCATTCCGCGGCCGTCTGCACCGGCTTCACGACCATCGCCCTGAGCGGCGGCCCGGGCGCGGCAGCCGGGGCTTGCGCGCCAGGCTTGCCGCCGCAGGCAGCGATCAGCAGCGCAACGGCGGCGCAGGCCGCGAACCTCGAAACGACTCTCATCGACACTCCCACCCGCAAGACACTCTCCCGCGGCCCGAGCAGTTTCGGAAATCCGGAGCCGCCGCCCCATTCGTAGCGGACGCAGCGGACTCCGCACAATTACCTATCAGCAGAATGCCGCGCCAGGCTTGACCCCGAGCCCCTTCAGGATCCGGGCGAGCGGACAGAAGCCGGTGAAGGCGGACTGCAGCAGATTCAGGCCCACGAAGCCGCAGAGCAGCAGCCACCACGGGTTCACCAGAACTCCGAGCAGCAGGCCCAGCAGCACCACGGTCCCGGCAAAGGCGAGCACGATGCGATCGATGGTCATGGCAGCACTCCTGGCCGGGGCGGCCGCAGGACCGTCCGGCATTTCACTGGGCGGCATAATATATTAGTACTTTCTAAATTAGCAATAGGCGATTATACTCACCGCGGTCCGCCTCCACGAGGAGTCTTATCCATGACTCGCGCAGCCGAAACCCACCCCTCCCCCGGCAGGCTCAGCCGCGCAGCCCGCGAGCTGTCGCCGCACGCGGCCGAAGCCGCGAGCCTGCTCAAGGCGCTCGCCAACGAGCAGCGGCTGATGATCCTCTGTCATCTGGTGTCCGGACCGGTGACGGTGAGCGAGCTCAACGAGCGGGTGCCGTTGAGCCAGTCGGCCCTGTCGCAGCATCTGGCGGTGCTGCGCGAGTCCGGGATCGTGCAGACGGAGCGCCAGGCGCAGAGCGTGCGTTATTCGCTGCCCCCGGGGCCGGTCACGAAGCTGCTGGGTGTGCTGCACGACGAGTACTGCAGCGCGCAGGGCGGCGCGCGGCCTCCCTGACTCACGAGGCGCTTTGCAGACTCCCGGCGAGCCGGCCGCCCCATAGCGGGTGAGCGAGCCTGGCGTAGCAGGTAGCGGTTCGAATAGCCGGTGCCGAAGTCGTCCACCGCCACGACGACTCCCATCCGGCTCAACTGCTCGAGGATGACGACGGAGCTCTCCGCGTCGCTCATCACCGCGCTTTCCGTCAGCTCGAGCTCCAACAGGCTGGCCGGCAGCTGCTCGGCGGTGAGCGCCCGGCTGCGTGCATGAGCGAATTTCCTCGCCGCCATGCTAACGACCGGCACGGTTGCCGTCGTGAACGCAGTCGCAATCTCAGTGGGGCCCTGCGGCCGCGGCCTCCGCTCCTTTCCTCGCCTAAGCTTCTGTTCCAGAATGGTTTGTCGCCGCGCGGCGAGTCGCGGCCGGTCCGCCATACGTAGAAGTCCTGACACGAAATCAGGCATCGCGCGGCCGCGCGCGCGCTCAGGCGATACGCTCGTATGCGAGATAGTCCTTCACCGGCAGGCGCTCGACGACGCGCCCGGCGTCCATCACCACCACCTCGTCCACGAGTTGCGCCAGGCCGCTCAGCCGGTGCGTAATGAGCAACAGCGTTCTGTTGCGCGCTGCCGCGTCCAATGCGGCATAGAGATCGCGCGCAGTGCGCGTGTCCAGGCCCTCCGTCGGCTCGTCGAGCACCAGCACCGGTGCGTCCTGCAGCAGCGCGCGCGCAATGGCAATGCGCCTGGCTTCGCCGCCCGAGACCCGTGCGCCGGCCTCGCCCAGCACCGTGTCATAACCCTCCGGCAGGGACGCCACGAAGGGTTCCAGCTGAGCCAGCCGCACGGCGCGCTCGATCCGTCCGGCGTCGGCCTCCGGGGCGGCCAACAGCAGATTGTCGAGCAACGACAGGTTGAAGAGGACGGTCTCCTGCGCTATCACCGCGACGTGACGGCGCAACGCGTCCCCCTGCAACGCTTCCACGGGGCGGCCTCCAAACCATACCCGTCCGCTCTGCAGGGGATAGAACTTCAACAGTGCCGCCAGCAGCGAGCTCTTGCCGGCGCCCGAAGGGCCTACCACTGCCACGCGCGCGCCCGGGGCCAGCGAAAGATCGACGCCATCCAGCGCCCACGGGACATCCTCGGTATAACGCAGACGGGCGTTCTCGAATACGACGGCGGGAGCCGGCGGCAGTGCTGGCGACATGTCGGGCTCGACGAAGGCCGGCGACGCGTCCGCAAGCTCGAACACGCGCCTTGCGGAGGCGAGCGTCCCCCGCCACTGTGCCAGTGCCTCCGAGAGCGGCGCAATCACCTCGAACGAGGCCAGCGTCAACAGCGACAACATCACCAGCAGCGGCGGCGCCAATGAGCCGCCATGCACCGCCGTCAGTCCGAGCGCCAGCACGCCCAGCAGCGTGAGCTGCGCCAGCAGACCCACCAGTCCACCGGTCACCCCCTGCAGCAGGTCGACGCGCGTCCGCCGTGCGTCCAACCTCGCGGCCAGCGCATCGACATGCGCCGAATGCGCGGCGACGCCACCCCAGGCGAGGAGCTCCGCGTGTCCGCGGATGGCATCCAGCAGCATGCCACGCAGCTCCGCGGCCTCGAGTACCGCTTGCCCGGCATCCGCGGCGGCGCGGCGCTGCATCCAGGCCGGAAGCAGCACACCCGCTGAGAGCGCGCCAAGCAGCAACGCCGGCGCCGCCGCGGGCAGCACGATGAGGCACAGCAGCAGGCCGGCGGCCACGCTCACCAGCGCCACCGCCGCCGGCACCAGCACGGCCAGATAGAAATGCTCCAAGGCATCGATGTCCGCGCGCAGGCGTGCGAACAGATCGGCGCTGCGCAGCGCCGAGAGCCGCACCGGCGCCAATGGAATCAAGCGTCTAAACAGCCATGAGCGCAAACCCGCGAGGCCGCGCAGCGTCGCATCGTGCGTGACCACACGCTCACCGTAGCGACCGCCGCTGCGCAGGATCGCGAACGCGCGGATCGCCGCGGCGGGAGTGTAGTAGTTGATTGCCGCGCCGCTGGCGCCGGCCAGCGCCATTGCCGAGATGAACCACCCCGAGACCGCCATCAGGCCGATCGCCGCGAGCGCCGCGAGCAGCGCCAGCGCAGCGCCCGCGGCCAGCCAGAGCCGATTCGGGTACAGCACGGCCATCAGGCGTCGCAGTGCGGGCGGCAACGGCAGATTCATGACTGCTCCGCCTCCAGCAGAGCTGCGTACGCGCCACCTGCCTCTGCCAGTTCGAGGGGCGTACCCTGCTCGATCAGGCGCCCGTGGTGGAGCACAGCCACCCAGTCCGCCGACCGCACGGCGCTCAGCCGGTGCGCGACCAATACGACGGTGCGGGTAGCGGCGGCAGCGCGGATGACCGTCTCCACGGTGCGTGCGCTGGCGGCATCCAGGTGCGCGGTCGGCTCATCGAGCAGCCACACCCGTGCCTCCTCGCGCAGCAGCGCGCGGGCCAGCGTCAGGCGCTGCAGCTCCCCGCCGGAAAGACCCGACCCGCGCTCGCCGAGCGGGGTTTCCCAGCCCCTTGCGTGGCGCGCCAGAACCGCGGTGAGACCGCTGGCGTCGGCAGCGCGCCGCAGCGCAGCGGCGTCGGCATGCGGAGCAGCGAGCAGCAGATTGTCCCGCACCGTGCCCTCGAACACGTGCGCCTGCTGCGGTACCCAGGCCACACCTGCGCGCCACTGCGCCGGATCGAGCGCAGCCAGGTCGCGGCCATCAACGCATATGCGGCCGCTGTCAGGTGCGGCGAAGCCCAGCAGGAGGTTGAGCAGCGTGCTCTTTCCCGCGCCCGTGGCGCCGACCAACGCGGTCACCCGGCGCGCATGGAGCACGAGGCTGCAGTCACGCAGCCCTGCCCCGCGTCCGGCGTGCGCATATCCCACGTGCTCGAGACGAATCTCGGGGGGAACCTCGCGCGGCGCCGGCGGCGGCACGAGGCTCGCAAGCGAGCGGCGGTCTGCGGACGGAGCGGCATCGAGTGCCGAGAGATGCTGCGCGGCGGCCACAGCATCCATGCGTGTGTGGCGCAAGCCGCCCAGGGCGCGCAACGGCAGATAGAACTCGGGCGCGAGCAGCAGCACGAACAGGCCGGCGCGAAAGTGCATGTCGCCCCACAGGAGGCGAAAGCCGATCAGCACCGCCACGAGGGCGATGCTGACCGTGGCGAAAAACTCGAGGACCAGCGCGGAGAGGAAGGCCACGCGCAGCACCTGCATGGTGAGCGCGCGATACTGCTCGCTTTCCCCGTCCAGGCGGCGGGCGAAGCGCTCCGCGGCCCCCAGCTGGCGCAACGTGACGAGACCGCCGAGCGCTTCGATGAAAACCGCGCCGAGCCGCGTCAGCTGCGCGTAGCGGCGTTCGCTGGCGCCTCCCGCGGCCCTGCCCACCAACACCATGAAGAGCGGAATCAGCGGCGCGGTCGCCAGCAGGATCAGCCCCGAGACCCAGTCCGCCGGAAACACGAAGATCGCCAGCAGCAGCGGCACCAGGACTGCGTTGCCCAGCTGCGGCAGATAGCGCGCAAGGTAGGCGAGGACGGCGTCCATCCCATCGACCAGCCGGGTGATGAGATCGCCGCTCGCCTGCGCGCGCAGTCCATAGGGCCCGAGGCCTTGCGCGCCGCGCAGCAAGCGCGCGCGCAGGCTTCCGGTGAGACGCTGCGCCGCGCCAAACGCCGTGTGCCGGGCAGCGACATTCAACCCGAAGCGCAGCACCGCAAGCAGCAGCAATCCCAGCCACTGCGGCCAGAGGCGCGCGGGCGGCTCGTGCGCGAACAGCGCCGCAGCGAGTATGCCGGACAGCAGCCAGGCCTGCGCGACCAGTGCGAGCGCGAGCAGCCCGCTCAACAGCGTCGCACGCAGCAGCGGCTCGCGGACCCGGCGGATCTCTCCGCGCAGCCAAGCCGCAGCGTCCGCTGCGGACGTGCCGGCGCGCAACTGCTCGGGGGTCGCATCGGACCCCGTGGACCGCACCTGCCGTCGGCCCGTCAGGTCTGCCCGTGGCTGTCGAAAACGCCCGATCCGCCCAAGGCTTGCTCCTCCTGGGCATCGAGCAGCGCCGCACTCGCGGCGCTGATCAGCACAATCATGGTGGTGCCGACCAGCCAGGCGAAATACCAGGCGCCGACGTTGCCCAGGATCGCGGCCAGGACGATCACCACGGCGGCGACGACCATGAAGAGGATAAAGTGGAGAAAGGTCCGCATGCCCGTACCCTCAATATGCGTGCTCGTCGCCGCGTGCGATCTTCTCGGCGCTGACCTTCCCGCGCATCACCCAGAAGGCCCAGCCGGTGTACCACAGGATGAGCGGCATGAACACCGCCGCGAACCCCGCCATCCACAGCAGCGTCGTCTCGCTGGAGCTGGAATTCCACACCGTCAGGCTCATCGACGGGTCGGTGCTCGAAGGCAGCATGAACGGGAACAGTGCGGCGCCGGCGGTGCCGATCACGCCGATCCAGGCGAGGGCGCCCAGCCACCAGCCGAGGTGCGAGCGCCCGGCCCGCGCCGCGAGCCACGCCCCGATCATGCCCGCGAATCCCGCCAACGGGACGAGCCACAGGATCGGATGCGCGCCGAAGTTGGCCAGCCAGGCCCCGGGCGCCGTCGTCACGGCCTGCTGCAGGGGCGTCTGCGGCACGCCTTCGCCCGGACCGCCGGTCAGCCGGTAGCCGGGCATCGCATGCACCCAGAAGCCGCCGATCGCGAACAGCGCCAGGCCTGTGCCGGCAGCCGCCTGCGCCAGGCCGCGGGCACGCTGGAACATCGCCCCCTCGGCGCCATTCATCACCGTCAACGCCCCCATCATCACCGCCAGCGACAGCGACAGCACGCCGGTCACGATGGCGAACGGATTGAGGAGGCCGAGGAAGCTGCCGGTGTAGAAGGAGGTCAGGTTCCACGCGAAATGGAACGGTACGCCGCGAAAGAGATTCCCGAATGCCGCGCCGAAGACGATCATCGGCACCGCGCCGCTGACGAGCAGGACCCAGTCCCACGCCTCCCGCCAGGCGGGCTGCGCGATCTGGCTACGATATTCGAAGCCGAGCGGGCGCATGATCATCGTCCAGAGCAGCAACAGCATCACCACGTAAAAGCCCGAGAAGGCGGTGGCGTAGATCAACGGAAACGCCGCGAATATGGCGCCGCCGCCCAGAATGAACCACACCTGATTGCCGTCCCAATGCGGCCCGATGATGTTGAGCGCGACCCGCCGCTCGAGATCGGACCGAGCCACGTAGCGCAGGATCGCGCCGACGCCCATGTCCATGCCGACCATCACCGCCAGGCCCATGAGCAGCACCCCCAGCAGGAGCCACCAGATCACCTGCGCGACCGCATAGAGGTCCATGACTCAATCCTCCAGTCGTGTGCCGTGCGCGGCGGCCGGAACCGGGCGCCCGACGAGCACCGGGCGCGGCTGCGCTGGGTGCACGCCCGGGTCGCCATGCTCGGATGGACCCACCCTGATGGCGCGCACCATCAGGTACATCTCGATGACGATGAAGATCGAGTACAGCGCGATGAACCCGATCAGGGAGAACGCCATGTAGGTCACGCTGTGCGTCGAGGCGCTCATCCAGGTCGGCAGGACGCCGAACACCGTCCACGGCTGGCGGCCGAGCTCGGCGACCAGCCAGCCGGCCTCATCGGCGAGGAAGGGCACCGGAATCATCCACAGCGCCGCTTTCAGGAGCCAGGTCTGCTCCTGCACACTGTTGCGCAGTGTGTAGAGCGCCGCGAGCCCGAAGAACGCCAGCATCAGCAGGCCGAAGGCCACCATCAGGCGGAAGGACCAGAACACCGCCGCCACGGGCGGAATGGAATCGCGCGCGGCCTCGCTCACCTGCGCCGGCGTCACCTTGCTCAGATCGGGCGCGTAGCGCTGGACGAGGAATCCGTAGCCGAGGTCGCTCCGGTGAGCGTCGAATTGCGCGAGCGCCGCGGCATCCTTCGGGTCCCTCGAGAGCGCCTCCAGAGCCTGCACCGCCGGGATACCATTCTCTATCTTTCGCTCCGCCTGCCCCTCGAGCGCGTCGATGCCCCGCACCCTGCCCGTGAGCGAGTGTGTCACCAGCAGCGACAGCAGGTCCGGGAGCTGCACTTCGAACCTGTTCTCGTGCTTCGCCTGATCGGGGAAGGCGATGAGGTTGAACGGCATGGGCGCCGCCTCCGCTTTCCACAGCCCTTCCATGGCCGCGAGCTTGGTGGGCTGCACGCTCGCCGCGACGAATCCCAGCGCATCCCCCAGCGTGATCACGCCCATGGTCGCCAGCACGCCGAAGAGCGCCGCCATGCGGAACGAGCGCTTCGCCAGGGCCATGTGGCGCCGGCGCAGCATGTAGAAAGCGCTCACACCGGTTACGAAGATCGCCGCGGTGACGTAGCCGGCGATGCTGGTATGGACGAATTTCGACTGCACGTCCGGGCTGAAGATCAGCTTGGGAAAGCTCGTGAGCTGCATCCGCATGGTGACCGGGTCGAACGCCGCGCCCACGGGGTCCTGCATGAAGCCGTTGGCGACCAGTATCCAGAGCGCCGAGAGGTTCGAGCCCAGAGCCACCAGCCAGGTGACCGCCAGGTGCTGGCCCTTGGAGAGCCGCTCCCAGCCGAACACCATCAGTCCGATGAAGGTCGATTCCATGAAGAAGGCCATCAAGCCTTCGATGGCGAGCGGCGCCCCGAAGATGTCCCCGACGAAGCTGGAATAGAACGACCAGTTGGTGCCGAACTGGAATTCCATGGTCAGGCCGGTGGCGACGCCCAGCGCGAAGTTGATCATGAGCAGCTTGCCCCAGAACTGCGCCATGTCCTTGTAGATCGACCTGCCGGTGGTGACGTAGACGGTCTCCATGGCGGCGAGCAGGAAGCTGAGCCCGAGCGTCAGCGGCACGAACAGGAAGTGATACAGCGCGGTGGCCGCGAACTGTATGCGGGAGAGATCGACAACGGTCCCGTTGATCATGCCACCTGCTCCCCACGGGTCATTCGAATACCGCCGATGTTACCGGCGGGGCAACATGCCATGAGTAGGGGGTTATACGGATGCGCCGCCGAAGCGCCCGGCTCGTACCGCCTATTGCATCTGCAGCGACCGGGTTCGCGCCGTGTCCGCGCATCCGCGCGCGCTCGCCCGGCGCCGCCTTCAATCGCGCTCGGCTCGCCGCTGCCGCGCGATGATCTCACCCATTGCGACCAGCTCGCGCGCGACGTGCGCGAACAGATCGTCCGCCGAGACCAGGCCGATGAGCGTACCGTCACGCGAAACGACGGGCGCACGGCGGACTCCGCGGGCGCGCAGATGCGCGATCGCGCCGTCGACCGGCTCCTCCTCATCGATCACGAGCGGATTGCGGGTCATGATATCTGCGGCAGCAAGGCGTGACAGATCGGCGGTGCGCGCGAGCTGGGCGCTGACGATATCCCGGTCGGTGATGATGCCCGCGGTCCGCAGGCGATCCCCCCGGCCGTCCGTCACCACCACCGCACCCACGTGCCGATCCCGCATCAGCCGCGCGACATCGGCAATCGGCGCGCCCGTCGGAACGCTGACCGCCGGGCGGCTGCAGAGACTTCCGACCACCATGTGATATCCCCTTGCCGGATGATGTGCGCGGGATCACGCCACAGAGTTCCGGCAGCGGCCATACGTACCTGTGCTGATCCGGGCATCCGTATCAATACGGATGCGTCCCCTTCGACGGCCAGCCTACGTTGCGCATCCGAAGGAGAAGACCCTCATGCGAGTTCAAGACCTCTATAGTCCGGGCGCGCAGGTCGCGCGCGCGGATCAGCCCCTCGCCGAGGCCGCGCGCACGATGCTCGCCAGCCATGTCGGCTCGATCGTGGCCGTGGACGGGGAAGGCGGGAATCGCAGGCCGGTCGGCATTCTGACCGATCGCGATATCGTGTGCGGACAGCTGCGGCTCGGCGCCGACCTCTTCTGCCTCACGGTGGGAGAGGTCATGACCCGCGACCCGCTGACGATCGCCGTCGGCGCAGGCGTTACGGAAACGATCGAGGCCATGCATGCGCGGGGAGTGCGCCGCGCACCGGTGGTCGACGTCGCCGGCAATCTCCTCGGCATGGTCACACTGGATGATCTGCTGCCGGCCGTGGCGCGGGAGCTCGGCGAGCTCGCGACGCTGATCGGCACACAGGCGCGTCGTGAGCGTACGCCGCTCCCGTAGCCGGTCCCCGCGGGTGTGACGTACGTATCGGATTGCAGCCGTATAGGTGTAGCTACGGATGGCGCCTCGCCTGATCCCACGTGAGCATCGCTGCCGTACAAATACTCAGCAACAACACTTCGACCCGTATCGAGGGAGAATCGCCGTGAGATCCTGGTGCTTTTCGAGACTGGTCCAGCCGGCCTGGCTGGCGAGATTCTGCGCTCTGCTGCTGCTCTGCGGCG
>JABBNZ010000097.1:10160-12945 GCA_019352035.1 Pseudomonadota bacterium | reverse complement strand
GCGAACGCGTGGCAGGCACACGGAGGTGCCCCGCCGCCGCAGGTGGCGGACGTTGAGCCAAAAACCACGCTTTTTGGCTCAACGGCGCTGGGCCGGGCAGGAGCCCGGATCCAGCGCATTAAACAAGAGGAACCCAGAATTGAGCGACTCACCCTCCTCTCCCGTGCTCCTGATCGTCCTGCTCGCGCTGCTCGCGATCATCGCCTTCTCCTCCGGCACCGAGGTCGCGATGCTCTCGGTCAACCGCTACCGCATCCGCCACCGCGCCAAGGCAGGCCAGAGCACCGCGCGCCTCCTCGAGCGGCTGCTGCAGAAGCCCGAGGACTGGCTCGGCGCCAACCTCGTCATCCTGGCCGCCGCGAGCGTGTTCGCCTCGGCGACCGCCACTCTGCTCGCTCAGCGCACCGGCTACCGCCACGCGGTGCCGATCACCGGGTTCCTGCTCACGGTGGCGGTCATCGTCTTCTGTGAGCTGGCGCCGAAGATCTTCGCGGCCACCTACCCGGAATCGGTCGCTCTCAACACGGCGCGCATCTATCGCGCGCTGGTGCTCCTCGCCCGCCCGTTCCTCTGGGTGACCAACAGGATGGCCTACGGACTGTTGCGCTTGGTCGGAGTCGTCAGGGCCGAGCGCGCGAGCCAAACGCTGAGCACCGAAGAGTTGCGCACGGTGGTCGCAGAGGCAGGTCCCATGATCCCGGCCCGGCACCGCCAGATGCTCCTGTCCATCCTCGATCTGGGCCTGGTCACCGTGAACGACATCATGATCCCGCGGCAGGAGATCGCCGGCATCGACGTCGAGGAGCCCTGGGACGATATCCTCGAGCAGCTGCGTCAGACGCCGCACACGCGCCTGCCCGTCTACCGCGGCGCCCTCGACAATCTCGTCGGCATCCTGCACATGAAGCGAGTCGCGCACGAGCTCGCCCGCGGGACGCTGACCCGCGAGCGGCTCATCGAGATCGCCGGCGGTCGCGAGCCCTACTTCGTGCCGGAGAACACCGCCCTCAACATGCAACTCGCCTACTTCCAGCGCAACAAGCGGCGGCTCGCATTCGTGGTCAATGAGTACGGGGACATCGAGGGGCTGGTGACGCTCGAGGACATCCTCGAGGAGATCGTCGGCGAGTTCACCACCGATCCGGCGACGGTGACGCACAAAGACATTCATCCGCAGGGGCCGGGTGTCTTCATCATCAATGCGAGCGCGACGCTGCGCGCGTTGAATCGGGCGCTGCAGTGGCAGCTGCCGACGGATGGGCCGAAGACGCTGAACGGGCTGCTGCTGGAGCAGCTGGAGACGATCCCCTCGCCCGGGACGGCGGTGAACGTGGGGCCCTATCAGTTCGAGGTCCTGCAGATCGCCGACAACGCGATCAGGACGGTGCGCGCGCGGGCGCCGGCCGAGGACCCCGCTTCGGCTCTCGCGAGCCGCTGAGCGCGGCCTCGAGCGCCTCGCTGACCCGGGCGACGGGGATCACCTCGATGCCCTCCAGGGGCGGGCCCGGTCGGACCCGGGACGTGCGCGGGGCATTCTCGCGCGGCACGACCGCCACGCGAAACCCTTGCTTTTGCGCCTCCCGCAGCCGCTCCTCGCCGTAGGCGACCGGACGCACCTCGCCGGTGAGGCCGATCTCCCCGAAGGAGACGAGCGCGCCCGGGACCGGCCGATCGGCGAGACTGGAGGCGAGCGCGATCACCACGGGCAGATCCCAGGCGGTCTCATCGATCTGCACACCGCCCACTGCGTTGACGAAGACGTCATGCTCCTGCAGCGACAGCGCCGCATGGCGACTCAACACCGCGAGCAGCATCGCCAGGCGATTGGCATCGAGTCCCTGCGCGATGCGCCGCGGCGCTCCGAAGCGCATCCGATCGACCAGGGCCTGCAGCTCGATGAGCAGCGGCCGGCCGCCGTCGCGCATCACGGTGACGATGCTCCCCGCTGCGGGCTCCGGCGCGCGCGCGAGGAAGATTGCCGAGGGATTGCGTACTTCCTTGAGTCCCGCCTCGGTCATGGCGAAGAAGCCGAGCTCGTTCACCGCGCCGAAGCGGTTCTTGGTCGCGCGCACGATACGAAAGCGGCTGCCGGCCTCGCTTTCGAAATACAGGACGGTATCGACCAGGTGCTCGAGGACCCGCGGCCCCGCGATGGCGCCCTCCTTGGTGACGTGACCGATGAGGATGACGGCCCTTG
Source organism: Pseudomonadota bacterium (assembly GCA_019352035.1). Lineage (GTDB taxonomy): Bacteria > Pseudomonadota > Gammaproteobacteria > Steroidobacterales > Steroidobacteraceae > 13-2-20CM-66-19. The sequence continues at coordinate 10,748 of JABBNZ010000097.1, read as the reverse complement.
CGGTGGCCTTGGCGAAGCGGACGAGCTCCGCCGTGCATTCCCGCAGCTGCGAGACCGCGCCGGCGCTCGCGCCTACCGCGGAGGACTGTACTGTCTGGATCGAGTCTACGACGAGCAGCGCCGCCTGCCGTTGTGCGGTGTGCTCGAGGATCGACTGCAGGTCCGTCTCGGCGAGCACCTCCAGGGCCGCCGCGGCAATGCCGAGCCGCCGGGCGCGCAGCGCCACCTGAGCGACCGACTCCTCGCCGCTCGCGTAGACCACCCCGCGCCCCCCTGCCACGTGCGCGGCCACCTGCAGCAGCAGGGTCGACTTACCGATGCCGGGATCGCCCCCGAGAAGCGTCACCGACCCCGGCACGATCCCGCCTCCGAGCACCCGATCGAGCTCGCCCTGCCCGCTCGGCAGGCGCGCGAGGTCGAGCTCTTCGCCGCTGGCGAGGGGCACCGGCGCCCCGCCCGTCGGGGCGGCGCCCGGGGAGCCGCGGCGCGAGCCGCTCCCCGGCGAGGCCGGGCGGCGCGCCGCCCGCTGCTCGAGTGAATTCCACTCCCCGCAGGCCGGGCATTGCCCCTGCCACTCCGGGGTCTCAC
>JABBNZ010000097.1:0-10150 GCA_019352035.1 Pseudomonadota bacterium | reverse complement strand
AAAGGCGGTGATCGGACGAGGCATGGATGCGCTTCACGAACCAGTGGGGCTCGGTTGAGATAGGATGCGCGCCTGGGGGAGGACCGGATGGCCGGTTTGTGACCAAGCGCTCGGACTCAACCGCAGGCAATGCTAGCTTAGTCCGCTCCAGTCGGGGCGGGATGGTGAGGCGCATCACGAAAGAGCGGGCCCAAAGCCGTCTTTTGGACTGCGACCAGCAGGCGCCGCAGGCGACTTGCCGTATCAACGATATTAAAGGGCCGAAAACGGCGGCATGAGCTTAAAGAGCAAGCTGCGCATCGTCGGGCAGACCGATACCGGCAAGGTTCGCGAGCACAACGAGGACACCATCGCCATGGACCCGGACATCGGCCTGCTGGTGCTCGCCGACGGCATGGGCGGCTACAACGCGGGCGAAGTGGCGAGCGGCATCGCCGTGAAGACGATCGTCAGCCTGGTGCGCGAGCAGGTGGAGCGGGAGGACCTGACCGTGCACGATCGCGGCGCGAACCTCTCCCGCGCGAGCATCATCCTGCGCGATGCCATTCAACGGGCCAACAAGATCATCTACCAGACCGCCCGCAGCCAGCCCCAGTGCGAGGGCATGGGCACGACGGTCGTGGCGGCGCTGTTTTTCGACAACAGGGTGACCATCGCGCACGTGGGCGACTCGCGCATGTACCGCCAGCGCAACGACAAATTCGAGCAGGTCACCATGGACCACTCGCTCCTGCAGGAGCTGGTCGACCGCGGGTTCTACTCCGCCGAGGAAGCCCAGCGGGCGGCGAACAAGAACTATGTCACCCGGGCGCTCGGCGTGGAGCCGACCGTCGACGTCGAGATCCAGGAGGTTCCGGTCCAGAAGGGCGAGGTGTACATGCTCTGCTCGGACGGCCTCTCGGACATGGTCGAGGACGAAGATATCCATTTAACGATAAGCACGTTTGGTGCTAATCTTGACAACGTTGCGAAGCAACTGATTCAACTGGCGAACGACAACGGGGGCCGCGACAACATCTCGGTGCTGATGGCGCACGTGCTCGACCCGTTTCCGGCTCGCACGCGCATATTCGACAGGATCCTGGGTTGGTTCGGCTGACACGGCGAGGCGAATGACATGGCAAGGTTGGTCTTGAGCCTGGACAGCCAGGTGATGGCGGAATACAACATGAACAAGGAGCGTTACACCATCGGCCGGCTGCCGGACAACGACATCCGCATCGACAATGCGGCGGTGAGCGGGCACCACTCGCTCATCATCAACATCCTCAACGACTCGTTCCTCGAGGACTTGAACAGCACCAATGGCACCTACGTCAACGGCAAGCTGATCAAGAAGCACGCCCTGCAGCACGGCGACGTCATCACCGTCGGGCACCATCAGCTGCGCTTCGTCGAGGACGACGAGCAGCAGGACGAGTTCGAGAAGACGATGGTCATCCAGCCCTCGGCCCGGCCGCTCGAGAAGCTGCGTACGGCCGTCGGACAGTCGCAGTTCGACGGGGAGCCGGAGCGGGCTGCCGCCCCGGCGGCGGCTGCCGCCACGAGCGCCTCCCAGACCGGCAAGAGCCGCGCGATGCCCGACGGCGCGGCCCTCAAGAAGGCGAAGCTGCAGGTCCTCTCCGGCGCCTTCGCCGGACGGGAGCTGGAGATCACGAAGGCCCTCACCACGCTCGGCCGGCCCGGCGTACAGGTCGCGGCCATCACGCGCCGGGGCGAGGGTTACTACATCGTGCACGTCGAGAGCGGCAAGTCCGATGACTTCCCGCTCCTGAACGGCACGGCCATCGGGGCGCAGGCGACCAAGCTGAGCGACAACGACGTCATCCAGCTCGCGGGCGTCAAGATGGGATTTTTCGTCAGCTAGGACTCAGCGCAGCTCGAGAGGGACACGCTGGCTGACGCCGCAGAGAAGCTCGTAGGGGATCGTCCCGGCGTGGCGGGCGACTTCCTCTACGGGCAGCCCCCTTCCCCAAAGCACGACCGGCGCGCCGACCTGCACGCCGGGCAGATCCGTGACGTCGACGGCGATCATGTCCATCGATACCCGGCCGCAGAGCGGCGCACGCCGACCCTCGATGAGCACGGGCGTGCCATTGGGCAGTGCGCGAGCGAGCCCATCACCGTAGCCGGCCGCGATGATGGCCACTCTCGAGTCGCGGCGCGCCTGCCAGGTACCGCCATAGCCCACCGTCTCACCGCGGGGCACGTGCCTCACGGCGATCACGGAGGTCTCCAGGCTCATCACCGGGTGCAGACCGAGGTCCGTCCCGGTCCGGTCCGCGAACGGTGAGGCACCGTAGAGCGCGAGGCCGGGCCTGACCCAGTCGCATCCCAAATGCAGCTCGCTGAACACGCCGGCGGAATTGGCGATGCTGATGGCACAGTCGAGTCCGCGGGTCGCGTCCTTGAAGAGCGCGACCTGCTCCGCGGTCATGGGGTTCCCGGGCTCGTCCGCGCGCGCCAGATGGGTCAGCAGGCGGATCTCGAGGGGCGCGGGCTCGAGCTTGCGCAGCCGCTCGAGCGCCACCGGGAACTCGCCCGGCCGGAAGCCGAGCCGGTTCATGCCGGTGTCGATCTTGACCCAGAGCACGAAGCGGTGCGGCCCCGGGTCCTCCTCCAGGATCTCGATCTGCAGGGCATCGTGCACGACGAGGTCGAAGCCGTACCGCGCGGCCTCAAGCAGCTGCTCGGCGGCGAACACGCCTTCGAGGAGCACGATCGGCTGGCTGACGCCCTGCGCGCGCAGCGCCAGCCCCTCCTCGAGCCTCGCGACGGCGAACGCATCGACCTCGGCCAGCGCCAGCGCCGTCGGCACGAGGCCGTGGCCGTAGGCGTTGGCTTTGACGACCGCCATGACCCGGGCGCCCCGGGCGCGCTCGCGGATCGTCCTCACATTGTGGCGCAGCGCTCCGGCGTCGATCACCGCCCGGATGAGGCGGCTCACCTGAGCACGCCCTCCGCGTAGGCGTCTGGCGCATAGTTGGCGAAGCGGGTGTACTGACCCTGGAAGGTGAGGACGAAGGTGCCAATCTCCCCGTTCCTGTGCTTGACGAGGTCGATCTCCGCGATGCCCTTCTTGGTCGTGTTCTTGTCGTAGACCTCTTCGCGGTAAATCAACAGGATCATGTCCGCATCCTGCTCGATTGCCCCGGAATTGTGACTAACAACTCCATCCGACAACCAACTTGATGGTCCAGGCACTGTTATGTCATAGACGTCTTCTTCTTCGACAAAAGGAACCACTCCGGTTACCCGATCCCAGAACAGATCCGAAGTCGCCATCCTCTCGAGCTCCGGGACGGCCAGCAGAGTCGCGTACTCGGCCAACAGAGCTCGACTGGGAGCGAACTGAAAATGCCTGATGCCTCCGTAAGCGACGCCACGCAATCGCGACATATCTCTAGGCGAGATTCCTTGTGCGCACATATGCGCGAGCACCGCATCAAAAGCTTGCACGGGCAAGGTATCGACGTTTGTATTCACCCGGGTCATCGCAAGGCGGTCCGATAGCACCTTGATCGGTCCCGCACGGGGACCGAAGCCGCCAACCGCTTCGGCGAAGCGCCGCTGAAAATCGGATCCGCTCACGTCCACGGTATGAAGAGGCCTCGTCCCACGCGCTCCGAGCACGGTCCGAATGCGCGCAACGATCCCCAATCTGAGAAGAAGCGAGGCGATGTCCTGTGCAAGCCCGGCACTACAGGTTGAAAAATGGACTCGAGGTCCCGAGCGCCCGCCCAAGGGCGGCACGGTCACGCTTCCATCCGTCGCCCAAAGGTGCCGAAGCAAAAGCGCGATCTGATCATCCGCCAGGGTGAAGACCTGCTCAGGCAAGCGCTTCTCGTGGGAGCGCTGGCCGTGGATTCCGAGCTCCTTCAGCCACTTGCCGACTCCCGCAGCGTGCCAACGATTGCCGTTGCCGCTGATGAGAAGCTGATGCCATTGGCCTCTTCCGGCATAGCGCTTCACGGTCGAGCCCAGCTCTTGCGCCGCCGCACGTACCGCCTCGCTATTGCGCTCCGAAGCGGTCGTGTATCGCAGAGGCTGGTGGGTCAGATAGCTGCCATCGCCGATCAAGTGGCCGAGCAGAATCAGCCAGTGATCCGGCCAGCGAATGGGCCGGGACGGCTCCGGCACGCGGCGAGCAAGGGCCACTCGGTGGCCCAACTTCAGCTCCCCAGCCTGCAACCAACCTTTGCCGGTGAGCACCCGATGCTTGGCCGTCACCCTCAACGAGCGGCCGCTCGCGAGCTTGATGCTGGCCACCGGGCGTTTGCCGACCTTCCACACCAGGTCCGCTCGAGCCGCAACGACCCGCTGCTGCTCGTCCACCGCCCAGACTTCGGGCTGGGTGCCGACGAGGCTCGCTATGGGGACCTGCCGCCCATCGGTGAGCCACACGAGAGTGTCGCCCGTGACGCACTCGCGCAGATCCGACATCACGGGCTTCTTGTTCTCGCGCTGCTCGACCGCTCTGTTGAGCTGGGAGAGCGCGATCACGGGTACTGACAACTCTTTCGCAAGCACCTTCAGGCCGCGGGAGATCTCGCCGATCTCCGTCGCACGGTTCTCCTTGGTCCCCGGCACCGTCATCAGCTGCAGGTAATCGACCAGCACCAGATCGAGACCGTGCTCGCGCTTCACCCGGCGGGCGCGAGCCCGCAACTCCGTGGGGTTCAGAGCGGGAGTCTCGTCGATGAAGAGCTTCGCCTCCGACAGCTGGCTGGTGGCGCTCGTGATGCGCACCCAGTCGTCATCGGATATGCGCCCGCTGCGCAGACTGCCGAGCGGCACTCCGCCCAGCGACGAGAGCATGCGCGTGATCACCTGCTCGGAGGGCATTTCCATGCTGAAGATCGCAACCGACGCTTTCGTCCCCTGATGCACCGCCGCGTATTCGGCCATGTTGACGGCAAGCGTCGTCTTGCCCATCGAGGGGCGCCCGGCGACGATCACGAGATCTCCGGGGCGCAAGCCTCCCGTGATCCTGTCGAAGTCCGTGAAGCCAGTCGGCAGACCCCGGAGCTTATCCGGGTTGGTGTGCCACTCGTCGATCTGGTCGATGACCTGCGGCAGCAGACTCCTGACCGCGACGGTACCCTGCCGCCCGCGGAAGCCCTGCTCGGCGATCTGGAACACCTTCTGCTCGGCGCGGTCGACCAGCTCGCGGGCGGTCTCCCCTTCGTTGTTGAAGACCGCGGAAGCGATCTCCGTGCCGGCCTTGATGAGCTGCCGCAGGAGCGAGCGCTCCCGGACGATCTCGGCGTAGGCGCGGACATTCGCCGCAGTCGGCGTATCGCGCGCCAGGGAGCTCACGTAAGCGAGTCCCCCGGCGGCTTCCAGCTTCGTCGTGCGCGCGAGCTGCTCGGAGACTGTGACGACGTCACAAGGCTTGCCCGCGCCCGCCAGGGCACCGACGGCATCGAAGATCAACCGGTGGTCGGGCCGATAAAAATCCTGCTCGTTGATCACATCAGCAACCTGGTCCCAGGCGCTGGTATCGAGCAACAGGCCGCCGAGCACGGCCTGCTCCGCCTCGATGGAATGAGGCGGCGTGAGGGAATCCACCGCGGTGGCCGAGCCGCGCTCGCGACGCGCTTTTGCGGGATCGGCCACCGGACGGATGTTCCTCTTCCCTATTTGCGGCAGCTACTCTTCCGCCACGATCGACACAGCGAGCGGCACGTCGATGTCGGCATGCAGATGCAGCTCCACCGAGTGCTCGCCAATCGTGCGCAGCGGCCCGTTGGGCAGCCGCACCTCACTGCGCTGCACCTTGAAGCCCGCCTTCGTGCAGGCCTCCGCGATGTCGCTGGTGCCGATCGAGCCGAAGAGCTTGCCCTCGGTGCCGGCCTTGGCGGAGATGACCAGCTTGAAATCCTTCATGGCCGTCGCGCGCTCATCGGCCGAGGAGAGCTGCTCGCGCGCGACGCGCTCGAGCTCCGTGCGCCGGGCCTCGAAGCGGGCGATGTTGTCGGGCGTGGCGAGCGTCGCCTTGCCCTCGGGCAACAGATAGTTGCGCCCGAATCCGGACTTCACCTTCACGCGATCGCCGATGTTGCCGAGGTTGGCGACCTTCTGCAGTAAAATGACTTCCATCGCGCCGGCCTCAGTGCTGATCGGTGTAAGGCAGCAGCGCCAGGAAGCGCGCGCGCTTGATCGCGACGGCGAGCTGGCGCTGGTAGAAGGACTTGGTACCGGTGATGCGGCTCGGGACGATCTTGCCCGTCTCGGAGACGTAACCCTTCAGGGTGCCGAGGTCCTTGTAATCGATGTGCGTGACGCCTTCGGCCGTGAAGCGGCAAAACTTCTTGCGCCGCGAGAAGCGGCTGCCGCCGCCACTGCCGCCGCTGCTACCGCCGCTGCCACCGCCACCGCCACCGCCACCGCCACCGGAAAAACTGGGTGCTCTGCTGTTCATGAGTGATATTCCCGTGCGTTGAGTTTACGCGTTATCCAGACCGCCATCGCCCTCGGCGGGGAGCGCAGCGGATTCGTCGCGAGGACGCTCGCGGCGGCGGCCACCGGCCTCGCCCTCCTCCTCGGCCGTCTTGGCCATGGGCGAGGGCTCGGTCACTGCGGAATCCATGTTCACCACCAGGTGGCGAAGCACCGCGTCGCTGAAGCGGAACGCGCCCGTCAGATCACCGAGCGTCTTCTGGTCGCACTCGATATTCATGAGGACGTAGTGCGCCTTGTGCACCTTCGCGATGGGATAGGCCAGCTGGCGCCGCCCCCAATCCTCGAGGCGATGCACCTGGCCGGAGCCGGCGGCGATCATGCCCTTGTAGCGCTCGATCATCGCGGGCACCTGCTCGCTCTGATCGGGATGGACCAGGAATACGATTTCGTAATGCCTCATGAGTCCTCCTCACGGATAGAAGCCGCCCGTCGCGAGGCTTTGCGGGGTGCGGCAAGGAGAATCTGGCCGCCGGAAGGCGCGGACACCCCCTCGAAAAGGGGGCGCGAAGAATACTGAAACGGTGGCAGGACTGCAATGAGTCCAGCCCGCGGTCCCGACTGGATCATTGCTCTCGCTGGCGCACCGCCTCGTAGAGGAGCATGCCGGCGGCCACGGAGACATTGAGGCTCTCCACGGCGCCGAGCCGCGGCAGGCGCGCAATCCAATCGCAGGTCTGCCGGGTGAGGTGGCGCAGCCCCGCCCCCTCGGCCCCTAGAACCAGCACCACCCCGCCCTTCAGATCCACCTCGTCGGCGCGCTTTGTGCCATCGGCGTCCGCCCCGATGACCCATAGCCCGGCTTCCTTGAGGAGCTTCAAGGTCCGCACAAGGTTCGTGACGGCGACGACCGGGGTGGACTCGGCGGCACCGACCGCCACTTTACGCACCACCGGTGTGACCCGCGCCGCTCGGTCGCGAGGGACGATGACGGCCAGCGCTCCGCAAGCGTCGGCCGTTCGCAGGCACGCGCCGAGATTGTGGGGGTCCTGCACTCCATCGAGTGCGAGGATCAGCGCTGCCTGCCGGACCTCCGCTGCGGCCTGGACCGCGGCAAGCAGGTCGTCCTCGGTCCACGGCGGTAGCGGCCTGATTTCGGCGACGACGCCTTGGTGCGCGACGTCCCCGAGCTTCTGCCTGAGGACTCGGGGCTCGACGCGCTGCACCGGAATCTGCTGCCGCCGGGCGATCTCATCGACCTCGCGGGCTCGGGGGTCCTCGCGCCCCTCGGCCATGCTCACCGCCGTGACGCGCTCAGGATGCTTCTGCAGCATCGCCCGCACAGCATGCAGGCCGTAGATGGTTTGCGAGCCCTGCTCCCCCTGCGACCGGCCCGAATCGGGGCGCTTCACGGTTCGCCGGCCAAATCGAGGTCCACGAGGCCCTCGATGGGATTCACCGCGGTCACGACGACCCTCACGTGCGATCCGGTACTCAGCCGTCGTCCCGTCCGCCTGCCCCGCCAGCCGTGGCCATGCTCTTCCATCTCGTAGTCGTCATCACGCAGGTTGTCGATGTGCAGCAATCCGTCCACGGCGACGTCGAGAATCTGCACGAAGCAGCCGAACTCGACCACGGTGGTGATGAGGCCCCGGAAGGTCTGCCCGATGCGCTCCCGCAGATAGCTGCACTTGAGGTACGTGGCGACGTAACGGTCGGCCTCGTCCGCCCGCTTCTCGAGCTTGGAGGTGCCCTCACCGAGACCGGCGAGCTGCGGCGGCTCGTAACGTACCGCGGCCCCGCCTCGCGCCCCGATCAGCGCCTTCAGCGTGCGATGCACCACCAGGTCTGGATAGCGCCGGATCGGCGAGGTGAAATGCGCATAGTGCTGCAGGGCCATCCCGAAATGCCCGATGTTGGTCGGCTGGTACACCGCCTGCGGCATGGCGCGCACGATGAGCGACTCGATGAACGGGCGCTCCGCGCTGTGCCCGAGGCGCCGCGCGATGGCCTGCAGGTCCCGGGTGGTGACGGACTCCGGCAGGTGCGCATCGATATCGAGCGCCTTGAGCGTGCCGGTCAGCCGGTCGAGCTTCTCGGGCTCGGGCTGGCCGTGCACACGGTAGAGCGTAGGCGTATGGGTCTTCTCGAGCTCCTGCGCGACCGCGACATTGGCGAGGACCATGCATTCCTCGATGAGGCGGTGCGCATCGTTGCGAGTGCGCAGCTCGATGCCCTTCACGCGCTCCGCGGAGTCGATCACGAACTCCGCCTCGGCGGCGTCGAAGTCGAGCGCGCCGCGTTTGGTGCGCGCCTTGTGCAGGGCACGGTACACATCCACCAGGACGAGGAGCGGCTCGACGAGCGGCCCCAGCTCCTCGCGCGCAGCCGGCCGTCCCTCGAACAATGCGGCATTCGCGAGCGTATACGTCAACCGCGCTGCTGAACGCATCACGGCCGGATAGAACCGCGCCGACTTCAGTACGCCCGTCTTGCTGATCACCATGTCCGCGGCGAAGCAGAGCCGGTCGACCTTCGGCGCAAGCGAGCAGAGGTGATCGGAAAGAGCCGTCGGCAACATCGGCACCACGCGCGTGGGGAAATATACGGAAGTGGCGCGCTGCAGCGCTTCCGTATCGACGGCCGTGCCGGGCCGAACGTAATGGCTGACGTCAGCTATCGCGACGATCAGGCGGAAGCCGGCGGGATCTGGCTCCGCGTAGACCGCGTCGTCGAAATCGCGAGCATCCTCGCCGTCGATCGTCACGAGCGGCACGTTCCTCAGATCCTCCCGTCCCTCCGCCTCCCGCGGATCCACGCGATCGCCCCACGCCTGGGCCTCCCGCAGCGCGCTCGCGGGAAACTCGTGGGGAAGATCGAACCGCGCAATGGCGGCCTCCGTAGCGAGCTCGACCGGGCGATCCGGATCGAGCCGCTTCTCGATAATGGCTTGCGCAGGGCGGGACTCGCCTCCACGACGTGTGATCCGCGCAATGACCCATTCACCGTTGTGCGCACCATTGAGCGCATCGTGCGCGACCGCGCATCGAAGCTGGAGGCGCCGGTCGGCAGCTGTGACCCATGCCGTACGCCCCAGCACCTCCACGGTCCCGAGGAACGCATTGACGCCATGCTCGACGACCTGCTCGACGGAGCCCGACCACCGATCACTGGCATCTCGCGAGAGGCGCACGCGCAGGCGATCCCCATGCATCACACCGCGCATCTCTGGCGGCGGAAGGAAGACGCTGTCCTTCATTCCCTCGACCCGCACGAAGCCATAGCCTGCGCGGTGAGCGCTCACCTGGCCCTCGACCACCCCGCCGGCGTGGGCGCCAGCAGAGGCGCGGCCCGGCCCTCGCGCGGTCCGATCCGGGTGGCTGCCCGCCATGGGCTGCTTCGGCTGCCCGTTCCGCCGAGAGCCCGCCCCTACCGGCTGCTGCTTGGTTCCGCCCTGCCCTTGCCCGTCCTCTGAGCTCTTCTGGCGCAGCGCTACCCCGCCCTTGGGATGGGGACCGGCGTTGCGATCCCGCCGTCCGAACTTGCCTCTACGCGCTTTCAATTGACAGCTCCCGACCCCCTGCGTAGATTGCGCGCGCTCTCGATGGGCATTCCTGTCGTCCTGCCCGGGTGGCGGAATTGGTAGACGCACTAGTTTCAGGTACTAGCGGGTAACACCGTGGAGGTTCGAGTCCTCTCCCGGGCACCAAGAATTCTTTTGATTTCAATAGATTAGTTCCTAATTGCG
>JABBNZ010000096.1 GCA_019352035.1 Pseudomonadota bacterium | reverse complement strand
ATTGGTCGGGGTGACAGGATTTGAACCTGCGACACCTACGTCCCGAACGTAGTGCTCTACCAGGCTGAGCTACACCCCGAGATGGCGACCCGCGGACCCTGGCGCTCTGGGCGTCGGGGAGGGCGGGCGGCGCAGTTTACTGAAGGGACCCCTCGGCTTCAATCCGCTTGCGAAAGAGATTCAGCTTGGCTGGATCAGGTGGTGTGCTCCACCGCGAAGCGCGCCAGCGCCTCGAGCCCTTCCTTGTGGACGCTTTCCGGCAGCGGCTTCAGTGAGATCAGCGCCTGCTCGGCCGATTCCCTGGCCAGCCGAGCCGCATATTCCAGCCCGCCGGTCGACTCGATCGCGGCGATGATGGGCTCGAGCTGCGCCAGGCCGCCTTTCTCGATGGCGACGCGGATCGCGGCCCGCTGGGCGTCGGTGCCGTTGCGCAGCGCATAAATGAGGGGCAGCGTCGGCTTGCCCTCGGCGAGGTCATCGCCCAGGTTCTTGCCGCGCTCGGCCGGGTTCGAGCGGTAGTCGAGCACGTCGTCGACCAGCTGGTAGGCCGTTCCGAGATGCCGGCCGTAGCCTGCGAGCGCGCAGCGGACCGGCTCCGGGCTTCCCGCGAGCACCGCGGCGACCTCGGCGCCGGCCTCGAAGAGCCTGGCGGTCTTGCGGTAGATGACTTCCAGGTAGCGCTGCTCGGTCGTATCGGGGTCATGCGCGTTCATGAGCTGCATGACCTCGCCCTCGGCGATGACGTTGGTCGCATCGGCCATGATTTCCATGACCGGCTGAGAGGTCAGGGAGGCCATCATCTGGAAGGCTCGCGAGTAGACGAAGTCGCCGACGAGCACGCTCGCCTGATTACCGAAGACCTGATTGGCCGTATCACGGCCCCGGCGGAGCGAGGAGCCGTCCACCACATCGTCGTGCAGCAGTGTCGCGGTATGGATGAACTCGATGAACGCCGCCGCCTCCGTATGCGCCTCGGGCCTGTGTCCGCAGGCCCGGCCGGCCAGGACCACCAGCAGTGGGCGCAGGCGCTTGCCGCCCCCGGAGATGATGTGCTCGGCAATCTGATCCACCAGCGGGACGGCACTTTTCAGGCGTGCGCGGATCACTTGGTCGACGGAACCGAGGTCCGCCTGGACGAGCGCGCGTATTTCTTCCAATGTCATTAGCAGACGGAGACCTCGAGTACAGCCACGCATCCTATCCGACGTGGGGGCCGCCGAGAATGGACTCGAGCCGGATGAAGGGCGGAAATGGCTCCGATGACCACCCAATCGCGGCTGTTTCGGCCGCAAGGGCGGATCGCCGGGAGCGCGCGGCTAGCCTGGCGGCGCTGAAGGGGAGAGGCTGGGGAAGGGCTGCGTAACAGCCGTTTGACCAGGCGCGGGGGCGCCAGTAGAATGCGCGGCCTTTCTCAAGACCCCCGTTCTACTCAAGCCTATGTACGCAGTGATCGCCACCGGCGGAAAGCAGTATCGCGTCACCACGGACGGCGTGCTGCGCATCGAGAAGCTCGACGCGGAGGCCGGCGCCACGGTCGAGTTCGGCCAAGTGCTGCTCGTCGGCGAGGGCGCCAACGTGAAGCTGGGCAGTCCGCTGGTTGCGGGGGGCAAGGTGCTCGCCACCGTGGTTCGCCACGGCAAGGGCGCCAAGGTATCGATCGTGAAGTTCAGGCGCCGCAAGCATTACCTGCGGCAGAAGAATCACCGCCAGCCGTTCACCGAGATCAAGGTGACGGATATCAGCGCGGGCTGAGGCACACACATGGCACATAAAAAAGCTGGCGGCAGTACCAAGAACGGCCGCGATTCCCACTCCAAGCGACTCGGCGTGAAGCGCTTCGGGGGCGAGCACGTGCTCGCGGGCAACATCATTATCCGCCAGCGGGGCACGCCCGTGCGCGCCGGGGCGAATGTCGGTACCGGCACCGACCACACCTTGTTCGCCAAGGTGGCGGGCCAGGTTCAGTTCCAGCGCCGGGGTGCCGAGCAGCGCCTCTACGTGTGCGTCGAGCCTGAGATCGGCGTGACGGAGACTCCGGCGCAGAGCGCCGAAGCGTAAGGATGTCGGGCCCGCGAACGCAGGGACCGCCGAGATCCCGCCGCTGCTAGCGGCGACCGCCCCAGGAAACCCCGGCCCCGCGCCGGGGTTTTCGTCTGTGAGGGTGCTATGAAATTCGTCGACGAGGCCAAGGTCAAGGTACAGGCGGGCAGCGGTGGCCGCGGCAGCACCAGTTTCCGCCGCGAGAAATTCGTGCCCTTCGGCGGCCCGGACGGGGGCGATGGCGGCCACGGCGGCAGCGTGTACCTGCGCGCCACCCCGGGGATCAACACGCTTGCGGATTTCCGCATCGAGCGGACCTGGCGTGCACAGCATGGCGAGCCGGGCGCCGCGCGCGACTGCACGGGCCGCAGCGGCGACGATCTCTACATTCCGGTGCCTGTCGGTACCACGGTGCGTGACTCCGAGACCGGCGAGCAGCTGGGCGACTTCACCCGCGAGGGGGATGTATTGGCGGTCGCCCGCGGCGGCAAGGGCGGCTGGGGGAATCAGCGCTTCAAGTCGAGCACCAACCGCGCACCCCGGCAATTCGGTCCGGGGCTGCCCGGGGAGAAGCGCTCCCTCGAGCTCGAGCTCAAGGTCATCGCCGATGTGGGACTCCTCGGTCTCCCGAACGCCGGCAAGTCAACGCTCATTCGTGCCGTATCGGCCGCGCGTCCGAAGGTGGCCGAGTACCCCTTCACGACCCTGCATCCAAACCTCGGAGTCGTGGATGTCGGGCAGCACCGCAGCTTCGTGATGGCGGATATTCCGGGTCTGATCGAGGGGGCGGCGGAGGGGGCGGGTCTCGGCATCCGCTTCCTGAGGCATCTGCAGCGTACGCGGGTTCTGCTTCACCTGGTCGATATCGCTCCTGCGGACCCCGACGCCGATCCTGTGAAGGACGCCAGGGCGATCGTCGCGGAGCTGAAGAGGTTCAGCAAGGAGCTCGCGGCGAAGCCGCGCTGGCTGATCATCAACAAGAGTGATCTGCTGCCCGAGGCGCAGGCGCAGAAGCGCGCGCGCGCCATCGTGTGCAGCCTGCGGCACCGCGGGCCGCACTTCCTCGTGTCCGGGGCCACAGGCCACGGAACGCGAGAGCTCTGCCAGAAAATTATGGAGTTTTTGGATCAGCAGGCTCGCGAGGCACGCGGCCCCGCATCACCTGCAGAAGAAATTGTCGACGAGCGGCCGGCTTCAGCTTGAGCGGGATCGGAGCCGAAGCGGGGCGCGCAGTCCAGCGGAGCTTCTCTTGACCGTTCATCTCAGTCGCCTCACGACATTGCGCGAATCCGAGCCGCCAGCCGACTCTTGTGTCGCGCCGCCTTGTTACGGTGGATGATCTGCTTGTTGACCAAGGTATCGATGACGGGAACGGCCTCCTTGTAAGTGGCCTCGGCCGTCTGTTTGTTGCCCCCGGTAATCGCCGACGTCACGTTGCGCACGGCTGTACGCATCCGCGAGCGCAAAGCGACGTTGCGGGCGCGGTGTTTCTCGGCTTGACGGGCCGCCTTCTCGGCGGACTTTGTGTTGGCCACGGGATCTCCGTAAGGAAAAAAGAGCTTCCCCCCGATTGCGGGGGGCCGGTAGTCTGCTCAGGTGGCCGGACGTTGTCAACGCTGGCCGAGAACGTAGCCGGATCAGGACGGTCTCTTCACATAAAGCGGCAGGCGTCCGCACGACCGTCGGGAGAGGCGCGTTCCCGACGCCCTGAGCCGGCGTGCGCCCAGGGTACCCAATGGGTGCCAAGCGCCGGTGCGAATCCTGTATTCTTTACCCTTTTGCCATCAGCGGCTTAGCGGCCCCATGGAGCTCATTCGCGGACTCAATGGCCTGAACGACCGCCACCGGGGCTCCGTCGTCACGATCGGGACCTTCGACGGCATGCATTTGGGCCATCAGGCGCTGCTCGCCAGGCTCAAGGAGCACGGCGCACGCCTGTCCCGGCCGGTCATGGTGCTGACCTTCGAGCCAATGCCGCGGGAGTTCCTGCTGGGCGTGGATAAGGCGCCGGCACGTCTGACCTCCTGCCGGGAGCGGTGGCGGATCCTCGAGCGCCTGGGATGCGATTTCCTGTGGCTGCTGCGTTTCGGGCCGTCGCTGCGCACCCTCACGGGTGAGCAGTTCGCGCAGCTGCTGGCCCAGGATCTGCGGACCCCGCTGGTAGTCGTGGGCCATGATTTCCGCTTCGGACGCAATGGCGAGGCGACGGCGGCGATGCTCTCGGGCGCGGGGCAGCGGCTGGGGTTCGAGGTCGATGTGATCCCGCCGGTGACACTGGAGGGGGAGCGCGTGAGCAGTAGCGCCGTGCGCGATGCGCTCGCCAGGGCCGATTTCGGGCAGGTTCGACGCTGGCTCGGCCGGCCGTACTCGATGACTGGCAGGGTAGTGCAGGGGAACCGTCTGGGGCGCAGTTTGGGCTTTCCGACGGCGAACCTGCAGATCGAGCGGCGCCGTCCGTCCGTGCATGGCATTTTCGCGGTGCGGGTGCATGGTGCGGCGCAGTCGCCCCTGGCCGGTGTGGCGAGCCTCGGGACGCGTCCGACGGTCGATGGCGAGCACACGCTGCTCGAGGCGCACGTGTTCGATTTTTCGGGCGATCTCTATGGCCGCGAGATCGAGGTGGAATTCGTGGCCAAGCTGCGCGAGGAGGAGCGTTTCCCTTCGCTCGATGCGCTGGTCGCGCAGATGCGCCAGGATGCGGCCCAGGCCCGCAAGATATTGGGTACGTGAGAAAAATGATTGTTGTTTTGCTTTCCGGCGCGGTTACTCGGCCCATCGTGGGCCTCGCCCCTTCGGGGCCGCGAAGCGCTATCGCGCTTCGCGTCGCAAATCGCTCCTGGCGATTTGCTCGCGCCGCTACACGGACGGAGTCGCTTCGACCCCGTAGGAGTCCGGCCGCAGGCCGTCGATATGGCTGACTACAAAAGCACGATCAACCTGCCGGAGACCGCCTTCCCGATGAAGGCGGACCTCGCCCGGCGCGAGCCCGCGATGGTCGCCGCCTGGGAGGAGCGCGGCATCTACGGTAAACAGCGCGAGGTCGCGCGCGGACGGCCGCGGTTCGTGCTGCACGATGGACCACCTTACGCCAACGGCGCCATTCACATCGGCCATGCCGTCAACAAGATCCTGAAGGACATCATCGTCAAGTCGCGGTTCCTCGATGGCTTCGATTCGCCTTACATCCCGGGCTGGGACTGTCATGGGCTGCCGATCGAGCTGCAGGTGGAGAAGAAGCACGGCCGCCCGGGCCAGAAGCTCGATGCCGCCGCTTTCAGAGCCGCTTGCCGCGCCTTCGCGCAGGAGCAGGTGAATCTGCAGCGCGAGGATTTCAAGCGGCTGGGTGTGCTCGGGGATTGGGACCACCCCTACCTCACGATGGCGCCGCGGTACGAGGCGCAGCAGCTGCGGGCCTTCGGCCGCATCATCGAGAACGGTCATCTCTACAAGGGCGTCAAGCCCGTGCACTGGTGTCTCGATTGCCGATCCGCACTCGCGGAGGCGGAGGTCGAGTACGAGGAGAAGACCTCTCCTGCGATCGATGTCGCCTTCCGGGTGGTGGATACCGCCGACCTCGGGCGGCGCATGGGAGCCGCTGCCGGGCAACCCGGCGGCGCGCCGGTCGACCTCGTCATCTGGACCACGACGCCCTGGACGCTGCCGGCGAACCAGGCCGTCGCGCTGCGCGACGAGTTCCGTTATGTGCTGCTCGAGGCGGAGCGCGCCGGAGAACGCTCGCGGCTCATTCTCGCCGCGGACCTGCTCGATGTCTGTTTGAAGCGATTCGGAATGGCGCGCCTCGAGGTGCTCGCGGAAGTCGCCGGTCGCGACCTCGAAGGGCTGAAGCTGCAGCACCCGTTCCAGGACCGCCAGGTCCCGGTCATTCTCGGCGAGCACGTGACTCTCGATGCCGGCACCGGCGCGGTGCACACCGCCCCGGGACACGGTCACGAGGACTTCGTTGTCGGCCAGCGTTACGGCCTGGCCGTAACCAACCCCGTCGGCAACGACGGCCGGTTCCTGCCTGACACGCCGCTCGTCGCGGGCCTGAAGGTGCATGATGCCAACGGCGTGCTTCTCGATATTCTGCGCGAGCGGGGCCGGTTGGTGCACCACGAGCCGTTCGTGCACAGCTACCCTCACTGCTGGCGGCACAAGACGCCCGTGATCTTTCGCGCCACGCCGCAGTGGTTCATCAGCATGGATCGAAAGGGACTGCGTCAGCATGCCCTGCGCGACATCAGGAAGGTGCAGTGGACCCCGGAGTGGGGCGAGCAGCGCATCACCGGCATGATCGAGAACCGGCCGGACTGGTGCATCTCCCGCCAGCGCACCTGGGGTGTGCCCATTCCGCTCCTCGTCCACGCGCAGACCGGCGAGCTGCATCCGCGCACGCAGCAGCTCATCGAGCAGGTGGCCGCACGTGTCGAGCGGGACGGCATCGAGGCCTGGTTCTCTCTCGATCCGGCCGAGCTTCTCGGTCCGGAAGCGGCCGAGTACGAGAAGATCAAGGACGTCATGGACGTCTGGGCCGACTCCGGCCTGTCCTTCGAGTGTGTCGGCGCCGAGCGGCCGGAGATTGCCGCGCCCGTGGATCTCTACCTCGAAGGCTCCGACCAGCATCGCGGCTGGTTCCACAGCTCGCTCCTCATGTCGGAGGCGCTGTACGAGCGGGCTCCGTATCGCGGCGTCCTGACGCACGGTTTCACGGTCGATGAGAAGGGGCGCAAGCAGTCCAAGTCGCTCGGCAACGTGGTCGCGCCGCAGAAGGTCATGAGCACCCTGGGTGCGGATGTTCTGCGCCTGTGGGTCTCCGCCACCGACTACGCCAATGAGATGAGCGTGTCGGATGAGATTCTGAAGCGGATGGCGGATTCCTATCGCCGCATGCGCAACACCGTGCGCTACCTGCTCGGCAACCTGCACGGCTTCGATCCGAAGCGCGATGCGCTGCCGCCGGGCGAATTGCTCGCGCTCGATCGCTGGGCGCTCGCGCGCACCGCGGCCCTGCAGACGGAGATCATCGAGGCTTACCGGCGCTACGCCTTCCACCTGATCTATCAGAAGGTGCACAACTTCTGCAGCGTGGACCTCGGCGGGTTCTACCTCGATGTGCTGAAGGACCGGATGTACACCACGCCGACGGCGGCCCGCGCGCGCCGCTCCGCGCAGACCGTGATGTATCACATCGCGGAGTGCATGGTGCGCTGGCTCGCGCCGGTGCTGTCCTTCACGGCGGAGGAGATCTGGAAATTCCTGCCCGGGGAGCGCCCGGAATCGGTGTTCCTCGAGACCTGGCATGCGGTTCCCGAAGTTTCCGCCGCCGACATCGAGTGGCCGGTGCTGCTGCAGCTTCGCAGCGATGTGACGCGCGAGCTCGAGAAGCTGCGCGATGCCGGTTCCATCGGTGCGCCGCTCGATGCCGAGGTCGACCTCTACTGCGCTCCCGGGGAGTACGCGCGCTTCAATGCCCTGGGAGATGAGCTGCGTTTCTTCCTCATCACCTCCCATGCCCGGGTCCACAGGGTCGAGGGCCAGGCGCCGGCTGATGCGGCTCTCGCCGTCAACACCGGAAGCGGCGGAGTCTGGATCGCGGTGAAGCCCACGTCGGATCCGAAGTGCGTGCGCTGCTGGCAGCGGCGCCCTGATGTCGGCTCGAACCCGAACCATCCGGAAATTTGCGGCCGCTGTGTCAGCAACGTGGAAGGGCCGGGCGAAGACCGGAAATTCGTATGAGTACCGCCAACGATCGGGAGACCGGCATGGCCGACCGGGCGCAGGACGGCGCCGCCGCGCGGGAGCCGAGCGGCTGGCGCTGGCTGCCTGTCACGGCGGCGGTGATCGCCCTCGATCAATTCGTGAAGGCGTGGGTCGTGCGGCATCTGGCGCTGCACGCGACGATGCGCGTCCTGCCGGTGCTGCAGCTTACGCTGACGTACAATCGCGGCGCCGCCTTCAGCTTCCTCGCGGGCGAGTCGGGGTGGCAGAAGTGGCTGTTCGCGGGCCTTGCCGCGGCGGTGGCCGCCGCAATAGTGCTCTGGCTGAAGCGTCTCAACGGACGCAGCCAGCGTCTGCTGTGCCTCAGCCTCGCGCTGATCATGGGCGGCGCGATCGGCAACCTCATCGACCGGCTGCGCATCGGGCACGTGATCGATTTCGTCCTCGCGCACTGGCACCATGTCTATTTCCCGTGGGCGTTCAACGTCGCGGATTCAGCCATTACCCTGGGCGCGGCGCTGTTGCTCATCGACGCCTGGCGCGAGTCGCGCGGGCCCAAGAAGGAGAAACTCTGATGCAGGTGCTTCTCGCCAACCCCCGCGGCTTCTGCGCCGGCGTGGACCGCGCCATCGACATCGTGGAGCGGGCGATCTCTCTGTTCGGCGCTCCGATCTACGTGCGTCACGAGGTGGTCCACAACCGCCACGTGGTCGACCGGCTGCGCGGCCTCGGCGCCGTCTTCGTCGAGGAGCTGAAGGAAGTGCCCGCCGGCGCGACCGTGATCTTCTCCGCGCACGGCGTCTCGCACGCCGTGGAGGACGAGGCGAAGGAGCGCGGCCTCACCGTGTTCGATGCCACGTGCCCGCTCGTCACCAAGGTGCACATGGAGGTGCAGCGATACGCGCGCGAGGGGCGCGAGGTGATTCTCATCGGCCACGCCGGACATCCCGAGGTTGAAGGCACGATGGGACGATTCGACAGCTCCTTCGGCGGCCGCATGTGCCTGGTCGGCAGCGAGCAGGATGTCGGCAAACTCGACGTGCGGGACCCGGCAAACCTCGCCTTCGTCACCCAAACCACGCTGTCGGTCGATGACACCACGGAGATCGTGGCGGCGCTGCGGCGGCGGTTTCCCCTGCTCGCGACACCGCGCAAGGAGGACATCTGCTATGCCACGCAGAACCGGCAGGATGCCGTCAAGAAGCTGCTCACCGAGTGCGACCTGCTGGTGGTCGTGGGCTCGCGGTCGAGCTCGAATTCCAACCGACTGCGGGAGCTTGCGGACCGTGCCGGCATTCCGGGCTACCTGGTCGACGGCCCGGAGGACCTGAAGCGCGAGTGGTTCGAGGGCAGGCGCTCCATCGGAGTCACCGCAGGCGCATCGGCGCCGGAGATCCTGGTTCAGCGCGTCCTCGAGCAGCTTCGCGCCTGGGGCGCGCAACTGCCGCGCGAGGTCGCCGGCCGTGAGGAACGGGTCACTTTCGGGCTGCCACGCGAGCTGCGACGCACGGGGCCGGCCGAAGCGAATCCGCCGTCAGCGTCCTGATCCGCGAGCCTGATATAGAGGCTTCTTGAGCTTCCAGCGCTTGTGCGACCAGGGCCAGTCGGGAGGCGCGTCGCGGATCTGCTGCTCGACGAGGCGCGCGTAGCGCTCGGTCAGGTCGCCGGGCTTCAGTGACTCACCGGGCGAGGAGAGCGGCACGACGCGCAGCTCGTAAAGGCCGCGGCCCGTTCTTTTCATGCCCAGGAAGAACACCGGGTAGCGTGTGACGCGGCCGATCTCCTCGGGTCCCATGTAGAACGCCGTATCGCGGTTCAGAAACCGGGTCCAGTGCTTGTGCTCGCTGGTGGTCGGCTCCTGGTCGGCCACCATGGCCACGGCGCGGATCACTTTGCCGCGCTTGATGATGTCGGCGAGCAACTCCCTGGCCGGTACCAGGCGGCTGCCGAAGCGGCTGCGCACCTTCTTCATCTCACGCTCCGCCCAACTGTCGACCAGCGGCTTGTAGGCCGCATCGAGCGGAAATCCGAGCTCGAGCGCCAGCGCGAGGAGCATCCACTCCCAGTTGCACTGGTGTGCGGCGGCGAGCAACACGGACTGCCCCTGCGCGAGAAGGGCCTGCGGCTGCTCCAGGCCGATGATGCGAACGCGCCTGCGGATCTGCTCGGGCGGCACGGTGGCGGACTTGATCACCTCGACCAGCACATCGGCAAACCCGCTGTAGTAGCGTTGCCGGATCAGGCGCATGGCGGCCTCATCGAGCTCGGGGAATGCCCGGGAGAGGTTCTCGCGGATGACTTCGTCGCGGTGCGGAAAGACCCGGAACGCCAGCCAGCCGATGAAATCGGCGAGCGCGTACAGCACCGGAAAGGGCAGGCGCGACAGCAGCCGCACCCACCACGCGGAAGGCGGCAGGGGCGGTGCGGTAGCACCCTCGGGGGGGCTGGCGGGTGACGCTGCGCGCAACAGGCTGGTTTCCTCTTCGATGGGTCGGCCCGGCCGGTGGGTCGCTCGCCGCGGCCCGGGGACAGCGGCAGGGGGGCGAGGCGAGCGGGGAATGGTAGCGGCCTGAGCCACCCGCGCAAGTCCCTGGTGAGCCCGGCTCGGAGCATGCCGCTCCCACTCTGGCGGCGGCTGTGGCAGGATCGGTCCGGCGGCCCGCGGGGTCCGATCCATGCCCATCACCGAGTACTTCAGTCCGGATTACGCCGCGGCGCGCCAGCGCTTCCAAGCCGCCGCCGCCGGCGCGGGCGCCGCGCTCACCAGCCATCTGCTGCCCGGTCATGCCGGTCCTTCAGGCGAGGCGCTCGCCATCGATGTGGCGCGGCTCGGCAATGCCCGCGCACAGGCCGCCCTGCTCGTGATTTCCGGCACCCACGGCGTCGAAGGCTTCGCCGGATCGGGCTGTCAGGTGGGCCTGCTCGCGGACCGCCTGTACGAGGCGCTGCCCGAGTCCTCGTGTCTCATCCTGTTGCATGCGCTCAATCCCTTCGGTTTCGCGTGGCAGCGGCGCGTCAACGAGGACGGCGTCGATCTCAACCGCAATTTCGTCGATTTTTCCATGCGTTTGCCGCCATCAGGCGCCTACGAGGCGCTTCACGACTGGCTGATACCCGCGCAGTGGGAGGGTGAGGCGCGCCGAGAGGCGGACGCGGCACTGATGGCGTTCGGCCAGACTCACGGCATGCGGGCCCTGCAGGCAGCCGTCTCGGGCGGCCAGTACACGCGTCCCACCGGACTGTTCTATGGAGGGGCGCGCGAATCCTGGTCCGCGCTGATGCTGGCTCGGATCCTGACCGAGGTGTTGCCCGGCACCGTACGGCGGCTCGGCGTGATCGATCTGCATACCGGGCTCGGGCCCGCCGGCTACGGCGAGCCGATTCTGGACGGCGCCGGCCCGGCGGTCCGCGAACGGGCGGTGCGGTGGTATGGCCCGGATGTGAAGGATCTGGGCGCCGGAGAGTCAGTGTCCGCGCGGGTGGTCGGCACGATGGCGAGGGGGATCGAGCGAGTGCGGCCGGAGGTGGAGCTGACCTACATCGGGTTGGAATTCGGTACGCGGCCCGTGATGGAGGTGCTGACGGCCTTGCGCGCGGATCACTGGCTTCACGCCCAGGCCCGCGCCGATGCCGCCCTGCGCTCGCGCATCCAACAGCAGATGCGCGGCGCATTTCTATCGGAGAGCCCCGCGTGGCAGGCGGCGGTCTACGGCCGGACCGCCGACCTGGTGTTCAGAGCACTCCGCGGGCTCTGCGCCTGACGGCTACCGCGACGCCATCCGCGCGGCGAGCGCGTTGCGCAGCGGGTCGGCGCTGGCCGTTCTGACATTGCCGGCCAGAATCTCACCCGAGGTCACGGGGCGGTGATAGTTCGCCGGCCCCGCAAAGGCCGGGATGGCGCCGCTGAGCGCGGTGGCCGCGATGAGGGCGACACAGTGCCCCAGAAACGTCGAGTATTACGTCGCATCCTCCCGAAAGTCAGTTCTGCGCTACGAATGCGCGGAGGGAGGGGAGGGGGTTCCCGCGCGCGATGCGCCGCAATCAACGGCCGCGGCCGAGGCTCACCACCGGCATGCGCAGTCGGGCAGGGACGTCGGAATCCGCCACGCCACGGTACCGTCTGCAGAGCAACTCAACGTGCCGACCAGTCCCGAAGCCCGCTCGACGACGCGGATGCGCTCGTATTCGTCCGCTTCGCCGCCCACGCGCAGAGTGGTGCCGTGCGGCGCGAGCGTCACAATGCCGTGCCGGCGGTCGACCGAGATCGCATGGGCCACGGATGCCGCCGTGAAGCTCTGCCGCAGTCCCGTCAGCTCGGCCGCCGGTCCATAGCGATCGGCGAACACCGTGAAACTCGAGTCATCCCGCTGCGGAGCATCATCCGCCACCGCAGGCTCCAATACATCCAACTTCACATCGTACTCCATCGGCGCCGACCGGTGCATCCGGACGCGACACCCGATATTGGATGTCAGGCGGCGAGCCCCGCCGATTAGGGCATGTACTTACCTCGCCCGAAAGTGTGGAGCGCATCCCACTCCGGCCGAAGCCGGGCCGGCACGCTCAGCCGCCGCCGTCGTTGAATCCGGGGTCGGGGAAGACCACGTCGTCGATTCCCACCCGGGAGATCCCCTTCGGCGGCACCGGCCGCATGTAGAGGCGTGCGCGCGGATAATCGAGCACCAGCGCGTCGACCGAGCCGGGCACGTTCATGCCGATGATCAGCGCCGGTTGGGACTCGAGATGCCAGACCTTGAAGATGGGATGTTTGAATACACGATTCCCAGGCGGCGGATCGCGGCGGGGCCGAGATGGATCGTGGGAGAGTCGAGATGCCGCCATGGGTAACCTGCCGGGTGACGCCGTAGATCCTGGTGCTTGCGGCGTCCCTCGCGGCGCGCAGCAGCGTTTGCCGCAGCGCGCGGTTGCCCAGCGTCTGCGCGGCGGACTCAACCGCTTGCCATTTATCCGCTCTTCTGGCGCAGGTGAACTTCACGCCGCCGCGCGCGGTCCGTGATAGGGTACCGACCCACACTGGCACCACAATGCGCCAGTATGCGTACTTCTGATGGTGCCAGAATGCTGCTCTCGAAATTTCCACTCGACGGCCGCGGCGCCCTGTACGAGCAGCTGGCGCGCGTGCTGAAGCGCGCGATCGTGGAGGGTCATTTCCATCCCGGGGAGCGACTGCCGGCGACGCGCGCCCTGGCTGAGAGCCTCAATCTGTCGCGCAACACGGTCATGACGGCCTACG
>JABBNZ010000019.1 GCA_019352035.1 Pseudomonadota bacterium | reverse complement strand
CACGCGAGCGGCAACATCCACTGGACCGCCGTCCCCGGGGCGGCGGTGGCGCAGTCCGAAATCACCTGGCAGCGCGCCGCGGCCTACGGCCTGAGCGGCGGCCCGGTGCGGCTGCGCTTCTTCGCCTGGCACCGCAACTTCGCGCTGCTGGGCGGCAACACGCGCCTGCCCGTCGTCGACGGCGCGGTCATCGTGCACACCCTGGTCGGACGGGACCTCGGCACCCCACAGGCGAAGGTCGATTTCGACGCCGACGTGACGCCCATCAGCATGCCTCGGCTCTCCAAGGCCTTCGGCTGGCCGGTCATGAGCGGTACGGTCTCCGGTCACATTCCTCTCGTGCGCTACCGCAACCACGAGCTGACTTTCGACGGCGACCTCGTGGCCAAAGTCTTCGATGGCACGATCACGGGCAGCCACATCGTCCTTCAGAATCCCCTCGGTCCGTTTCCGAGCCTCTCGGCGGACGTGCGGGCGCGCGGCCTCGATCTCGATCTCGTGACTCATACGTTCGCCTTCGGCTTCATGACCGGTCGTGTCGATGCCGACGTGAGCGGCCTTCAGCTTTTCGACTGGTCTCCGGTCGCCTTCGACGCCCGGCTCTACACGATGCCCGGCGATCGCTCGCCGCACCGCATCAGCCAGAATGCCGTGACGCGCATCGCGGGTCTCGGCGGCAGCTCCGGCGCGGTGACGGCGGCGCTGGAATCCGGGGTCCTCAGGTTCTTTCACACCTTTCACTACGGCCGCATCGGCATCGGCTGCCGGTTGCAGAACGAGGTCTGCGCGATGTCGGGGGCGGGACCGGTGCCCGACGGCGGCTATTATCTGGTGAAGGGCAGCGGCATCCCGCGACTCGACATCATCGGCAACGTGACCCGCGTCAACTGGCCGCAGCTCATCGGACAGATCGCGGCCGGCATGCGCGAGCACGGTTTCGTGGTGAATACCGGGGATGACTGAGTTATGGTCCGCAAAGTCGGCGCCGGGTTAAGGCGTGATTCAGCGGCCGATGCCAGAATGAATCGCCTGGAGCAATTCATAACGATAGGCGCGGAGCGCGTGTCGGCCCCCGCGCAAGCGGGGGCGAAGCCCAGGATGGGCGGAGTAATACCGAACGCAAGCGGAGATCGCGCTATGAAACGAGCAATGGGCATCACCAGCCTCACCAGCCTCCTGGCTTTCGCTCTGCTGGCCGGCTGCGTGACGGTCAATGTGTACTTCCCCGCCGCCGAGGCGCAGAAGGCCGCCGACAAGATCATCGACGCCGTGACCGGCGGCACCGGCTCGCCGGCGCCGCAGGATCCGCAACCGAGTCCGCAGACCGCGCCGGCCGCGCAGCCGCCCTCCGCGGACCGCAGCCCGGTCGCCGGAGCGAGCTCGGTGCTGCTCGCCGCCACGGGGCGGGTGCTCGCGCTCCTGGTCCCCACCGCCGCGGCGCAGGAGAAGGCCAACCTCGACATCTCCACCCCGCAGATTCGCGCCATCATCGAGTCCATGCATCAGCGCTTTCAGCACCTGAAGCCCTTCTTCGTCTCGGGCGCAGTAGGCACGACGGCGCAAGGGGAGATCGCCGTCCGCGATGCAAACTCGGTACCGCTGGCCCAGCGCGCGATGTTGCTGCAGCTCGTCGCGCAGCAGAACCGCGACCTGTCACTGCTTTACAGCGAGATCGCCAAGGCGAACGGCCATCCGGAATGGGCGTCCGACATCCGTATCGTGTTCGCGAGGCGTTGGATGGCGCACGCGCGCGAGAATGGCTGGTACTACCGCGACGGCGGCGGCAACTGGCAGCACAACTGATCGGCGAGCCGCCGCGCGGCGCCCGGGTCGTGCGCGAAAAAGAGTGACGGCTCCGTCAGCTCGAGCTCGAGCAGCACGGGCTTGCCGTCCTCGCAGCGGATCTCATCCACTCGCGCATACAGCGGCGTCGCGAAGGGCAACGCCGCCAACACGCGTTCCGCGACCTGCAGCTCCTCGGCGGCAGGCGTGCGCGCAGTGATGTGCTCTTCGGCGAACAGCGCGTCCGTTGGCGCATCGCCCCGGCGCAGCAGCGGCCCCTTGCGGATCGCGTGACTGAAGCGGCCGCCAAAGTAGATGAGCGCGGTCTCACCGTGGCGGTCCACCTGAGCGAGATAGGGCTGCAGCAGGACGCTGCGTCCGGCCTGCAGGAGCCGCTCGATGTGCGCGGCGGCCGCCCGCTCGTCGCCTCGCGCGTAGCGCGCGGCATCGCGGGATCCCGCGCCGACCGCGGGCTTCACCACCCACTCTCCCGCGCACTCGTGCGCCAGAAATCCCTGCAGCGCCTGCGCCGAGTCCTCGCCCGGCTCCACGAACCGCGTCGAGACGATGGGCACGCCGGCCCGGGCCAGGTCACGGAGGTAGTGCTTGTCGGTGTTCCAGCGGACGACGGCCGGCGAATTCACCAGGGTGGTGAGCTTCGAGGTCCGATCCGCCCAGGCCAGGAACTGCGCCAGCCGCTCGGTGTAGTCCCAGGTCGAGCGCAGCAGTGCGAGGCGAAAGGCTCTCCAGTCGACCTCCGGGTCATCCCAATCGGCCACGGCGGCATCGGCGCCAGCCTGATGGAGCGCCGCGAGGAGCGGCGCCAGATCCTCATCGAGGTGGCGCGCGGCGCGCGCGCTGACCAGAGCGACCCGCGGCCTCATTTCGCGGCCCGCCCTCGGCCGCTCATTCCCTGATTCCGTAGCCCCGCTCCATCAGCACGATGGCGCCGACGAAGAGCGCCACCGCGGCGCCTCCCATGATGCCGAACGCGACAGCCACGTTGACGTCCGATACGCCGAGGAAGCCGTAGCGGAAGGCATTGATCATGTACAGGATGGGGTTGAAATACGAGATCGCCTGCGCCCAGTGCGGCAGCAGCGCCACCGAATAGAAGACGCCGCCGAAATAGTTGAGCGGCGTCAGCACGAACGTCGGAACGATGTTGACCTGATCGAAGTTCTTGGCAAAGAGCGCATTGAGGAAGCCCCCCAGGGCGAAGCTCATGGAGGTCAGGACCACCGCTCCCACGATGATCAGCGGATGCCGCACGTGAAGATGCGTGAAGAGCAGCGACACGCCCGTGACGGCGATGCCGACGAGCAGCCCCCGCACGAGGCCGCCGGTGACGTAGCCGGACACGATGAGCCAGCTCGGGAGCGGCGAGACCAGGAGCTCCTCCACGTGCTTGCCCCATTTCGCGCCGTAGAACGAGGAGACCACGTTGGAGTAGGAGTTGATGTTGACGGCCATCATGATCAGGCCGGGAGCGATGTACTCCATGTAGCCGAAGCCGCCCATCGGCCCCACGCGGCCGCCGAGGAGGCTGCCGAAGATCGCGAAGTAGAGCGCCTGCGTCACCGCCGAGGGCAGGATGGTCTGGGTCCAGATGCGGATGATCCGCTGGTACTCGCGCAGCACGATCGTCCTGAACCCGATCCAGCGGACGCGCCCGAGGTGCAGCGGCTGCGCCCCGGCGCTCTCGGCTACCGCGCTCAAGCGGCGACTCCCTTGTCCACCAGGCGCATGAATATCTCCTCCAGACGGTTGACCTTGTTGCGCATGCTCACCACCTCGATGCCGAGCTGCGAGAGGCGGCCGAAGAGGTCGTTGAGGTTCTGCTCGTTGGAGACCTCGACCTCCAGGGTATGCTCATCGATGAGCCGCACCGGATAGCCCTCCAGCCGAGGCGCAGCGGCGAGCGGCGCGTTGGCGTTGAGCACGAAGGTTTCCGTGTGCAGCCGCCGTAACAGACTGCTCATCCGGTCCCGCTCGACGATGCGCCCACCGTCGATGATGGCGATGTTGCGGCAGAGGGTCTCGGCCTCTTCGAGGTAATGCGTCGTCAGGATGATGGTGGTGCCGCGCCGGTTGATCTCCCGCAGGAACTCCCACATCGAGCGCCGGATCTCGATGTCCACCCCGGCGGTGGGCTCATCGAGGATGAGCAGCCGCGGCTCGTGCATGAGCGCGCGGGCGATCATCAGCCGCCGCTTCATGCCTCCGGAGAGGCCGCGGGCCGCCTTGTCCCGCTTGTCCCAGAGCTGCAGCTGCTTCAGGTACCGCTCCGCCCGGCGGCGGGCCTCGGGGCGCGCGATGCCGTAGAAGCCCGCCTGATTGACCACGATGGTCTCAGGGGACTCGAACATGTTGAAGTTCAGCTCCTGCGGCACGACGCCGATGCAGGCCTTGGCGGCCTCGAGCTCACGGTCGATGTCGTGGCCGAAGACCGCGGCCTCGCCGCCGCTCTTGGTGACGAGCGAGGTGACGATGCCGATCAGGGTGGTCTTGCCGGCGCCGTTGGGCCCGAGCAGCGCGAAAAAATCGCCCTGCTCGACCTCCAGGTCGATCCCCTTCAGCGCCTGCACGCCGTTCTTGTACGTCTTCGTCAGTCCGCGGACCGAGAGTGCGTTCATGGGCGAAAGAATCCGTCAGCGGGCCGCGGGCCGCAATGCCTATTTCGGTAGATGGCCCCGCCGAGCCTCAGTCGTTGAAGTATCGGGCGAGGAATTCGTCGAAGGTCCCCTGGTCGGCCGCTTCGATGGAGCGCTGGCGGGCCAGCGATTCCGTGGCCTCGGCGGCGAATTCCTGCAGCCGCGCCTCGTTCGGCGGGTACAGATCGAGGAAGTACGCCTTGTGGGCCGCCGACATGCGCAGGGCCAGGTCGAAGAAGGGCTCGCCGGTGTCGGTGAGCTCTTTCATCATCCGCGCCGACGGCGTGAGCCGCACGTCATCCAGCTTGGCCGCCTGGACGGCAAGCGCCGCCGAGTACGGCCGCGAGGCATCGCCGCGGTCGAGAATCTCGCAGATGCCGGTGAGCGAGTCGATGAGCTCCCGGGCCCAGTCCCGCATCGGCACATTGCGCCCGTCCCGCCACAGAGTGAGCCCCGGCTCCCGCCCGCGGCGGGCCACCGTGAGGTGGTTCTGGTCGAGGGCGTGCTGCTCCTCGGCGGCGATCGGGGGACTCTCCTTGAGCAGGCAGAGCGCGACGAACGCCTCCAGGAACCGGAGCTTGTTCTGATTCACGCCCACCGGGTCGAAGGCGCTGACATCGAGCGCCCGCACCTCCACGTATTCGACCCCGGCGCGCATCAAAGCCTTGGTCGGCCGCTCCCCGGAGCGGGCGACGCGCTTCGGGCGGATGAAGCTGTAGTACTCGTTCTCGATCTGCAGGATGTTGGCATTGAGCTGCCGATACTCGCCGTCCACCTTGACGCCGAGCGCCGCATAGGGCGGATGCGGCGTGGAGATGGCATAAGTCAGATCGCGGACGTACTCCTCGAGACTGTTGACCGAGACGGTGAGATCCGCCTGATTGCGGTTGCGATAGCCGATATCGCTCATCCGCAGGCTGGTGCCGTACGGCTCGTAGGCGGTACCGGCCGTGAAATCCGCCAGCGAGTGCTCGCGCCCCTTCAGGAAGGACTTGCACACGAGCGGGGAGGTGCCGAAGAGGTACAACACCAGCCAGCCGTGGCGGCGGTAATTGCGCAGCAGATCGAAGTAGCGCGCGGAGACGAAGGCGGCATTGCGCGCGCGTGACTTCAGCACGTCGGCGTAAGCCTCCCAGAAGGGCAGCGGAAACGAGTAGTTGAAATGCACGCCGGAGATCGCCTGCATCATGCGACCGTAACGCAGCCCCAGCCCGCGGCGATACACGCTCTTCATGCGGCCGATGTGCGAGGGGCCGTACTGCGCGATCGGGATGTCCTCGTCCCGGGAGATCGCCCCCGGCATGCTGGTCGCCCACAGGAGCTCGTTCCCCATGTGGCGGTAGACGAATTGGTGCAGGTCGAGCAGATACTGCAGCAGCTCCCACGTGGTGGTGAATGTCGGCGTGACGAGCTCGATCAGCGCTTCGGAATAATCCGTGGTGATGTGCTCGCTGGTGAGTGCCGAGCCGAGCGCACGGGGATGGGAGGTCGCGGCCAGGCGCCCCTCGGGCGTGACACGCAGCGACTCCTTCTCCAGGCCCTTGCGGCCGCCCTGGAGAATCTCGGGCTGTCCGCTGTTGACCAGCGCGGACAGGCGCCGCTCGAAGGCGATGTCGGGACCGGGGCTGCTCATGGAGTGGATTGCTTGCCTTTGTCGTTTTGCCAGGCACGAACCCCCAAGCCTACCGCAAGGGCCGCGCATCTGGCATCTTGCCGTCTCGCGGGGCGCCCGCGCAACGGAGATTCGACATGATCGGCATCATCGGCGGCACGGGTCTCTACCGGATGGAGGGTCTGCAAGTCACTCGCTCGACGGACATCGACACGCCGTTCGGGCGCCCCTCCGGACCCGTCATGCTGGGCCGGCTGGACGGGCGGGATATCGCGTTCCTCCCGCGGCACGGCCTGCGCCACGACCTGCTGCCGAGCGAGATCAACTTCAGGGCGAACATCTGGGCGCTGAAGAGCGTGGGTGTGCGGACGATCATCGGTGTCTCGGCCGTGGGGAGCCTCAGGGAGGAGATCCGCCCCGGAGACCTGGCGCTGCCGTCGCAATATCTGGACTTCACCAAGGGGCTGCGGGCAGGGAGCTTCTTCGGTAAGGGCCTGGTCGCTCACGTCTCGACGGCCCACCCGACCTGTGCCCGCACGGCAGCGCTCATCGCGCGGGTCGCGGACTCGATCGGGCAGCCGATCCATCGCGACAAGACTTACGCCTGCGTGGAGGGGCCCCGGCTCGGCACCCGGGCGGAAAGCTTCTGGCTGCGGGGGGCCGGCGCGGACCTCGTGGGGATGACCAACGTCCCGGAGGCGTTCCTGGCGCTGGAGGCTCAGGTCGGATACTGCGTCATCACCGTGGCGACGGACTATGACTGCTGGCTGGATGATGCCTCGCAGCACGTCTCGGCGGAGCAGGTCATCGGTCAGTTCAAGGAGAGTCTGGGCAGGGTGCAGAAGCTGATCGCCAGGGCGGCGGCGGAGTACGAAGAGGACGAGTCACGCCCGTGTCGGCAGGCGCTCAAGGCGGCGATGTTGACGCCCCGGGATCAGCTGACCCCTGAGCAGAAGAAGCTGCTCGACTTCCTCTTGATCTGACCCGGCCGTCGCCGCGATGTAACCTCCCCAGCCATGCCGGCAGCGGATCTCAAGCAGCGCATCGAGGGCGTCTACCAGAGCGAATCGCGCGCCGTGCTCGCGACGCTGATCCGGCTGCTCGGCGATTTCGATCGGGCCGAGGAAGCACTGCACGAGGCGTTCCGCGCCGCGCTCGAGAAGTGGCCGGCGCAAGGAGTGCCGGAGAATCCCCGCGCCTGGCTGGTGTCCGCCGGCCGCTTTCGCAGCATCGACCAGCTGCGGCGCCAGGCGCGCTTCGACTCGTTCGATCCGCTCACCCATGACACCGCCGCCGATGAGACATCTCCCGTGGACGAGGCCGATCCGGGTGTTGCCGACGATCGGCTGCGGCTGATCTTCACCTGTTGCCACCCTGCTCTCGCGCCCGATGCGCAGATCGCATTGACGCTGCGCGAAGTCTGCGGCCTCACCACGGAGCAGATCGCGCAGGCCTTCCTGACGCCCGTGCCGACGCTGGCCCAGCGGATCGTGCGCGCCAAGGCGAAGATCCGCGACGCCCGGATTCCCTACGAGGTCCCTGCGCCGGCGGACCTGGCCGGGCGGCTCGAGAGCGTCCTCAAGGTCATCTACCTCGTGTTCAACGAGGGCTACACCGCAAGCAGCGGCGCCGAGCTGATGCGCCTCGACCTGGCGAGCGAAGCCATCCGCCTGGGGAGGCTCCTCGTCGAGATGTTGCCGCAGACGGAGGCGATCGGCCTTTTGGCGCTGATGCTGCTGCACGATTCCCGCCGCGCCGCGCGCGCCTCGGCCGCCGGTGAGCTCATCGTCCTCGAGGACCAGGACCGCTCGCTGTGGAGCCGCGCCCAGATCGAGGAGGGTTGCGCGCTGGTGGCTCGGGCCCTGGCGACCCGCAGCCCTGGCCCCTATACGCTGCAGGCCGCGCTGGGTGCGGCGCATTGCCGCGCTCCGAGCGCAGCCGACACCGACTGGAACGAGATCGTCCGCCTCTATGACCTGCTGCTGCGCATCGAGCCGACGCCCATCGTCGCGCTCAACCGCGCGGTCGCGGTAGCCATGCGCGACGGCCCGGCGGCAGGTCTGAGCCTCGTCGATGAGTTGCTCGCGGCAGGGGGGCTCACGGGTTACCGTCTGGCCCATGCGGCGCGGGCGGACCTCTGCCGGCGGCTCGGCAGGAATGCGCAGGCGCGGGAGGCCTATTCGCAGGCCCTCGCGCTGACCCATTCGCAGCCGGAGCGACGATTCCTGGAGCGCCGGCTGGCGCAGCTCGCGGAGAGTTGACTCCCGCGGGCCGCCGGCTTCGTGTCGATTCCGGTCATCCTGGTTCGGCTACCGTGTGGGAGCGATGCTCCATTCGGACTTCGAGAGCGGGGGCTTGTCGATGAAATACCTGTGTCTGGTCTATGGCGAGGAGCGGAAGATCGGGGAGATGGATGATCACAAGTGCCTGGCCTGCGACGCCGAGCTGCGCGCAGGCGGACAGTGCATCGCCTCGGAAGCGCTGGAGCCGGTGGCCACCGCGACCACGGTGCGCGTGCGCAACGGGCGGGTGTCGGTCACCGACGGCCCGTTCGCCGAAACCAAGGAGCAGCTCGCCGGCTTTTACCTGATCGAGGCGCGAGATCTGAACGAGGCCATCCAGATCGCCGCGCGGATTCCGCCGGCGGCGGTGGGCTGCGTGGAGGTCCGGCCCATCCGCCCGATCCGCGAGCAACCGCGGACCGGAAGGTCCCACGACTGACTCACCGGGGAGGCAGCGAGGGTTCGGAGTCAGCGACCCCCGCGCCGCCTCAGGCAGTCAGTGGACGAGCTCCACCAGCGCGAGGGCGTGCGGGCGCAGCCGCAAGGTGAGCCGCGGGTCGGCGGCCGCCAGGGTCTCGATGTCGGGAGACGGCAGCCGGGCGGCCTGCAGCAGAATGCGATGCTGCTCGAAGGTCGGGAATCTCGGCTCACCCATGGCCTCCCAGGCCGTGAGCGCGGAGCCGTGGTCCCGATCGACTCGCCAGATGTAGGCACGATGCGCCCCCGGGACATTGCGCAAGTCGAGCTGGTAGGTCTTCGTTGCGCCGCCGGGCCCCGGCCGCGCGTAATTCCAGACGGCGATGGCCAGCGTGCCGTCGGCGCGGCGCGTGACCAGTACGGAGTCGGAGGACTGCGCCAGCCGCTCGTTGCCGAGCAGATGCAGCAATTTGAAGTCGTTGAACGAGGCCTTCGGAATGCCGCCCGCCGCGATCAGCCCGAAGCCGCCGTGGAACGGACTCCTCGGCACGCCGCCCTCCTCGAACACGTCTGAGAAGGTCCAGTACGACATCAGGTGCACCAGCCCGTCGCAGGCGCGGATCGTGTTGGCGAGCCACGGCCCGATGTAGGGCGAATCGGTGACGTCGATCTCCGTGCCGGTGTAGGTGGCGTTGAACTCGCTGAAGATGATGGGAAGCGCCGGCAGGGGCGATGCCACGACCTCCCGGTGAACCTTTTGCACCGCGCGGATGACCATGTTGCGCCGGCTTATCGTCTCGTGCCGATGGAACACGTTCTCGGCGGAGTCATCGCCGTAGACGTGGGTCGAGACGAAATCCACAGGGACGTGATGCGTGGCGCAGTGCCGGATGAAGGCCGTTACCCAGGCCGCCTGCGCCGTTGACGGGCCGCCGACCCGCAACCGTGGGCTGACGCTCTTCAACGCACGCGCCGTCACGTCATAAAGATGGAAGTACGTCGCCTGATGTGGGTCACCGCCCCAGAATGAGCCGTTCGGCTCGTTCCAGACCTCGAAGTACCAGCGCGAGACCTCGTCGATTCCGTATCGGGCCACGAGGTGCTGCGCAAAGCGATCGATGAGCGCGCGCCACAGCTTCCAGCGCTTGGGCGGCGCGACTACGGGCGCGTACCAGAAGCCCATGCGCTGCTGGCGCGAGGCCATCTCAGGCGGCATGAAGCTGAGCTCCACGAACGGGCGCACCCCCTGGCGGAGCAGGCCGTCGTAGATCTGATCGACGTACGTGAAGTTGTAGTGCGGCCGGCCCTTCGAGTCGACGGTGTAGAGCCCGACGCCCCGATCGAAGATGCCGTGGAACCGCACGAGGCGGAAGTCGGTGACGCGCTTGACCTTGCGCAGGTCACGGCGGTAGCTGGCGCGCAACGAGAGGATGGCGCGTCCCGAACCGAGCATTTGCTCCCAGAAGTGGGGAAAGGGATGAGCGGGGGCATTGCCATCGACGACGATGCGAACCGGAGGCGGCGCCGAGGACTGCGCTTCGGCCCGCATCGGGGGCAACGCGCTGGACACCAGCGCGGCCGACAGCGCCATTGCCTTGCAATACCCACGCAGCGTCATCGGCTCTCCCGGTGGAGTCAGGTTGGGGCCACTAGTCTGCCTGATCGAAGGGCAGCGGCGCCACGCCGTCGGCGCGGCGCGGCCGCTCGCGGTCGAGCTGGCTGCGGTGCGGGGCGTGGACTACAATTGCTTGCCAACACCAGGAGATGCCCGTCATGCTGACGCTGTTTCATGCTCCGAAGACCAGATCCAGCTTCAAGGACTACACCGCGAGAATCACCGGCCGCCCCGCCTTCAAACGGATGATGGAGAAAGACGGCGCGCAGTGAGCCGGCGCCTCAGCGAGCGCACCCTGGAGCGCGGCTCGCAACGGCTCCTGCGGCCGGACTATGTCCGCTCGCAGACACGCATCGGCACGGTGCACTTCGGGCCGGGGGCGTTTCATCGGGCGCACCAGGCGTTCTACTTCGACCGCCTGCTGGAGAAGGACGCGGCGCGCGCGATCTGCGCCGTCTCACTCAAGACGGCCTCGCTCCGCGACGCGCTCGCGCCGCAGGACGGCCTCTACACCCTGGTGGAGCTCGAGGAGGCCCCGACGATGCGCGTCATCGGCGCCCTCCGCGAGCTGCTGGTGGCGGCCGAGAGCCCCGCCGCGGTGAGCAGCCGTCTCTGCGATCCCGATACCTCGGTGGTCACCCTGACGGTGACGGAGAAGGGCTACTGTCTCGAGGGCGCCGGGAGGCTCGACCTCGCCCATCCCGACATCGTCCACGACCTGAGCCATCCCGATGCGCCGCGCAGCCTCATCGGCTGGCTGGTGCGCGGCCTGGAGCTGCGGCGCGAGCGCGGGCTCGCACCGTACCTGACTATCTCCTGCGACAATCTGTCCGACAACGGACCGACGCTTCGGCGCGCCGTGTTGGATTTTGCGCAGCAGCGGGATGCCGCGCTCGCCGCGTGGATCGAGGAGGCGGCGCGATTTCCGCGCACCATGGTCGACAGCATCACTCCCGCCAGCGACCCGGCGCTGCGGGAGCGCGTCGCACGGGCGACCGGCCTCGAGGACGCCTGGCCGGTCCAGCGCGAGCGATTCGTCCAATGGGTGGTGGAAGAGGTCGACTTTGCCGCCCAGCCGGACTGGGCGTCGGTCGGCATCACGGTGAGCCGCGACGTGACGGCGTACGAGCGTGCGAAGCTGCGCATGTTGAATGGCGCGCACTCCACCCTCGCCTACCTGGGACTGCTCGCCGGTCTCGAGAGCGTCGCCGAGGCCATGGCGCAGCCGCCGTTGCGGGCCTTCCTCGAGCGTCTGATGGCGCAGGACATCGAGCCGACGCTGACCGCGCTGCCGTCGGGCGCCCTGGCGGCCTACCGCCTGTCGGTTCTCAACCGGTTCGCGAACCCGGCCCTGCGGCACCCGCTCGCGCAGATCGCCTGGGACGGGTCGCTGAAGCTGCCGATCCGGATCCTCGGCACGATCGCGGATGCGCTGCGCGCCGGACGGCCGCTGACACGTTTGACGGTGCCGGTCGCCGCATGGATGCATTTCATTCGCGCGCGGGCCCGGGACGGCATCGACATCGTCGATCCCCTGTCCGTCCCGCTGGCGGCGCTGGGCCGGCAACTCACCGGCGCCGCGAGTCACGATCTGACGCCGTTCTTCGCCCTGCCCGGTGTCTTTCCGGCCGCGCTGGCGCACGAGCCGCGATTCACGCGCCCGCTGGGCGAGGCCTACGACCGCATCGGCGCCCGGGGCGCGCTCGCCGCCGCGGCTTTCGGCCGGACCGCGAAACTTCCTGAGCCATGACCGCGGCGGCAGGGGAAAAGGCTTGCCTCCGCGTGCGCTCGCGCCACTGGGCGAGGCACTGTCAGCATAGCCGGTCGACCATGATCCGGGGGGTGTTGTCACCGGACCTGCGTCTTACGCCCGCACGACTCCCGCTGAAGTGAAGACCGGCGAGCCCGCCGGCAGCTCTTCCAGCTTCCTGACGGTGTATTCGTAGCCGGACTGGATGGCGCGGTCGAAGGCCGCCCAGTTGAGCATGTCGACCTCGGCCAGCGGGGGCTGGAGGATCAGGTCCGACTGGGCGCGGTGCGCGACGGTGCTCGCGGCGCTGTTGACCATGCCGGCGCGCCAGAGGATTTGAAAAATGGTGGGGCATCGGCGCCGGATCCGGATCCAGCGCATGAGCTGCCAGGGCAACGGGACGTCGATCTCGTCACTGCGCGCGGTGAAGGCCCTGTCCGCGCCGACGTCACAGCCGATCACCGGGCCGCGGCCGAGCTCGCGCATCGCATCGACCGGCAGATTGTTCATCGCGCCGCCATCGACCAACACCTCGCCCTGATGCAGGACGGGCGGCAGGACGCCCGGAACGGCGACGGAGGCCCGCAGCCAGCGCCACAGCGTTCCGCGGCGGTGCACCATGGTCTGGCCGGTGGTGAGGTTGGAGGAGACACAGAAGAAATCGAGCGGCAGATCCTCGATCGAAAGATCGCCGAACGCATCGTAGAGGCGTGTGCTCACCTTGCGGCCGGAGACGAGTGACACGAGGGGCAGCGTGTAGTCCCGAAGCGGCCTGGCGTCGACGAACGCGCGCCGGAAGCGCTCCGTCAGCTCATCGATGCTCCATCGCAGCGCGACGCCGGCGCCGAGGATGGCGCCCATGCTGGTGCCGCCCACGAGGTCCACCGCAACGCCGGCCTCGCGCAACGCCTTGACCACTCCGATGTGCGCGAAGCCGCGGGCGCCGCCCCCCGACAGGACGAGGCCGACACCCCTGCCCGTCAACACCCGCGCGAGACGCGAGTAGTCCCCTGGATGCTGCACATGATGATGGGGCACCTCCGGCAGCTCCGCCAGCCAGCGGGCCGCGGCGCCGGTCTCGAGCGCGCTGTCGTGCAGCAGGACCAGCTCCGAGCGCTGCGGGGCCATGCTGTGATCGTGCGGCCAGCGCAACGCCGCCCAGCTGCCCGCCGGGCTCTCCGCGCGCGCGAGCAGCAGCAGCGCATCGGCCTGGCGCACACAGAGCTTGGTCCAGCGGTCCGGGGTCGGGTCGGCGACATACACGACGTAGTCGTTGGCGGCCTCGATGTTGTTGAACCACTGGCTGGTGTGCGTCTTGGCGCGCACGCTCCAGACGAGCTCGGCGCGTCCCAGCTCCGAGAGCGCCTTCACCAGTCGGCTCGCGAAGCCGCCGAAATCGACCTCCATGCTCTGCGGCAGAACGGTGAAGGTACAGGCGCCGCGGTTGTGAGCCGCGGCGATCGGCGACTGGGACTGCGCCAGGCGGTCGACGGTGAGGCGCGCGATGCGCAGCATCGCCTCCGGCTGCCCTCGGAGCACCTCGTTGAATGCCTTGGCCGAGATGCGCGCGAGCTCCGTATCGCGCAGCGCCACGACATCGGCGCTGCGCGGCCGCCCGGAGATCAGGCCCATCTCGCCCACCATCTCGCCCGCCGAGATGCGCGCGATGAAACGCCGCCGGATGGGATCGGGGGAAAAGGCCCCGAGACAGCCGCTCAGCACGGTGTACAGCGCATCGGGCGGATCGCCGGCCGAGAACAGCTTGGCACCGCCCGGCAGCGACAGCCATTCGGCGACCGAGGCGATCTCGCGCAGCAACCCGGGATCGAGGCCGCTGAAAAGCGGCATTTCCCCGAGCAGGGCGCCCACGTCTGAGCGCAGCGTCGCAGTCTCTTCGAAAGGATTGCCGTCCATTCGAGACTCTCTCATCGCACCTTTTCGGTGCGCCCCCTGTTGTTTGACGGTCAGTATAGCCCTCGCGCCGGGGATTGCCTCAACGCTCCACGATGGCCGTGACGCCCATCCCACCCGCGGTGCATATGGAGATCAATCCCCGCTTCGCGCCAGCGTCGCCGGCGAGCAATTTCGCGAGGGTGGCGAGGATGCGCGTACCGGTGGCGGCGAACGGGTGGCCGATGGCGACGCTGCCGCCCTTGACGTTGAGGCGGCCGAGGTCGATCGCCCCGAGCGGCGCGGCGAGGCCCAACGCCTCGCGGCAGAACGCCGGCGAGTGCCAGGCGGCCAGGGTGCACAGTACCTGCGCGGCGAACGCTTCGTGGATCTCGTAGTAGTCGAAATCCTGCAGCGTGAGCCCGGCATCGTGCAGCATCGCCGGCACCGCGTACGCCGGCGCCATGAGCAGTCCATCCTTGCCGCTCGCGAAGTCGACGGCCCAGACCTTGCCGTAGCGAAGCCAGGCGAGCACGGGAAGCTTCCGGCGCGCCGCCCACTCCTCGGATGCCAACAGCACCGCGCTCGCCCCGTCCGTCATCGGCGTGCTGTTGCCCGCCGTGAGAGTGCCATCGCGCGGATCGAAGCTCGGGCGGAGCCGCGAAAGCTTCTCGAGCGAAGTGTCGGCACGGATGTTGTTGTCGGTGCGCAGCCCCAGACAGGGCACCACCAGGTCGTCGTAGAAGCCTGCGCGCCATGCGGCCGCGGCCCTCATGTGGCTCTCGTAGGCGAGGCCGTCCTGGTCCGCGCGGCTGATGCGCCAGCGCTGCGCCATGAGCTCGGCACTCTGGCCCATGGACAATCCCGTGCGCGGCTCCACCACGGCGGGCAGGACGGGCTTGAAGTGGCGCATGCGCAGCCCCAGCCACGGCGTCAGGCGCGCCCTCAGGCTCTTGCCGCGCGCGCTCGCGAGCAACAGCCGCTGATAGTCGCGCGGATAAGCCACCGGAGGGTCGCTGATCGTATCCACCCCGCCCGCGATGCCGCAGTCGATCTGGCCGAGGGCGATCTTGTTGGCCATCATGATCGCGGCCTCGAGACTCGTACCGCAGGCGCGCTGCAGGTCGAGGCCGGCCGTGCCCGGATCGAGGCCGCAGGAGAGCACGCACTCCCGGGTGAGGTTGTAATCCCGCGGATGCTTGATGACCGCGCCGGCGGCGACGTCGCCCAGGCGCACTCCGGCCAGATCGAAGCGCTCGACCAGCGCGCGGAAGACCGCTGTCAGCATGTCCTGATTGCCGACGGCCGCGTACGCCGTATGCGCTCTCGCGAACGGAATGCGCACGCCACCCACGATGGCGACACGCCGCACTGCTGTGCCCACGAGCATGAGACCTCCAGTGGGGCGGCATCTTGCGCGAGGCCGGGAGAGCTGCCCCCCTCCCTCTACGCTACCATTGCCCGGGCCGCACCGTGCGCCGAGGCCAAGCGCGGCGGCGCGGGCGGCGCCCACTGGCAGCCCCCCGCCCGCCGGCGTTATCCTGTCCGGCCCGCTGCAGCATGCGAAAGGGTCTCATCAATGGGTGATTTCACGACCCTCATGGCCCGCGACGGCCACGAGTTCCAGGCTTATCTCGCGGCCCCGGAGGGCCGTCCGCGTGGGGCCGTAGTGGTGCTCCAGGAGATCTTCGGCGTCAACCGCCACATTCGCGCCGTGACCGACAGCTTCGCGGCTGAAGGCTACACCGCCATCGCGCCGGCCCTCTTCGACCGCATTCTGCGCGGCATAGAGCTCGGCTACAGCGGCCCGGAGGTGGATGAGGGCCGCGGCTACATGCAGCAGCTGAAGCCCGAGCAGACGATGAAGGACGTGGCCGCGGCCGTCGCGGTGGTCAGGCATTCCGGCCGTATCGCCACGGTCGGCTACTGCTGGGGTGGCGCGCTCTCCTACCAGGCGGCGTGCGAGCTGCCGATTGCCTGCGCGGTCGTCTATTACGGCAATCCGCGCGATACCACCAAGACGCCCAAGTGCCCGGTCATGTATCACTTCGGCTCCGCCGACAAGAGCATCCCCCTGGAGCAGGTCGAGAGGCTGAAAGCCACGAATCCTCAGGGCGTCTTCTACGTTTATGACGGAGCCGGACACGGCTTCAACTGTGATCTGCGGCCGAGCTACGACGCGGCGGCCGCGGCGCTCGCCCGCCGCCGCACGCTCGATTTCCTGGCGAGCAGGCTGGCCGGCGAGAAGCGTACCGATGCCGACGGCGAAGACGAGGAGTCCGATTGATGTTGCGATTGAAGGACACCGCGCTGCTGCGCCAGCAGGGTTATGTGGACGGCGCCTGGGTGAGCGCCGAAAGCGGCGCGACGCACGAGGTCCTGAACCCCGCGACCGGGGAGCGGATCGGCACGGTCCCCGACATGGGGGCGGCCGAGACGCGCCGCGCCATCGAGGCGGCGGGCAAGGCT
The DNA here is from genome assembly GCA_019352035.1 of Pseudomonadota bacterium. GTDB lineage: Bacteria > Pseudomonadota > Gammaproteobacteria > Steroidobacterales > Steroidobacteraceae > 13-2-20CM-66-19. Next base: position 35,058 of record JABBNZ010000019.1, on the reverse strand, counting down.
TTTCCCGCCTGGGCCGCCAAGACCGCCAAGGAGCGCGCGGTGATCCTGCGGCGCTGGTACGAGCTGATGATGACGAATCAGGACGATCTCGCCCTGCTGATGACCGCCGAGCAGGGCAAGCCGCTCGCCGAGTCCAAGGGCGAGATCGGCTACGCCGCCGCTTTCATCGAGTGGTTCGGGGAGGAAGCCAAGCGCCTCTATGGCGATGTGATCCCGGGCCACCAGAGCGACAAGCGCATCCTCGTGCTGCGCCAGCCCATCGGCGTGGTGGCGGCCATCACCCCCTGGAACTTCCCGGCGGCGATGATCACCCGCAAGGCCGCCCCCGCTCTCGCGGCCGGCTGCACGTTCGTCTGCAAGCCGGCGCTGCAGACTCCCTACTCCGCGCTCGCGATGGCCGACCTCGCCGCGCGCGCCGGCATTCCAGCCGGCGTTCTCAACATCGTGACCGGCAACGATGCCGCAGCCATCGGCGGGGAGATGACTTCCAATCCCATCGTGCGCAAGCTGACGTTCACGGGATCGACGCAGGTCGGCAAGCGCCTGATGGCGCAGTGCGCGGGCACGCTCAAGAAGATGTCGCTGGAGCTCGGAGGCAACGCGCCCTTCATCGTGTTCGATGATGCGGACCTCGACGCCGCCGTGGCCGGGGCGATCGCAAGCAAGTATCGCAACACCGGCCAGACCTGTGTCTGCGCCAACCGGCTGCTCGTGCAGAGCGGGGTGTACGAGGCGTTCACGCGCAAGCTGGTGGAGGCCGTCGGCAAGCTGCGCATCGGCAACGGGCTCGAAGGACCGACCGACCAGGGGCCGCTGATCGACCGCAAGGCGCTCGCCAAGGTCGAGCAGCATATCGCCGACGCCGTGCAGAAGGGCGCGCGCGTGGCGCAAGGCGGCAAACGCCACGCCCTCGGCGGCACGTTCTTCCAGCCGACGGTGATCACGGGCGTGACCCCGGAAATGTTGGTTTCCAGGGAGGAGACGTTCGGCCCGGTGGCGCCCCTGTTCCGGTTCGAGACCGAGGCGGAGGCGATCGCCATGGCGAACGACACCGAATTCGGTCTCGCCGCGTACTTCTACACGCGCGACCTGGCGCGCTCCTGGCGGGTCGCGGAGGCCCTGGAGTACGGCATCGTCGGCCTCAATACGGGCATCATCTCCACCGAAGTGGCTCCCTTCGGCGGCGTCAAGGAGTCCGGCATCGGCCGCGAAGGCTCGAAATACGGGATTCTCGACTACACCGAGCTGAAATACCTCTGCACCGGGATCTAGGGTGAAGGGGGCCCTTCCCTGGAACCATGCTTTCTCGGTATAAGGCTTTTCCGACGGCATGCGCTACATCAGCTCCCCCGATTTCCACCGCGACTCCGCCGAGCGGATCGGCATCCTTTTGGTCAACTCAGGCTCGCCGGCGGCGCCGGAGCCGTGGGCGGTGCGCAGGTTCCTGCGCCGGATGCTTTCCGACCCGCGGATCGTGGAGCTGCCGCGAGCGCTGTGGCTGCCGATCCTCTACGGGCTCGTCCTGCCGTTGCGGCCGCGCCGGGTGGCGGTCAAGTACCGCAAGGTCTGGATGCCTTCGGGTTCCCCCCTGCTCGGCCTCTGCGAGCGGCTGCGCACCGAGCTGATGGGGACACTGGCCCAGCGCATGCTGGCGCCGTTCTCGGTGGAGCTCGGCATGCTCTATGGGGACCCCACGGTGCCGCACGCGCTCGCCCGGCTGCGCGAGTCCGGAGCACAGCGCATCCTGGTGCTGCCCACCTTCCCGCAGTACTGCGGCGCGACCACGGGCGCCGCCTACGACCAGGTGAACGCCGAGCTCAGGCGCTGGCGCTGGCTGCCGGAGCTGCGCTTCGTGGCGGAGTACCACGATCAGCCGGAGTACATCGAGGCGCTGCGCGCCAGCGTGCTCGAGCACTGGCAGACGCACGGCCGCACGCGGCATCTGCTCATTTCCTTCCACGGCATCCCGGAGCGCAACTTCCATCGCGGCGATCCTTACTTCTGCAAGTGTCAGAAGACCGCGCGCCTGCTCGCCGAGGAGCTGATGCTGCGCGATGGCGAGTGGAGCGTGAGCTTCCAGTCGCGCTTCGGGCCTGCCGGGTGGCTCAAGCCCTACACCAGCGAGGTGCTGGGGCAGCTGCCGGGACGGGGCGTGCGCGACGTGACGGTGATATGTCCGGGGTTCGCGGTCGATTGTCTCGAGACCCTGGAGGAGATCGCGATCGAGAACCGGGACATCTTCCTGCGCGCCGGCGGCGAGCGCTTCGAGTATGTACCCGCGCTCAACGCCCGGATCGAGCATGCGCGGTTTCTCGCGAGTCACATCGCCCGCCATTGCCAGGGATGGACACAGGTGGAGTTGGGACTGCGCCCGACCGGGGCCGCGCGGGGCACCTCCGCCTGAGCCTGCTCGGCCGGTTTCTCGAGATCGGGATCCAGACGCCGGACATCCGCGCGTCGGTGGAGTTTTACGAGCGTCTGGGATTCACGCAGGCTCGGACCGGCGACATCTGGCCGCACCCCTATGGCGTCCTCACCGACGGGCGGGCGCACATCGGTCTGCACCAGAAGCACCTCGACTCTCCGGCGCTCACTTTCGTCCGGCCGGAAATCGCCGGGCAGCTCGGGGCGCTCGAGCGCGCCGGCGTGCAGGTGGCGAGCGCCGACATCGGCAGTGAGGCGTTCCACCAGGTCGGCTTCCGCGATCCGGCGGGCCAGGAGGTGAGACTGCTCGAGGCGCGCACCTATTCGCCCGCGGACCGCTCCGCTTCGCAGACGTCGCGGTGCGGAGCGTTCGCCTGGCTGAGCCTGCCCGCGGCGGACTTCGAGCCGGTCCGCGGCTTCTGGGAAAGGCTCGGGCTGCAGGCGCAGGAGGAGCGAGAGCGGCCCTTTGCGCACCTGCCCTTGAGGGGGGCGGGGGTCGAGCTGGCCCTGCACCGGCCGCGATTCTTCACGGAACCGCTCCTGGTCTTCCGCGATGCCGACATGGCGGCGCGGATCGCACGCTTGCGCGAGCTCGGCATCGGCCCGCTCGAGCGGCCGCCGCGGGGACTCGATGCCAGCGCCAATGCGCTCCTGACCGCGCCCGAAGGCACGGTGCTGGCTCTACTGGAGGGCCGGGGCGAGGCTGAGGGTCCGGCCTGACAGCGCCTCGGGCGCCGCGGTGCGGTAATCGCTCGCCTGCCGCACAGGCTCTATTTCCAACTTCCGGCCGCGCCCGTAAGCTTCCGGCATGCCCATCCGAAACACGCGCGAGCGCTGGGGCTCGCTGTCTCAGTTCTTTCACTGGCTCATCGTCGCTCTGATCCTCGTGCAGGCCGCGCTCGGCCTCACGGGCCTGCTGCTGCCGCTCGGCATGGAGAAGCTCGCGGTGCTGGCCCGCCACAAATCGATCGGCCTGACCATTCTCGGGCTCGCGGCGCTGCGGCTCCTCTGGCGCTGGCTCAATCCGACTCCGCCGCTGCAGTCCAACCTGAAGCCGCACGAGCGGTGGCTGGCGCACTTCACGCATGTGTCGCTCTACATCCTGCTCTTCGCCATGCCGCTCACCGGCTGGATCATGTCCTCGGCGCGCGGCTTCCCGGTGAGCTGGTTCAATCTGTTTCAACTGCCGGACCTCGTGCCGAAGAGCCGCGGGCTCTACGATGCGATGGTGAGCACTCACGCGGCGCTCGCGATCGCTCTGGCGGTCACGGTGGCGCTGCACATCGCGGGCGCGATCAGGCACCACTTCGTGTTGAAGGACGATACGCTGCGGCGCATGCTGCCTTTCGGCCGGATGACGCTCTGCGCTCTGCTCGGGATGATGCTGTCGGCGCCCGCGGCGCGCGCAGCCGCCGGCTTGCGGGTATCCGGGCCCACCTACACGCTGCTCGGCTCGCAAAGCTCGCTCACCTACACGTTCATCCAGGCCGGGGCCCGCAACCAGGGGCGCTTGAAGTCCTTCGTGGCCAATTTCGACCCTGCCGCCGGCCGTCTGAGCGTCGTGATCGACATGCGCTCGTTCGACACCGGAGACTCACAGCGCAATGACCTCCTGGGCGGCAAGGATTTCTTCGACGTCGCGCAGTACCCGCAGTCCCGCTTCACCGCGACCCGCATCGAGAAGGCCGCTGCCGGATACGAGGCGATCGGCTCTCTCACGCTGCGCGGGATAACACGCCACATCACGATCCCCTTCACGTGGCGCACCGCCACCGTTCAGGGCCGCCCGGTCGGCTATCTCTCCGGCCAAACCGTCCTGCAGCGACTCGACTTCGGCGTCGGCCAAGGACAGTGGCACTCCACCGAGTGGGTCGGCGACGATGTCACCGTGCACTTTTCTTTGGTACTCACGCCGTCCGAAAGCCAGTGACTAAGCGGGCCAAAGCCGCCAGATCAGAAAGGTGTGGCGTGAAGCTTCGATGTGCAGAGGTCGTAGATCGAGCCCATCAGGACCTGCACGGAGTGGGTCATGGCGATCTCGATCCCCTTCAGCGCCGCCTCCTTGATCGCGCCGGTCAGCAGGTCCAGCTGCTCGGCCGAGAGATTCTCCGGGAGCTTGGTGGTGATCTGCACCGTCGGGACTTCCTCCACGATCTGACGCAGTATTTGATACACACAGTCCGCCTTGGCGCGCATCAGGCCCTCGTCGTCGCCGAACAGCGAGCCTATGGCAACCAGACCGTCGACCGTCTTCGAACGGGTCTGCTCCCATTCGCGCTCCGTGCCGAAAGCCACGTGTATGACCTCACCCATGACTATCTCTCTCAGCTTTTCCGGCAGGCGACCCGACGCAAGTTCCGTGCCCCATCGCCGGTTGCAGAACGAGCCGCATCCCCATGGCCTTCAGCAAGGCTGTTGCGCTCCGCAGCTCCGGATTGCCCCGACGACATAACGTGCGATAGAGGGAATCGGCGCTCAGCTCCACTTTCTCCGCCAGCTTCGCGCCGCCGGAAGCCTGCGCGATGCGGCCGAGCGCGGCCGCCAACTCTTCCGGGGCGGCGTCCTCCAGCATGACATTGAGATAGGCCACGGCGAATTCGTGGCGCGCCTGCGGCGGCATCGGCGCGGGGGGACGGGTCTTCTTCTTGCGGGCCATCTCGGACACTCCTCTGGGACACTCCTCGGGCGGCGACAGTCAGCGTAGGTCCGTGCGCTGCCGCCGGGCCAGATCCCGTTTGCCATGTATTCATGCGGATTTGCGGAGTTTCGAGCTGAAGCGGCCACGGGGCCGCCGGAGGGCCGCGGGACGGCCGCGCTCACGGTCCCGATGCGGCCGCGGCAGGCGCGGTATACTCGTGCCGATGGCCGTGTCAGGCCATGCGCAAGTGGGGTAGATGCCATGCTGGTCGTCACGACCGAGAGCGTCCCCGGCCATCGCGTCAGCGACGTGAAGGGCCAAGTCTTCGGTGTCGTGGTGCGCAGCCGCGGCCTCGGCGGCAACATCATGGCCGGGCTGCGCTCGCTCGCCGGGGGCGAGATCACCGAGTACACGCAACTGCTCGAGGAGGCGCGCCGTCACGCGATCGATCGCATGGTCAAGAATGCGACCCTCATGCAGGCCAACGCGGTCGTCATGATGCGGTTCGATTCCGCCGAGATCGGGCAGACCATGAGTGAGATCGTCGCGTACGGGACGGCCGTGGTACTGGAGAAGGCAGACGGGTGATGCTGCGCAAGTTCGTGCTCGCGCTGGGCGGCATCGGTGCCGCGACAGGCGCCGCGCTCGCCGTGATCGGCGACAGGGGAGCGGGCATCTATCTGCTCTGTGTTGGCACGGCGGTCATTCTCGGCACGCTATTCGAGCGCTGGCGCTATCGCAGCGCATCGCCCCCCGCGGCCCGCTGGGAGCGCACCGGCGAGCGCTTCGAGGACCCCACCACGGGTGAGACGATGGAGGTGGAGTACGACCGCGCGAGCGGCGAGCGGCGTTACGTCCATCCGAGCGCAAGCGCGCCGGGCCGGTAGTCCGCCCCTTCACGCCCCTTCATGCCCATGCCGGCCAGCGATCCTGAGAATTCCTTGCGAGCGAGGCCGACGGTCTTCCTGAGTTACGCTTCGGAGGATCGGCGCGCGGCGCAGCGCATCCGCGATGCTCTTCCCGGCTTCGGCATGGAAGTCTGGTACGACGAGAGCGATCTCATCGGCGGCGACGCCTGGGATCAGAAGATTCGCGGACAGATCCGCGCCTGCGACTACTTCATGCCGGTCATCTCGGCGCATACGGAGGCGCGTCACGAGGGCTATTTCCGGCGGGAATGGCGTCTGGCCGTCGAGCGCACGCTCGACATGGCCGATGACCACGTTTTTCTGCTGCCTGTCGTCATCGACGCGACCGCCGAGGGCGGCGCGCGCGTTCCGGAGAAGTTTCGCTCCGTGCAATGGCTGCGGCTTGCCGAAGGTCGGCCGACGGAAGCGCTCGAGACCCTCTGCCGCCGTCTGGTGAGCGGCGAGACTGCGACGCCGGCGGCCCATTCGGCTCCGGAACCCGCGGCGCGCGTTCCGCCGGGACGCGGCGGGGCGTTCCGACCCTTTCCCCGCGAGGAGCCGGGACAGAGAGCGCGCTTCTGGTTCCAGGTTGCGGGATGGGGCGTTCAGTCGGCATGGAGCGCTTTCAAGCGCCTGCCAAAGTGGGTGCGGATCATCGTTTACATATGGGTCGCGATCCTTCTCATGGCCCGCGGCTGCTCGGACTCGCGTGACTACCGGGCGCATGGCCTGTCCACCGCACAGCAGCAGCAACTGAAGGATATCGCGGCCACCCACTCGGGCAGCTGGACGCCGGCCGATACAGCGAAACTATTCGCGCAGATCGCGAAGGAGCTGCCGGGGGACGCGGTCAACGCAGCGTCCACCCATGCGCCGGTGCTCGCCGTTCCGTTCGCAGCCCCCGAGGATGACCCCGCTGCCCAGAAGCTTGCGGGGTCGGTATTCACGCAGGTGTACGGGCGGCTCGCGATCGCCCGGCACGGACAGGTGGCACTGGCCAGCCGGCCGTTGCCCGCTCTCGATGCTTCCGAGGCCGAGAAGCAGGGGCGCGCGCATCACTCGACCTATGTCGTCTCCGGCGCCGTGAGCGGCAGCGCGCCCGCTCAGCAGCTCACCGTCAGGATCATCTCGGCCGGTGACGGCTCGACCTTGTGGTCGAAGGCGTACCCGCTGGCTGGCGCCGATCCGGCGGCCATCGCGGCGCAAGTCAGCGCGAGAGTGCCGCGTCAGGGGAGCAACTGACTCTCAGCGCTTTCCGCGCGCGTTGCGCCTCGTGCGCCGCGCCGCCTTCGCCCTGACGCCACGCCTGACGGGAGCACCGCGTGCCGCCGTCTGCGAGCGTGACGGTCCGCGTTTTGCGGTGCGCGCGCCCGCTGACGATGCGCGCTTCGCCGACGGGCGAGCCTTGGGTTTGGATCTGGTCGGTTTGGATCTGGTCGGTTTGGATCCGGTCCGTCCGCCGGCGGACTTGGCGACCGTGGACCTGGCGGCTGCGCGCTTGCGCGCAGCCGGGCGTGCACGTGGCTTCGCGCGGGCAGGCGGCGCCGCACGCGCAGCCGGCTTGCGCGATCGCGGCGCTGGGGCTACGGCCGCGGCGGCAGGCGCATCGGCCCCCCGCAGCTGATCGAGAATCGCGGGATTCTCGAGTGTTGAGACGTCCTGCGAGATCTCCTCGCCGCGCGCGATCGCCCGCAGGAGCCGCCGCATGATCTTGCCGGAGCGGGTCTTCGGCAGATTGTCGGCGAAGCGGATCTCGTCGGGCTTGGCGATGGGCCCCAGGTGCTCCGCCACCCAGGTTCGCAGCTCCTCGACCACGGCGCGGGCGTCACCTGTCGGACGGTGACCGCGGCAGACGACGTAGGCGAAGACCGATTCGCCCTTGACCTCGTGCGGCTTGCCGACGACCGCAGCCTCCGCGACCCGCGGGTTGGAGACCAGCGCGGACTCGATCTCCATGGTGCCGAGCCTGTGACCGGCGACGTTCAGCACATCGTCGATGCGGCCCATGATCCAGAAGTAGCCGTCCTTGTCGCGGTGGGCACTGTCGCCCGCCACGTAGAAGCGCCTGTTGAATTTCTCCCAGTAGGCGGCGAGGTAGCGCGCATTGTTGCCCCAGATGGTGCGCAGCATGGCTGGCCAGGGCTTCCTGATGACGAGGTAGCCGCCGGCATCGGGCCGCGTCACGGGCTCGCCGAGCTCATCGACGATGTCCGCCTCGATGCCGGGCAACGGCAGCGTGCACGAGCCCGGCTTGGCGGGTGTGACTCCCGGGAGCGGCGAGATGAGGATCATGCCGGTCTCCGTCTGCCACCACGTGTCGACCACCGGGCAGCGTCCGCCGCCGATCACACGGGCGTACCACATCCAGGCCTCCGGATTGATCGGCTCTCCGACGCTGCCGAGCAGGCGCAGGCGCGAGAGGTCGTACCGCGCCGGAATCTCGTCGCCGAGCTTCATCAGGGCGCGGATCGCGGTGGGCGCGGTGTAGAAGACGCTCACGCCGTGATCCTGACAGATCTTCCAGAAGCGTCCGGCGTCCGGGGTGGTCGGAGCGCCCTCATACAACATGACGGTCGCACCCGCGGCCAGCGGCCCGTAGGCCACGTAGCTGTGGCCCGTGACCCAGCCGACGTCCGCGGTGCACCAGAAGACATCATCGTCGCGCAGATCGAACACCCACTGGGTGGTCACCTTCGCGCCGAGCAGGTAGCCGCCGCTCGAGTGTTGAATGCCCTTCGGCTTGCCCGTCGAGCCCGAGGTATAGAGCAGGTAGAGCGGGTGCTCCGCCTCGACCCACTCCGGCTCGCAGGCCGCCGGTTGGCCCTCCAGCGCCTCGTGCCACCAGAGGTCGCGCCCCCGCCGCATCGCCACCGGCCGGCCGGTGCGCCTGAGGACGATGACCCGCTCGACCGTCTTGCAGCCTTCCGCCAGCGCCTTGTCCGCCGCCGCCTTGAGCTCGATGGCGTGGCCGCCGCGCCAGCCGCCATCGGCGGTGATCAGCATCTTGGCGCCGGTGTCCTCGATGCGATCCTTGAGCGCGGGCGCGGAGAAGCCGCCGAACACCACCGAGTGAATGGCCCCGATCCGGTTGCAGGCGTGCATCGCGATGATCGCTTCCGGCACGAGCGGCAGATAGATCGCGACCCGGTCTCCCTTGGCCACACCCTGCGCCTTGAGCGCATTGGCGAGCCGGCAAACCTCGGCATGCAGCTCCCGGTACGAGAGCCTGCGGATATCGCCGGGCTCCCCTTCGAAGATGATCGCCGTCTTCTGCCCGCGCTGCGCAAGGTGTACGTCCAGACAGTTGAACGAGACGTTGAGCCGCCCGTCGGTGAACCAGCGGTAGCTCGGCGCCGCGGAATCATCGAGGGAGACGGTGAAGGGCGTCTGCCAGGTGAGCTCCTGCCGGGCGAGGCGCCCCCAGAACCCGCTGGGATCCTCGGCCGCCTCCCGCCGCAGGCGCTCGAAGTCCGCCGGCTTGATGCGCGCCCGGGCGGTGAAATCGGCGGCAGGGGCGAACGTGCGCTCCTCCTGAAGGACGGACACGATGTTCTTGCTCGCCATGAATGAATCCCCTCGCGTAAGGACGACCCCGAATCATGAAGCGGCACGGGGGCATACCCAGGCACATGGACGTGCCCCGCCGCCGCAGGTGGCGCAGCCGCGAGCACAAAACCGCGCCTTTTTGCTCGCGGCGCGCTGGGCCGGGCTGGAGCCCGGATCCAGCGCGTCATACTAGCCGAATCGCGCGCCCTCCTGGGAGCCTGCGCTAACCTCTGACCTCGGCCAGCAGGCGGTCGATGCTCGCGCGCGCCTGGCGGGCGTAGCCGCCGCCAAACAGGTTGGCGTGATTCAACACGTGATAGAGATTGTAAAGCCCGGCGCGCACGTCATGTCCGGCGGGAAGCGGAGCCGCATCCCGATAGGCATCGTAGAAGGGGCGGCCGAAGCCGCCGAAGAGCCGGGTCATGGCGAGGTCCGTCTCGCGGTCGCCGTAGGACACCGCCGGATCGAAGATGACCGGCTCCTCGCGCTCATCGGCGAGCCAGTTGCCCGCCCACAGGTCACCGTGCAGCAGCGAGGCTTGCGGCCGATGGCCCGCGAGCAGCGCATCGACCGACTCGAGCAGGCGCGCGCCGGGCTTCTCGAGAAGCTCCCCGAAGCCATTCTGCACGGCAAGCGCAAGCTGATGCCGCAGCCGCCGCTCGCGGAAGAACCCGGCCCAGTCCGCCACCCAGCCGTTCGGCTGGCGCGTGCGGCCGATGAAGTTGTCGTCGGCGAGCCCGAACTGCGCCGCCGTCACCCGGTGCTGGGCCGCGAGCTGCTCGCCGAGCCTCTCCTCCGCGGCACGGCCCGCCGGCCGGGACTCGATCCATTCCAAGGCGAGAAACGCGCTGCGCCCGGCAGTGCCGCGCGCCAGCACCCGCGGGATGCGCACCGCGTTCGCCTCGGCGAGCATGACGAGCCCGGCGCTCTCAGCCAGCAGGCCGGCAGCACCCCTGTCATCGGCCACCTTCACGAAAAGCGCCGTGTCGCCACATCGCCAGCGGTAGCAGCGGTTGATGCTGCCGCCCGAGACGCCATCCTCCGGCTCCGGCGCGCACTCGCCTCCCAATTGCGCGCCAATCTCGCGCGCGATCACCTCGAATCCGCCGTCCTCGCTCAAATGCAGTAGCTCCCGGGTCTAGGTCAGCCTGCCGCGGCCGCGAAGGCCGCTTGCTGCTCCGCGAGCCGCTCGCCCTGGCGGCGCAGCAGCGATCCGAAGCCGAGGCGATCATACAGCGCTCCCAGAGCCGCAAGATCCGGCGTCCGCGGCCGCAGGTCCGGGGCCGATACGCCGAGCGGCAGGTCGCAGACGATCCGCGTGAGCCGCCGCGCCAGGAAGACCGACTCCCGATGCGCGGCGAGGCGCGCGCCGAGAGCGCCGCCGCCGCGCAAGCCGAGGGCGGCGACGCGGCCGACATTGGCGTAGAGCTCATCGAGCGAGCCGAATTTTCGCATCAGCGTGCCCGCGATCTTCGGCCCAATTCCGGGCACGCCCGGAATGTTGTCGCAGGCATCGCCGGTGAGGGCGAGGAAGTCCGCGAAGCCCTCGGGGGCCACGCCAAAGTAGCGCTGAACGTCGCGGTAGCCGATCTGCGTGCGCGCGCCGAAGTCCCACAGCAGGTCGCCATCGCGCACGAGTTGCGCGAGGTCCTTGTCGCGGGTGATGAATGCCGAGCGGATGCCTTCGGCGCGCATCAGGCAGGAGAGCGTCCCGATGATGTCGTCGGCCTCGAAGTCCGGATCGACGAACCATGCCAGCCCCAGATGGCGGCAGAGCTCGCGGCAATACTCGAACTGGCGTGCGAGGCCGGCGGGCGCGGGCTCGCGATTGGCCTTATACGCAGGGTAGATCCTGTTGCGATAGGAGGTCGTCATCCGCTGATCGAACGCGACGCTGACGTAGCGCGGGCGGATGCGCTCCAGCAGATCCCCCAGGAAGCGCGCGAAGCCGAAGACCGCGTGCACGGGATTGCCGTCGCAATCGACCATGTCCGGCAGCTGCGAGTGATACGCCCGGAAGACATAGACCGACGCGTCGACGAGGAAAATCAAGCAGTGCGCACCCCGAAACCCTGAAACGGCACGCGCGAGCGCCCCACGCACACGGGCGAGACGGTGCCTTTGGGCGAAGCATCGCTTCGCTCCGCCGAGCGGGTGTCCCTGGATGGATACCCCGGGCAGGCCCGGTCGGACCCGGGACGTGCGCGGAGCAGGATAGCGCAGCGCCATGCGCCCCGCCGCCGCAGCTGACGGCACCGCGGGCAACTTTTTGCCCGCGGCGCGCTGGGCCGCGCAGGGTGCGGCGCATGCGTCCCACGGGCGGCCTTGGAGGGCCACCCGGGAGCTTTGCGCGTGGCAGGGACTGCGCAGCGCAAAGCCCGGATCCAGCGCTTCATCAATTGAGCCAGCGCTGGATGCGATCGTGCAGCGGGCTCGAGCGCGGGAAGTGCGCCAGCAGATACTGCATCTGGTCGGCGAGCACCCGCCGCCCCTTGAGGAAGATGTATTCCGCGTAGGTCGGCGTGAACGGCACCGCGATCAGCTGCATCTTCGCCTGCTCCGGCGTGCGGGAGGCCTTCTGGTTGTTGCAGCGCCGGCACGCCGTCACCACATTGGTCCAGACGTCGAGACCGCGCTGACTGAAGGGCCTGATGTGATCGCGGGAGAGCTCGCGTGACGGGAAGCGCACGCCGCAGTACATGCACAGGTACGCGTCCCGCCGGAACAGCGTCTGGTTGTTCAGCGGGGGTACGTAATCGTGGCGGGTATTGCCTGGATTGCCCGTGTGGCCCACGGTGGCGACGATGGAATTGATCTCGAGCACCGTGCGCAGACCGGTGCTCGCATTGACGCCGCCATAGAGCGCGAACAGCGGCGAGCCGCAGGTATAGGCCACCTGGTCCTGGTGGTAGAGTCGGGCCGCCTCCTTGTAGTCGATCCATTCCAGCGGCATGCCGGCCACGTCCGTCCTCAGCACGAGTTGAGAGAGCCCGCGCGACGTCCCGGCGGGGACGATCCGCAGGTCGTCCGCGAAGCCGCGGTCGGCCCGTTCGAGGTCAATGCCCAGCATGGCGAGTGTAAGATACGGCAATTTTATGCGAAGATTCAACATCCCACGCTCGGGAACCCCAAAAGAGGGCCGTAGATGCCAGTAACGATAGGCGTGCTTCGGGAGAGTGCGCCCCGGGAGACTCGTGTCAGTTTGGTTCCCGAGGTGGCCGAGAAGCTCGCCCAGAGCGGTGCGCGGATGCTCATCGAGCGCGGCGCGGGCGCGGGCGCCCAGTTTCTCGATTCGGCCTACCGGGGCGTGGAGTGGGCCGATTCGGCCGCCGCCGTGCTCGAGCAATCGCAGGTGGTGCTCACGGTCCAGCCGCTGCCCCTCGAGCACATCCGGGCTCTGAAGCCCGGCACCGTGCTCATCGGATTCCTGCAGCCTTACGCACGGCACGAGGAAGTGAAGGCCCTCGCGCAGCGGCAGATCACGAGCTTTGCGATGGAGCTGGTACCGCGCATCTCACGCGCGCAATCGATGGATGCCCTGTCGTCCCAAGCCGCCATCGCCGGATACAAGGCGGTGCTGATCGCTGCGAATCACTTGCCAAAGTTTCTGCCGATGCTCACCACGGCGGCCGGAACGATTCGACCAGCGCAGGTGCTCATCATCGGGGCAGGCGTTGCAGGACTACAGGCGATCGCGACGGCCAGGCGCCTCGGCGCGGTCGTGGAAGGGTACGACGTCCGCGGCGCCACGCGTGAACAGGTCAAGTCGCTCGGGGCGAAGTTCGTCGAGACGGGCGTCAGCGCGGAAGGCGCGGGCGGCTACGCGCGCGAGCTCACCGAAGAGGAAAAGCGCAAGCAGCAGGAAGTGCTCGATTCCCGCATCGCCGCCGCGGATGCGGTGGTGACCACAGCCGCCGTTCCCGGCCGGACGGCGCCGAAGATCATTCAGCGCGGCGCCGTGGAGCGCATGCGCCCCGGATCGGTGATCGTCGACATCGCCGCGGAGCAGGGCGGCAACTGCGAGCTCACCCGGGCCGGCGAGGTGGTGACGCACCAGGGCGTCAAGGTGATCGGCGCGGTGGGGCTCGCGAGCGAGCTGGCCTACAACGCGAGCGAGATGTACGCGCGCAATCTCCTGAACTTCCTCAAGCCCGCGATCCAGAAGGGCGAGCTCGCCATCGACTGGAGCGATGAGGTCTTCGCCCAGGCCTGCCTCACGCATGCCGGCGAGATCAAACACGAGCCCACCCGCAAGGCAATCGAAGGTTGACGCCGTCATGACCGGAATCGTAGCGCTCTACATCTTCATGCTCGCGGCCTTCACCGGCTACGAGGTCATCGCGCGCGTGCCGGTGATCCTGCACACGCCGCTCATGTCCGGCTCCAACTTCGTGCACGGCATCGTGCTGGTCGGCGCCATGGTGGCGCTCGGCAACGCGCACACGCCGCTCGAGAAGACGATCGGCTTCATCGGCGTGCTGCTCGCGGCCGGCAACGCCATGGGCGGCTACGTCGTCACCGAGCGCATGCTCGAGATGTTCAAATCGAGCAGAGCGGGCGGCAAGCGTCCGGGAGCGCGCTAGATGCCGGGCGCAGGGACATCGGTCTTCCCGGGGACGGACACGCTCATCCAGGCGAGCTATTTCGTCACCGCGGTGCTGTTCATCCTGGGGCTGAAGCGCATGAGCTCCCCGGTCACCGCGCGCAGCGGCATCCTCTGGGCCGGCGCCGGCATGCTGGTCGCGACGCTCGTCACCTTCGCCTACCCGGGCATGAGCAACTATCCGCTCATCGGCGCGGCCATCGTCCTCGGCGGGGCGCTCGCCTGGTGGACCGGCAAGCGCGTCGCGATGACCAACATGCCGCAGATGATCGCGCTCTACAACGGCATGGGCGGCGGTGCCGCGGCGGCCATCGCCGCCGTGGAGCTCTACCGCGGCGGCGCGGGAGGCTACGGGGAGGCGACCCTCGCCGTGGTCGGGGGCCTCATCGGCGCGGTTTCCTTCAGCGGCAGCGCGGTCGCCTTCGGCAAGCTCCAGGGTCTGATCAAGCGCAGCTTCCGCTTCCGCGGGCAACAGGCGCTGAATCTGCTCCTGCTGGCGGCCGCCCTGCTGCATGCAGCGCTGCTCGCCGGCCATTTCAACGACTCTCCGCGCGTCGTCACCGGGCTCTTCGCCTTTGCCCTGATCCTCGGCGTCAGCATGACGCTGCCGATCGGCGGCGCGGACATGCCGGTGGTCATCTCGCTCTACAACGCCCTCACCGGCCTCGCGGTCGGCCTCGATGGGTTCGTGATGCACAACGCGGCGATGATCGTCGCCGGCACCGTGGTCGGGGCCGCGGGCACGCTTCTCACCCAGCTCATGGCGAAGGCGATGAACCGCTCGATCGCCAACGTGCTCTTCTCCGGCTTCGGCGACACCGGGACGGGGCCGGCCGGCACCGTGACCGGGAGCCTAAAGCCGATCGAAGCCTCTGATGTCGGCGTCATGCTCGCCTTCGCGCAAAAAGTCATCATCGTCCCTGGCTATGGCATGGCGGTCGCCCAGGCTCAGCACAAGATCTGGGAGCTCTGTCAGCTGCTGATCGATCGGGGCGTGACGGTGAGATTCGCCATCCACCCGGTCGCCGGCCGCATGCCGGGGCACATGAACGTGCTGCTCGCGGAAGCCGGAGTGCCGTACGACCTGATCGCCGACCTCGAAGAGATCAACGCGGAGTTCGAGACCACGGACGTGGCGCTGATCATCGGCGCGAACGACGTCGTCAATCCCGTGGCGCGCACGGACAAGTCGAGCCCGATCTACGGGATGCCGATTCTCAATGCCGACCGGGCGAAGAACGTCATCGTCATCAAGCGCGGCCAGGGCGCGGGATTCTCAGGCATCGAGAATGCGCTCTTCTATCTGGACAATACCCGGATGCTCTACGGCGATGCCCGCAAGGCGGGCGCGGAGCTGATCCAGGCGGTCAAGGCCGTCGGCTGAGAAGGAGGCGGGACGTGCGCAATGTGGTGCGAATCGGCTTGGTTCTGGCGGCGCTCGCCGCCCTGCCCCTCCCGAGTCGGGACGCGGCAGCGGCTACGCCGCCAGCCGCGGCACCGTCGCTTCGCGCGCACATCGCCCTGACACCCTCCATGATCCTCGAGGGCGCGCCGGCTTCCGCCTGGCGCGCCCTCGACCCTCACGATACGCTCTACATGAGGTTGCCTCAGGGGCGCGTCGTGATCGAGCTGGCGCCGCAGTTCGCGCCGCGCTACGTCACCAACATCAAGAGCCTGGCCCGACAGGGCTTCTACAACGGGCTGCCCATCTTTCGCGTTCAGGACAACGGCGTGGCGGAATGGGGCGACCCCACCGGCCGCAAGTCCGTGGGCACGGCGCGGCGCAGAGTGGCTGCCGAGTTCGAGCGGCCCTCGCGGCATCTGCCGTTCACCGTGCTTGCCGACCCTGACACCTACGCCCCGCAGACCGGATTCTCGAGCGGTTTCCCCGCGGCCCGCGATCCGGTGTTCGGCCGGGCATGGCTCGTCAACTGCTATGGCATGGTGGGCGCCGCTCGCGGTGACAACGTCGACAGCGGCGGCGGCACCACCCTTTACGCCGTCATCGGCGGACCCCAGAGACAGCTCGATCGCAACACGACGCTGATCGGGCGGGTCGTGCAGGGCATGGCGCTGCTCTCGTCCCTGCCGCGAGGCAACGGGCCTCTGGGTGTATACCGCAAGCACGCCCACTGGGTGCGCATCGAGTCCGTGCGGGTGGCGTCGGATTTGCCGCCGGCCAAGCGCGCGCCGCTCGAAGTGCTGCGTACCGACACACCGACATTCACCCGGTACGTGCAAGCGCTGCGCAATCGGCGCGGCCCCTGGTTCAAGGTCCCCGCGGGCCGCGTGGACGTATGTAGCGTCCCGATCCCCGTTAGATCGAAAGCAAGCCATTGAGCGCCCCTGGGCCGCGGGGGCCCGAAGGCGTCATTGAGCTGCCGCGCACAAGATCGCGCGGGACGATTTGCGCCAGTCAACGAGGCCCGCGCGGAACTCTCATCATCTGGGACCGCTGCATCCGCATCATCTGACGCTGGCGTTGCATCTGCATCATCTGACGCTGCCGCTGCATCTGCATCATCTGGCGCTCACGCTGCATCTGCATCTGCATCTGCATCTGCATCTGACGCTGACGCTGCATCTGCTGAGCCCGCTGGATCATCCGCTGCCGCTGCGCGGGAGTAGCGCTCTGCCATTGCTGCCGTAGCATGCGGCGCCGCCAGGAGGGCAGCCGCTGAAACTCACGGAAACTGTGGCGAATGGTCTGCTGCTGCTGCGACGGCAGGGACTTGAACTCCTGCCACCTGCGGCGGATCGTCTGCCGTTGCGCGGGGCTGAGCCGCCGCCACTGTTGGAAGCGCTTGCGAGCCATCGAGCGCTGCTGCGGGCTCATGTTGATCCAGCGCCGGCTGCCGCGCGCGAGCGCCTGCTGGCGCGCCGCCGGCAGAGATCCCCATCGGCTCGCCAGCGGCCCGAGCAGTTGCCGCTGCTGAGGTGAGAGGCTGGACCAGGCTACGGGGGCCGCAGCCTGCGCCCGGGAGATGGGAGCCGGGGGCTGCTGCGCCAGGGCGCAAGCCGGCACCGCCGCCAGCAGCAGCGCGAGCATCAGCGCCTTGCGCTCTTGGATCATGGCCTCGTACCCCTTATCCGCCCGGCTTCTCGGCGCCAGCCGCGGAGCTCGCCGGCTTCGGCGGCGGGCTCCGCGGTGCCTTGGCCGCCTGGGACGACCGGGCCACCTTGCCGATCTTGACTTGCGACAGGTACGCCAGCCAATCGCCGTCATCGGGCCGCCCCGAATCCGCCGAGGGATCGACGCTGCCGAGGAATTCCAACAGTCGCTCGTCCACCGGAGGATCCGCGCTGTGCTTCTGCGCAACCCCGGCTCGGCTGATCCGCGATCCGGCGGCAAGCGCCGCGGTCACGACGGCGATCCCGATGCGGTGCGCAATGCGCATCTCAGCCGCTGTTCCGGCCGGTATCCGCGTCACCGCTCTGCCCGTGGGCCTTGCCCTGGGCCGCCGCACCGGAAGCGCTCGGCTGGCCCGACGCATCGGCCTGCGCCATCGCCCACTCGTAGAACTGCCCATCGCCGTTCTGCATGAGCTCCATCCCGTCACGGTCGGCGAGCAGCTCCAGATCCTGCGCGGTGGCGCGGCTCGCCTGCGCCGGGGGATATCCCCGAGGGGCATGCGGCCAGAGCACGAACGCCACCAGCAGCGCGGCGGTGAGGCCTCCCGCCGCCGGCACCCACAATCCGGGCCGCCCGACTCGCGTCGCGAGCCGCCGCCGCGGATGCCAGCGATCAGCCCGCTGCGCCTCGGCGAGCGCCGCATGCCGGGCCTGGTTGAGGCGCGAGCGCGCACGGCCGCCGACGCGCTGCACGCTCTCCTCCAGAAGAGCTTGCAGCCGACGCTCGAGATCGGCGATGCCGTTCGGGTCCCGGTTCATGCCAAGGGCTCCCCAAGCTGTGCGCGCAGTGTCTGCAGCGCGCGAAAATAATGCGTCTTCACGCTGCCTTCCGAGCAGCCCATGGCCTTGGCCGTCTGCGCCACGTCGAGCCCTTCCAGCGTGCGCAGCAGAAACGCCTGCTGCTGCCGCCTGGGCAGCGCCGCGATCGCCTTCTGCAGCGCCGTCATGGCCTCCTCGATCTCCAGCCGGCGCGCCGGCTGCGGATCGTCGCTGACGGCCTGCGCGATGGGATCCGGCTCGTCCTCGTCGCCCTGCGCGCGCAAGGGCAACCAGGAAATCACCCGGTTGCGCACCGTGCGCCTGCGCTGCATGTCCCGGATGCGGTTCTCCAGGATCCGGTAGAAGAGCGGCCGCCACTCTTGCGCTGGCCGGTCCGCGTAGGCGCGAGCCAACTGGAGCATGGCATCCTGCACGGCATCCAGCGCGTCGTCCTCGTGCCGCAGCGCGACCTGCGCGATCTTGAATGCGCGAACCTCCACACCCGCCAGGAACTGGCTGAGCGCTCTACAGCGGGCTTTGGAGGAATCCGACAGGTCCACGTCGCCGTGAGAGGCAGCCGGCATGCTATAAGGCGGCGCGAGCGTAGCAAACTCTGGCATACCAGGTACAACGCGGCTGCGACGGGTACGGTTGACGGAGGCCGCGACTCGCGTAACCCTCTGATTAATGGAATCATGAGCTCCGTCCCCGTCGTCCGCGTGGCGCTGCCCACGCCGCTCAGGCGCCTGTTCGACTACCGCGCAGGCCCCGCCGGCGACTCAACGATCGAGCCCGGCATGAGGATTCGGGTGCCGTTCGGGAGGCAACGCCTCATCGGCATCGTCATGGAGACGGCGGCCGCATCGGAGCTGCCGGACGAGCGACTGAAGCCCGTGCTGGAGCGACTGGACCCGCGGCCCGTCCTCGACGGCGCGACTCTCGCCCTGCTCGGCTGGGCCGCGGACTACTACCACCATCCGATCGGCGAAGTACTGGCCGCCGCCTTGCCGAAGGCGCTGCGGCTCGGCGCGGCGATCGATGCGACCGAGGAGCGCTGGGTGCTCACGCCGGAGGGCCGCGAAGCGCACACGAGAGGCGAGCCGCGGCGCGCGCCGCGCCAGCGGCAGCTCCTGACTGCGCTGGCCTCGAGTGAAGCCTCTGCCACGAGCGGGACGGATCCCCCCGGCCTCGCTGGCGCCGATCTCAACGAGAAACTGGACGCCTGGCGTGATGCTGCGCAGGCCCTCATCGGCCGTGGATGGCTCACCAAGCTGGAGGTTAAACCGGCGGCCGCCGCGCAGATCCGCGGACCGGTTGCCGTGGCTCCAGGGCCCGAGGCGAACGAAGAGCAGCGCCTCGCCATCGAGAAGGTCTGCGATTCCCTGGGCGGCTTCGGCGCGTTCGTACTGCACGGCATCACGGGCAGCGGCAAGACGGAGGTCTACCTGCGGGTGGTCGAGCGCGCCTTGCGCCACGGCCGCAGCGCCCTGGTGCTGGTGCCGGAGATCGGGCTGACGCCGCAGCTCGTGAGCCGGTTTCGCGAGCGATTCGCGGTACCGATGGCCGTGCTGCATTCGGCCCTCACCGACCACGAGAGACTGCTCGCGTGGCGAGACGCCTTCTCTGGACGGGCGCGGATCGTTCTCGGTACCCGTTCCGCGGTGTTCGCTCCCGCCCAGGATCTCGGCGTCATCGTCGTGGACGAAGAGCACGACACCTCGTTCAAGCAGCACGAAGGCGGATTCCGCTACTCGGCGCGCGACCTGGCGGTCGTGCGTGCCCATCGGGCCGGCGTGCCGGTGGTGTTGGGATCCGCGACGCCGGCGCTCGAGACGCTGCAGAATGTAGCCACTGGCCGATACACGCGGCTGGCATTGACCCGGCGGGCCGCCGAAGCGGCACCGCCCCGTCTCTCCCTCATCGATCTGCGATCGAGCGCCGTGCATGCCGGCATCTCCACACCCGCCGTACAGGCGATCGAGCGCCACCTCGGCGCCGGCGGCCAGGTGCTCGTATTTCTCAACCGGCGCGGCTACGCGCCCACGCTGCTCTGCACCGCCTGCGGCTGGATCGCGCCGTGCCGCGATTGCGATGCCCGCCTCACCGTCCACCTTTCCTCCTCGCGGCTGCGCTGCCATCACTGCGGCGCCGACAGCGCACTGCCCGAGCGCTGCCCGCAGTGCGGCTTCGCGGTCAAGTCGGTGGGCCAGGGGACGGAAAGGATCGAGGAGACGCTGGCCGGCCTTTTCCCCGGCATTCCCAGCATCCGCCTGGACCGCGACGTGGTCAGGCGCCGCGGCGACATGGAGGAGGCGATGCGGCGGATGTCATCCGGCGAAGCGCGGATCCTCGTCGGCACGCAGATGGTCACCAAGGGGCACGATTTCCCCAACGTCACGCTGGTCGTCGTGCTGAACGCGGACCAGGGGTTCTTCAGCACCGACTTTCGCGCTCCGGAGCGCCTCGCACAGACCATCGTGCAGGTCGCCGGGCGGGCGGGCCGCGGCGAGCGGGCCGGCGAAGTGCTCATTCAGACCGAATTCCCGGACCATCCTCTGCTCCTGAGCCTCCTCGCGGAGGGTTATGACGGCTTCGCACGCGCGGCGCTGACGGAGCGCAGCCAGGCCGCCTGGCCGCCCTTCAGCCGGCTCGCCGCCGTGCGCGACTCCGCCAAGACCGCCGAGGCCGCGCTGGCGTTCCTGACGGAGGCGCGCAGTGCGGCCGAAGGGCTGCGGGGCGAGCGGGGCAGCGCCGCATGGGCGCGCGCCGTGAGACTTCTCGGCCCGGCGCCGGCGGCGATGGCCAAGCGTGCCGGCCGCCATCACGCGCAGTTGCTGGTCGAGAGCGCCGACCGCGCGGCGCTGCACCGCTTCATCGACGCGTGGCTGCCCGCGCTGGAATCGCTGCCGAGCGTGCGCCGCGTCCGCTGGACCCTCGATGTGGATCCGATCGAATTGTTTTGAGCTGTTCGGGTAAAATTCCGCGCTCAACTCACTCCGGACCCCGCCCCCTTGAAGCAGGACATCGAGCAGCTCCTCGCGAGCGCAGTCACCTCGCTCGCCGGCAGCGTGCTGCCCGAGGCGCCCCCGCCCGGTACGCTCACGGTCGAGCGCACGCGCGATCCGCAGCACGGCGATTTCGCGACCAACGCCGCGATGCGTCTGGCGAAGGCGGCCGGCTGCAGGCCGCGGGACCTGGCGCAGAAGATCATCGCGGCGCTGCCGGCCAGTCCGCTCCTCGCGCGCGCGGAGATCGCCGGCGGCGGCTTCATCAATTTCTTCCTGACGCCCGAGGCCTATGCCCGCGAGCTGGCCACGGTCCATGAGCGCGGCGAGCGCTATGGGCAGAGCGGCCTCGGCAGAGGCGAGCGGGTGCTGCTCGAGTTCGTATCTGCCAACCCGACGGGGCCTCTGCACGTCGGACACGGACGTCAGGCGGCCTACGGCGCCACGCTGGCCAACATCCTGGCGGCGGTCGGTTTCGAGGTCGCCAGCGAGTACTACATCAACGATGCGGGACGACAGGTCGACATCCTCGCGGTGAGCGCGTGGATACGGTATCTGGAAGCGTGCGGGGAGACCCTGCCTTTTCCCGAAAACGGCTATCGCGGCGACTATGTGCGGGCGCTGGCGCGCTCGCTGCTGGCGGCCGAGGGCGAGCGGCTGCGGCGCCCTGCCGCGCAGGTGCTCGCCGGCCTGCCGGCGGATGCTCCCGCAGGGGACAAGGAGGTCCACATCGACGCGCTGATCGCCCGCGCCCGCGAGCTCATCGGCGCGGAGGCGTTCGCGCGCGTTCTCGATCTTTCCTTGGACGAGATGCTGGCCGACATCCGCGATGACCTCGGCCAGTTCGGAGTGAGGTTCGACCGCTGGTATTCCGAGCGCGCGCTGGAGAAGAGCGGCGCCATCGAAAGGGCCCTCGCCCGGCTGCAGCGCGAGTCGCGGCTCTACATCAAGGACGGCGCGACCTGGTTCCGGGCCACCGACTTCGGCGACGAGAAGGACCGCGTCGTGGTGCGCGAGAACGGGCAGAGAACCTACTTCGCCTCCGACATCGCATACCATCTGGAAAAGCGTGAGCGCGGCTTCCAACGCCTGCTCGACGTCCTCGGCGCCGATCACCACGGCTACGTGGCGCGCGTCCGCGCGGGACTCACGGCCATGGGGGAGCCGGGCGAGTGCCTCGAGGTCAATCTGATCCAGTTCGTGAGCCTGTTCCGCGGCGGGGAGAAAGTGCCGATGGGCAAGCGCGAGGCGCAGTTCGTGACCCTGCGCCAGCTGCGCGAGGAGGTGGGGAACGATGCCTGCCGGCTGTTCTACCTGATGCGCAGCCACGACCAGCCGCTCGACTTCGACCTCGAGCTCGCCAAGTCGCGCACCAACGAGAACCCGGTCTACTACATCCAGTACGCGCATGCGCGTGTCGCGAGCGTCATGAAACAGCTCGCCGCTCGCAGCCTGACCTTCGACCGCGCCGAGGGCCTCGCCAACGTGCAGCTCCTGACGGGGCCGCACGAGCAGGCGGTCCTCGGCTCGCTGGTGCGCTACCCGGAGGTGCTGGAGCAGGCGGCGCTGAACCGCGCTCCGCACGCCATCGTCCACTATCTGCGTGAGCTCGCCAACACCTTGCACACCTACTACAACGCGGAGCAGTTCATCGTCGGCGAGTCGAAGATGCGCAACGCGCGCCTCGCGCTGGTGCTCGGGGTACAGCAGGTGATCCGCAACGGTCTCGCCCTGCTCGGCGTGTCGGCGCCGCAGAGCATGTAGATCACGACATGCCCCGGCTGACCACGCGCGATTACAAGCGGTCGTCCCGCAACTCCGGCGCCTCGAAGCTCAAGGAGTTCGGCCTCGGCGTCCTGGTCGGCGCCGCGCTCGCAAGCGCCGCATTTCTGTTCGCAGGCGCGCACGCGCGCCACCGCGCCGCCGCGGCCTCCCACGCCCATGCGGGTAAAGCGCCGCAGCACGCTGCGCCGCACGCGCCGGCGGCCAGCGGTACGGGGTCGGCAACTCCCGCGGCCGCCGGATCGGCGCAATCCGCCTCGTCGGCTGCATCGAGCACTACGCAGGCGCCACAATACGACTTCTATCGGATGCTGCCGCGCCTGGATGTGCCGGTGCCTCGCGCCGCCGGCCATTCCTCCCACGCGCCAAAGTCCGCGGCAGCTGCGCCAGCGCACCCGGCAGCCGGCGGACCCTCGTACATCCTGCAGGTCGGCTCCTACCTGAGGAGCGCCGAAGCCGAGCAGGTTCGCGCTCGCCTGGCCCGCGTGGGGCTGGACGCCCAGGTCGATCGCGTGGTCGCCGGCTCCCGCACCTGGCACCGCGTCCGCATTGGACCGGTGAGCGGCGCGGCTCTCGCCAGAGTCCGCGCGCAACTCCAGACAGCCAACCTCCACGCCCTGACGATCCGCGCCGGGCCCTGACGGCTAATCGCCCGGGCCGCCGCCCTGCTGCCGCAGCAGCTCCTCGAGCGGCTCCGACGCCACCGGCCGCGAATGCAGGTAACCCTGCGACTGATCGCACCCCATGTCGCGGAGCATTCGCAGCTGCGCCGCCGTTTCCACCCCCTCCGCCACGGTTTTGAGGCCAAACGCCGACGCCAGCCCGATCACACTCGAGACCAGCGTGACACTCGCCCTCTCCTCAGGCAGTCCCGTGATGAACGAGCGGTCGATCTTCACCAGATCCACCGGAAGCTTCGACAGCAGGCCCAGAGACGAGTAGCCGGTCCCGAAGTCATCGAGGGCGATGCGCAGCCCCGCCGCCCGCAGCTCGCGCAGCTTGCGGCTCGCGCCCTCGACATCGTGCAGGAGCCCCGTCTCCGTGATCTCGAGGTCGACGCCGCACCCCTCGGCGAGACACGGCTCGGCCGTCGCGAGCACTTGCTCCACGAACGTGCGGCGCCGGATCTGCTGCGCCGAGACATTCACGGCGACCCGCAGCGACCCGAGCCCCATGCGGCGCCAGCGCAGACAGTCCTGCGCAGCCTGCCGCAGAACCCACTCTCCCACGGCGACGATCATTCCCGAGGACTCGAGGACCGGCAGGAACTGAGCGGGAAAGAGGAGTCCCCGCTCCGGATCCTGCCAGCGCAGCAGGGCCTCCACTCCCTCGACCCGGCCGGTGAGGACACTCACCTGCGGCTGGTAGTGCAGCAGGAGCTGCCGCTCATCGAGCGCGGCGCGCAGGCGATGCTCCAGCGCGAGCCGCTCGGCGATCTCGCTGTGCATTTCGATCTGGTAATGCACGTACTGCTCGCCCGCCTCCTTGGCCTGCTTCAGTGCCGCCTCCGCCCGCTGCGCCAGAGTGTTGCCATCGCTCCCATCCGTGGGCGAGCGCGCAATGCCGGAACGGAATGAGGTGCGCAGCACCCGCCCCTCGATACGGAACGGCGCCCGAAATACGGTGTTCTCGAGCAGCGTCGTGACACTCTCCGAGGAGGCCTCCTCCTGCGGCAGGACCAGCACGAACGTCCCGCCGCCGAGATAGCCGATGCGCTCGTCATCGGCGAGGTGATACTTGAGCCGCTTCGCGACCACCTGCAGCAAGAGATCACCCACGTGGCGGCCGAAGCTGTCGTTGACCTGGCTGAGGTGCATGAGATCGAATGCCACCACGGTCGGAACGCTCTCGAGCGAGCCCCGTTTTGCCAGGCGCTGATCCAGGCGCTGGCAGAACAGAGCCCGCCTGGCGAGGCCCGTCAGCGGATCGAATGAGGTCAGGTACTGGGCCGCATCCTCCTGCTGGAGGTAGCGGAGCGCGAACGACATGTTGCCGGCGACGTCCTGCAGCAGCCGCAGCTCCTCGTCGCTGACCGCGTGCGCCTCGCGCGATCCGAGCACCAGCACGCCCACCCGCACACCGCCGGCCGCGAGCGGCAGAGCCACCAGGGACCTCAGTCCCTCCCGCAGCCGGTCCTCCCGCATCGCGACCGTCGGTTCCGTACGGGTCAGATCGACCGAGACCGCGATCTCCCCGGTGCGCAGCGCCCGGCTCGTGAGGCTGCTGTCGGGCTCCGTGCCATCGCTGATGGCGAGCACCGACGGCAATTCACCGGATCCGGCGCCCAAGGAGTACGAGAGATTCGCGCTGCGACCGTCCGCGGCGGCCAGGAGGATCACGGCGCGGTCGTAACCTCCCACCTCGTGCGCGAGCCGACAGGCCTCGCGCAACAGCTCCTCCCGGTCCCGGATGCGGATCACGGCGCTGTTGATGCCGCTTTGCATCTTCATCCGGCGGGTGAGGCGCGCGACCTCGCGCTCCGCGGCGCGCCGACGGGCGCGCTCCTCGACGTCACGCAGCGCGCGCCGGACCGCGGGCACGAGCCGCGCCGGGTTGGTCTTCAGCACGTAATCGACGGCGCCGCGCCGCAAGGCCTCGATCGCGCGCTCCTCGCCGATCGTGCCCGAGAGAAAAATGAAGGGGACGTCCGGCGACTCGGTGCGGGCGATCTCGAGCGCGGCGAGCCCATCGAAGGCGGGCAGGGTGAAGTCGGAAAGGATGACGTGGGGCCGAAACCGCCGCAGGGCCTCGCGGAACTGCCGCTCGTCGGCCACCGTGCGCGGGATGCAGGCAAGCCCCCCGGAAGCCAGATGGCGGACCGCCAGCTCGGCCTCAGCGGCGATATCCTCCACCAGCAGCACCCGCAGC
Source organism: Pseudomonadota bacterium (assembly GCA_019352035.1). Classification (GTDB taxonomy): domain Bacteria; phylum Pseudomonadota; class Gammaproteobacteria; order Steroidobacterales; family Steroidobacteraceae; genus 13-2-20CM-66-19. Next base: position 9,393 of record JABBNZ010000019.1, on the reverse strand, counting down.
CCGGACGGGGCCGTGACGGCCGGGGGGCCTCCCCGCGCGCGGGGATCCCGCGCGCGCACGAGGCCACCCTTTCCATTGCCCTCTGTGGCGGCTGTCAGTTGTCAATCTCCAACAACGTCATACCTGTCGATCGCGCCGTCGCAACGACCACGTCCGCGGCTCGCGCAAGCCCGATCCTGAGCTCCCGCTAATCCTCCCCGATCGAGCGAAAATCCAGGCCGAGCGAGCGCAGCTTGCGATAGAGGTGGGTGCGCTCCATGCCGACGCGCTTGGCGAGCTGTCCGACCTTGCCGTTGCAGAGCAACAGCTGTTGTTGCAGGTACGCGCGCTCGAACTGCTCGCGCGCCTCACGCAGCGGCAGCGCCAGCAGGTCCTGCTTGACCAGCGGCTCGCCGGGAGGGGCGTGCACGGTGAGCTCGCGCTCGACCTCCTCGAGGCCGATCTCCTCGCCACCGCCCTGAATCAACAGACGGTGGGCCAGATTCTTCAATTCCCGCACGTTGTCAGGCCAGGGATAGTTGCGCAGCCGGTTCTGCGCCGCGACGCTGAAGCGGCGGAACGGCAGGCCCTCGGTGTCGACGATCCGGTCCACCTGTTGGCGCAGCAGCTCCGGAACGTCCTCGGCGTACTCGCGCAGCGGCGGCACCCTGACGATGAGTGTGTTCAGATGCGCGAGAAGGTCCCGGCGCAATCCGTCCGCTCCGGCCCGGCTCTCCACCCCCGGCTGGGCCGAAGAGACGATGCGTGCGCGCAGCTCGAGCGGCTCCGAGCCGCCGACCGGCGTGAAGCGGCCCGACTCGAGCGCCCCGACCAGGGCGCGCTGCGCGCCCGCGGGCAGGTCCTCGATCCCCTGGAGGAAGAGCGTCCCGTTCGCGGCGCTCTCCACGAGCCCCGGATGGCGGGTCGCCCCTTCCATCCGGCCGAAGAGCCGGCTCTCGGCGTCGGCCTCACGCAGGCTGCTCGCGATCACGGTGACGAAGGGGGAGCCGGCACGGGGGCCGCGCTCGTGCAGATACCGTGCGAACGGCTCGCGCCCGGAGCCCGGCTCGCCGATGAGCAGCACCGAGGAGGAGTGGGCGGCGATCTGCTGCAGCTCGGTGCGCAGCTGCTGCATCAGCCTGCTCTTGCCCGCCGGCACCGCCAGCGCCGGCACGAGGAGCTTGCCGGACTGGCGGCGGCGCCTGCCGGCTTCGAGAGCCCTCTCCACCGTGCGTAACAGCTTCGCCAGCGAGAGCGGCTTCTCCACGAAATCGAACGCGCCGAGACGTGTCGCCTCCACGGCCGTCTCGACCGTTCCGTGGCCTGACATCATGACGACGGGACAGCCGTCCGCGCCGGCAGCGGACCATTCCCGCAGCAGGGTGATGCCGTCGACATCCGGCATCCAGATGTCGAGCAGGACGAGGTCGGGTGTCTGTCGCGCGCGCGAGGCGCGCGCCTGCGCGGCATTGGCCGCCACGTCGACCTCGTATCCCTCCTCTGAAAGAATCTCCTTCAGCAGGCCGCGGATGTCCGCCTCGTCATCGACCACCAGGATGTGTGGAGCGCTGCGAGGCCCCGTCCCTGCGCCCTCGGAGCCCCGCGGTCGCGAGTCGGCGCTCATGAGGAAACCCCTTCGGGCCGGCCATCGCCGTCCACAAAATTGCCTGGAGCAATTTTGAACGCCCGGCAAGGCGGGCCCGCAGGGCCGAGGCCCACGGATGGGCCGAGTAAAATTGTTCCGGACAATTTTGTCATGCCCTCTCTCTCCGCAGTTGCTCTCTTCGGTCACGCGCGCCCGCCGCCGTGCGCGTACTGTCGATCACAGGCAGCAGCACTCTGACACGGGCGCCACCTTCCGGCCGGTTGTCGGCATCGATCCGGCCGCCGTGCTCCTCGACGATCTTCTTCACGATCGCGAGGCCGAGCCCGGTGCCCTTGAGCTTGCTCGTGACGTAGGGATCGAAGACGCGGCCGAGGAGCTCGCGCTGGAACCCGGGGCCATTGTCACACACCGTCACCGCCGCGTATTGGCCGTCCTCGCCAGGCTCGAGCCGGGTCGCGATCTCGAGCCGCGGCTGCGGCACCCCTTCGAGCGCCTCGAGCGCATTGGTCACGAGATTGTTGAGGATCTGGCGCACCCGGCCGCGGTCCGCCTCGATCCCTTCGAGCCGCTCGTCGAGGGCGAGGTGGATGTCCGCACGCGGGTCCTGCGACCGGTAGAGCTCCGCGACTTCGGTGACGAGCTGATTCAGGCTGAAGCGGCTGACCCGCATCTCCGGCGCGCGCGCGTACTCGCTGAAGGCGTTCACCATCTGCTGCATGGTCTCGACCTGCTGCACGATGGTATGGGTGGCCCTCTCGAGGATCTCCGCGTCCCGCGGCCCCATGCTGGCGAGCAGCCGCCGGCGCAGGCGCTCGGCGGAAAGCCGGATCGGCGTCAGCGGGTTCTTGATCTCGTGGGCCAATCGGCGCGCGACCTCGCCCCAGGCGGCATCGCGCTGCGCCTGCAGCAGGGTCGTGATGTCGTCGAAAACGATGACATAACCCATGTCGCCGCCTTCCCCCGGCAGCGGCGTGCAGGCGCACATGAGATTGCGCCGGCCATGCGAGCCGAGGGTCGGGCCGCCCTCGAGGTCGAGCTGCTCGCGCCACTCCTCGCGGCCGCGCGCGAAGCGCACCGCGAGCGCCGCGACGAACTGCCCCAGACGCTCGTTGCTCGCGGAGAGCTCCGGCAGGGAGCGGCCCGTGGCCGCCGAGAGATCCGTGCCGAGGATGGCGCCGGCCGCCTCGTTCGCCATGCGCACGGTCAACATACGGTCCACCGCGAGCACCCCCGTGGAGAGCCGCGCGAGGATGACGCCCAAACGCTCGCGCTCGCGCTCGACCGCCTGCTGGCTGCGGGTCGCCTCCTCATGGGCGCGCCGCAGGCGCTTGGTCATGTCGTTGAAGGAATGCACGAGGAACCCCATCTCGTCGCGCGAAGGCAGCGGCAGGCGCGTGTCGAAGTCGCCCTTGCCGACCGCGCGAGTGCCCGCGATGAGGTCCTGCACCGGCCGCGCAAGACGCTGCGCGGAGAAGATGGCGCCATAGAGAGCCGCCAACATCGCGAGCAGGACGACCAGCGATAGCGTCAGGCTGAAGCTGTACTTCAGCGGCTCGCGCAGGGTGGCGAGATTGCCGTATTGCGAGTAGGAGCGCTGCACCGCGTTGGACAGATCCGCGAGCTGCCGCGGCACCGGATAGAGCGCCATGACATACCGGTCGTCGGGGCTCGTCGGGGATTCGCTGAGCGGCGCGCCGATGCGGATGAGGTACTGGCCGTCCGAGCGCGGCTGGAGGCTGACGTAGGGTCGGTGCTCGCTTACGCGGCGCACGAGGTCCGCGGGCGGCGCAATCGGCACGGTGGCGAGCGGATCCTCGAGACTCGCCGCCAGAATGCGCTCGTGATGGCCGAAGAGGATGAGCTCCGAGGCCGAAGTCGCACGCCGCTCCTCATCGAGACGAGTCTGGACCTGCACGCCGGAGCGCGTCACGAGTGAGTGGGCCAGCAGCTCCGTGCGCCGCGCGCATTCCTCCACGCGCAGCTCGAGCGCCGAGCGCGAGAGGACCAGCGCGTCCTTCAGGCCCTGACGAACCTCCACCCGGAACCAACTGTCGATGCCGCGGTTGAGGAACTCGAGCGACGACAGATAGACGATGAGCAGCGGCGCCACCACCAGCGCGCCGAAGATGATCACGGTGCGGGCCGTCAGGCGCGAGCCCGGCACGTGGTTGCGATAATCGCGCACCAGCTGCCAGAGCTTGCGCACGAGCAGGACGGTGAGCGTCAGCGCGCCGGCGAGATTGAGCAGCAGGATCCACGGCTGCAGCCGCCCGAATTCGGAGGAGTTCTGCACGCTCTTGGCAAGCAGCAACAGCAGCGCGCCGAGGCCGAGGACGCCCCACAGCGCCAGGGACCACGCGCCGCGGCGGCGCGCGCGCAGCCGCTGCGACGCGTCGCGATCGTCGCCTACACCGGCAGAGACCATGAGTACCACTTGCTCACGCGTTGCCAGTCATCCGTCCAGAAGAGCAGCGCGCGCAGAGACGCGGGAAGCTCGCCCCGCCGCACGCCCGCGCGCACGCTGATGATATAGCGGCCGCCATCGAGCTGCGGCTCGACGAGAATCGGCCAGTTGTCGACCTTCCCGAGGTAGGTCAGCGCCTCCTTGAGCGTGTCGAAGCTCCTCTGATCGCCGGTGCGCACGTCGCGAACGACGAAGCGGTCGGTGACCACGCGATAGGCAAGCTGCCGACGCCGCGTCAGATCGACGACGTTCGCATCGAACCAGAAATGCCGCACACGATCGACCTTCACCTCGACGTCGAAGGTGAGAGTGACTCCGTCCTGCAGCGCTTCCTTGATCGCCGGATTCAGCGGGTACTGGACCCGGGCGTAGAGTTGGATGACGCCGTGATCGAAATTGACGTACGCGGTGCGGACTCTCAGCACCCCGTCCAAGGCATTGGCAAAGGCCAGCGCCGCGAAAAGCGTAAGCAGCAGCGCGCCGGCCAGGATGACCGGCCTCGACCAGCCGCCCGTGCGTGTACGCGTGCGCGGGGGCCTGCGCTGCGGTGGTGGAAACCGTCGTGGCATGAACGCAACGGGGAATGGTTAAGTCTTTCAGACCCTCGACGCGGGACTCAGGTTCCGCGCGTTGTCTTTTCGAGACAAGCATAATAGAACCCGTCGCTTCCCGCTGCCCCCCCGGGCAAGAGCTGGGTGCCGGTGCTTCGCGCCAGCCCCCCCGGGGCCAGCTCTTCGCCGCGCGGCATCGGCGCCGCCGCGGCTTGGGACTGCCCGGCGAGGAAGCGCCCGACCACGGCCTCGTTCTCCGCCGGCAGCACGGAGCAGGTCGAGTACACGAGGCGCCCCCCTGGCGCCAGCATCCCGAAAGCGGCCCTGAGGATCTCGAGCTGGGCGCGCGCGAAGGCCGGAGCGTCCTCGGCCCGGCGCAGGAGCTTGATGTCGGGGTGGCGGCGAATCACCCCGGTGCCGGAGCAGGGGACGTCCACCAGGATCCGGTCATAGGGCCTGCCGTCCCAGAAGGAGCCCGGGTCGCGCACGTCCGCCGCAACGAGTCGGGCCGTCAGCCCCAGTCGCTGGAGGTTCTCCTCGACGCGACCGAGCCGGCCCGCATCGATGTCCACGGCCGTCAGCTCGATCGGGCCAGCGACAGCCTCGAGCAGATGGCTCGTCTTACTGCCCGGGGCTGCGCAGGCATCGAGCACCCGCATGCCCGGCAGCACCGCGAGTACCCTCGGGGCGAGTTGCGCGCCGGTATCCTGGACTGAAACCCACCCCTCACGGAAGCCGGGCAGCGCACCGACCGCTACGGGGCGGTCCAGCACGATGGCCGCCGAGCCGGCGTGCATGGCGGTCCAGTCCACCAGGGAACCCCCCAAGCCGGCCGCCCTCAGGTCGGCGAGGTAATCGGGCGGCGAGCGGCGCCGCGTGCTCAGCCGCAGCACCATTGGAGGGTGCGCATTGTTGGCCTCTAGAATCTGGCCGTACTGCTCCGGCCAGGTTTCCACCAGGGCGTCGTAGAGCCATCGTGGATGCGCCGCCCGTACCGCCGGATCGCCGTCCGCGCGCGCAAGGAGGGACTGCCTCTCTCTGACGAAGCGGCGCAGGACGGCATTGACCAGCCCCGAGGAGCGCGGCTGGCGCAGCGCTCGCGTCGCGTCCACGGCCAAGTTGACGACGAGCGCCGGAGCATCGCGCGAATACTCGATCTGGTGAGCGGCAGCCACGAGCAGGGAGTGGATCTCGCGTGGCAGCGTTCCCGGCCGGCTGAGCAGCGCGTCCACAGCCGACCTCAGGCGCAGATACCAGCGCAGGGTACCGAGCGCTATGGCTCGAACGGCGGGTCGCGAGGCGCTCGCCCCCGATGCGGCGAGCGCCTCGTCGGCGGATCGCCCGCCGACCACCGCAGCAACGGCCTTGGACGCCTCGGCGAGAGCCTGTGCGCCGGCCTTCTCCGGAGCGCCGCTCAAGCGGCTCCGCCCAGGACCATGGAGGGCAGCAGCGCTCGGGATCCGCGGGTGAAGAGCGAGGCGGGCAGCCGCTGCCCGCCAGGGCGCTGCAAGGTCAGCAGGTCCAGGCAGCCGTCACCGCATTGCACCCGGACATAGCCCTGCTCGTGCCGGCCATCCGTCTCGATGATGCAGCCAGGCTGACAGGCGGTGACGGGAGGGGGCGCCATTCTGGCGGCATGGACGAGCAAACGCTCGCGCACACCGGTGCCGGGGTCACCCCAGGCGGTCTCGGCCACGGGCCAGGGCTGCAGCGCTCGGATCTGCCGCTCGATCTGTACCGCGCGGCGGCGCCAATCGATGGGTGCCTCGCCCTTTTCCAGCTTCCGCGCGTAGGTGACTCCCTCGGCCGGCTGGGACCGCGGCCGCAGAGTGCCGGCCGCCAGGCCCTCCAGCGCTTCGAGCAGCAGCGGGGCACCGAGGGCGGCGAGCCTGGCGCGCAGGGACGCTCCGGTGTCCTCTTGAGCGATCGCCACGGGGCGCTGCAGCAGGATGGGCCCGGTATCGAGGCCTTCATCCATGAGCATGATGGTGATCCCGGTCGTCTCATCGCCGGCGAGCAGGGCGCGCTCCACCGGCGCCGCCCCGCGCCAGCGCGGCAGCAGGGAGGCATGGACGTTCACGCAGCCCAGCCGCGGAATCGCGAGAACGCCCTTCGGCAGCAGCAACCCGTAGGCGACGACCACCAGGACATCCGGGCGCCACGCGGCGAGCTGCGCCTGCTCATCGGGCGATCTCAGGGTGGCCGGCTGCGCGAGGGGTGCCGATCCGTCCACGGCGGCCTTCACCGGCGAGGGGCTCAATTGCCGGCCACGGCCGCGGGGGCGATCGGGTTGAGTCAACACACCGACGAGCTCGTGCGGCGAGCGCATCAGCGCAAGCAGCGTCGGCACGGCGAATTCCGGCGTGCCGGCGAATGCGATGCGCATATGTGTTGGTGGGAGTCGCCCGCGGCTCTACAGAGCGCTGCGGCGCTCGCGCGGCGAGGAGGCTCCGGCCGCGCGCTCCTTGCGCTCCTTTTCCAGCTTCTTGCGCACGCGCTCGCGCTTGAGACTGGAGAGGTAGTCGACGAACAGCCTGCCGTCGATGTGATCCATCTCGTGTTGAACGCAGACGGCGAGAAGCTCCTCGCACTCGCGCTCCAGGACGCTGCCGTCCCGGTCCTGCGCGCAAACACGGATCCTGGAGGCGCGTTTCACCTCGTCGAAGTAGCCGGGGACGGAGAGGCACCCCTCCTCGGTGGCGGTCTCCCCCTCGCGGGAGAGGATCTGCGGATTGATGAGGATCAGCGGATCGCTGCGATCGGCCGAGATGTCGATGACCACCAGCCGCTGATGCACGTCGACCTGCGTCGCGGCGAGGCCGATACCGGGAGCCGCGTACATGGTCTCCAGCATGTCGTCGATGACCCTGTGAAGGTCAGCGTCGAAGCGAGTGACGGGCTGTGCCCGCGTGCGCAGCCGCGGATCGGGAAACTCGAGAATCGTTCTAATGGCCATGAGGGATTCGATGAGGGCGGATCTCAGGGGTTCAAAGGGCTCGCGGCGTCGGCAGTGCCTCACCGCAGCCAGACCCGTGACCGAGCGCACAACTTGACATTAAGCCGCCCTGCGCCCGGTAGCGGCATGCGATTATAGCCTGCCCATTCAAGCTGGTCGCAGCCGGCCGGTCGCAGCATGTTCTTCCGGAGACCGAAAGCAAGTGAGTAAGCGGACCAGGGCCGTTCCCTGGGACGCGAGGTCGACAGAGTCGCGGGTCCGCGCTCGCCCGCAAAATCGTCCGGAACGATTTTGGACGGCGCAAGCCGGCCCGAAAGGGGCGAGGCCCAGGATGGGCCGAGCAACGCGGCGTAGCCGACTTCGGGCCAATACACGAAGGGGTAGAGGATGGTCTCGAATCTAGCTTTTCGAACCCGCCTGACCGCGGGTCTCGCCCTGTCGGTCGCGCTGGCCGGCTGCTCGTCATTGCATGGCTCCCGCCACCCGGCGGCCGCCACGCCAGGGGAAGCGGCCGCGCCCGCCGCCCAGGTGCCCACTGCCGACGGGAGCCAGACCGCCACCCAGGCCGCGATGGTGACCGCGGACACGCGGCCTCAGGCGCAGGCGGCGGAGGCCCCAGAGGTCAGGCCGAGCGCGCCCATGACCTACACGGTCAAGCGGGGCGATACGCTCTGGGGCATCGCCTCGATGTTCCTGCGCAACCCCTGGGACTGGCCGGAGGTCTGGTACATCAACCCGGACATCCGCAACCCCCATCTGATCTATCCAGGCGACAAGCTGGCCCTGGCCCATGGCAGCGATGGCCGGCCGCAGGTTCGCCTGGTCGAGGCAAGCACGCTGCGGCTCGAGCCGCGATTGCGCAGCGCGCCCATCACGGCGGCGATCCCCACGATCCCATACTCCGCGATCGCGGCATTTCTCGCGCGGCCGACGGTACTCACGGCGGAGCAGGTGCATGATGCGCCGTACGTCGTCGCCTTCCGCAATCATCAGGTCATCGCCGGCGCCGGCCAGATCGCCTACATCCGCGGGCTGGGACCCGATCCGCATTCTCGCTACAGCATCGTCCACGTCGGCGAACGCGTGCGCGACCCGCAGACCGGCCGCGTGCTGGGGTACCTGGGCCTGTACACGGCCACCGCCCTGGTAACCCAGCCAGTGACCCATCCGGTGCGCGCGGCGCTCATCGACACCGCGCGGGAGACGCTGCGCGGGGATAAGCTGGTGGCGACGGACGCGCAGGTGCCGCTGAACCTGGAGCCCAGCGCTCCCGCCACGCAGGTCAACGGCAGAATCGCCTGGATCGTGGGCGATACGGGCATCAGCGCCCTGGCAGGTCAGTACGACGTGGTCATGATCAACCGCGGCTCGAATGCCGGACTGCAGCCGGGCAACGTGCTGGAAGTGGACCATTCCGGGCCGGTGGTCCATGACACCTACGGCAGCCATGGCGGATTGTTCCGGGCGCTGGGCTCGATGGGCAAATCACTCGCGCCGCGGGTGAAGCTGCCCAACGAGCGCGCAGGGACTCTGCTCGTCTTCAAGACCTATCCGAGACTCAGCTTCGCGCTGATCGTGGGCGCTTCCAATGCGATCGCGATCGGGGACGTGGTGCGCAATCCTTGATTAATGGCGCTGGATCGGGGCAGTCCCTGCCCCGACCAGCGCACGTTTGGCAAAAAGCGCGGTTTTTTGCCAAACGCCCGCCACCTGCGGCGGCGGGGCACCTCCCTGTGCCTGATCTCAGAGCAGCCTCTCGTTAAAGCGAGCGCGACCGGAGGGGTCCCTGCCCCGACCAGCGCACGTTTGGCAAAAAGCGCGGTTTTTTGCCAAACGC
>JABBNZ010000095.1:2496-13148 GCA_019352035.1 Pseudomonadota bacterium | reverse complement strand
CTGCCAGCGCGAGACAGGCAGCTTTTCGGAGAGGTGTTTCAGCAGGGCATTGGCGAGGCCGAGATTGCCTTCCGCGTTCTCGAAGTCGATCGGGTTGACCTTGTGCGGCATGGTGGAAGAGCCGACTTCGCCTGCCACCACTTTCTGTTTGAAATAGCCCAGCGAGATGTAGCCCCAGATGTCGCGGTTCAGGTCGATCAGGATGGTATTGGCGCGGGCATAGGCGTCATACAGTTCGGCCATGCAATCGTGCGGTTCGATCTGGATGGTGTAGGGGTTGAAGGTCAGTCCGCGCGCCTCGACAAAACGCTGGGCGAAGCCTTCCCAATCCACGTCGGGGTAGGCGGACAGATGCGCGTTGTAGTTGCCCACCGCGCCGTTGATCTTGCCCAGGATCTCAACAGCGGCGATACGCGCTTGGGCGCGGCGCAGGCGATGCACGACGTTGGCCATCTCCTTGCCCAGGGTGCTGGGGGTGGCGGTCTGGCCATGGGTGCGGCCGAACTCCGTCATATTGGCCAGGAGGGGCGCGTCCACGCGGCGCGCGAACTCACGGAACATCTGCGCGGTCGTGAGCGCCTCCGGAAAGATCGCGTCGGCCCCCGCATCGAGATAGCGCTTGGCGCGCGCCACGGCGCCGTCGAGCCCTTCGCTCGCGGCGGCATCGGTGCGCGCGATGATGTAGAGGTGGCGTCGCGCACGCGCGGCTGCCGCGATCTTGGCCGCCATGTCCTCGGGCGCCGCGAGCCGCTTGTCGTTGAGATGCCCGCACTTCTTCGGCAGCAGCTGATCCTCGATGTGCACCGCGGCCGCGCCGGCATCCTCGAAGGCGCGCACCATGTGCATGACGTTGAGGGCTTCCCCGTAACCCGTGTCACCGTCCACCAGCACCGGCAGCGTCGAGGCACGGCTCACCTGACGGATGAAGAAGCAGACGTCCTCGACCGTTATGATGCCGAGGTCAGGCAGGCCCATGGAGGCGCTGACCGCGGCGCCGGAGAGATACAGCGCTTCGAAACCCTGCCGCTTCGCCTGCAGGGCCGCGAGCCCGTTGTAGGCGCCGGGCATCCGCAGGATGCCGCCACGGCGGATGAGCTTCGCGAAGCGCTCACCCGCGGGCTCCGCCGGCAGGCTCTGTCCGATGAGGTAGATGCTCATGATGATGCCCGGCCGTCAGATGACATACAGGTCGACATACTCGTTGACCGGTGTCTGCTCGAGGCGGGCACGGTCGAGCGACAGCTCCGCGATCGCATGCTGCTGCTTCTGCGGGAAGCGCCGCGCGAGATTGCGCCGGAACTTCTCGAGGAGGAGCGGGATGCCCTCCTCGCGCCGGCGCCGATGTCCGATCGGATACTCCACGACCACCTCCTCCAACGTGCGGCCGTCCTTCAGCCTCACGGTCACCGCATTGGCGATGGAGCGCTTCTCCGGGTCGAGATAATCCCGGGTGAACTGCGGCTCCTCGACGCACTCGATCCGGGCGCGCAGCGCATCGATGCGCGGGTCGCGGGCCACCTCGTCCTCGTAATCGGCGGCCGTGAGGCGGCCGAAGAGGAGCGGCACCGCCATCATGTACTGGATGCAGTGGTCGCGGTCCGCGGGGTTGGCGAGCGGTCCCTTCTTGTCGATGATCCGGATGCAGGCCTCGTGCGTGCGCACCCTGATGTGCTCGATGTCATCGGCCGTAACGCCCATCTCCCGCAAGCGCTGGTGCAGGCGCATCGACGCTTCCACGGCGGTCTGCGAGTGAAACTCCGCGGGGTAGGAGATCTTGAAGAGCACGTTCTCCATCACGTAGGCGCCATATCCGCGCTGGAACTTGAACGGCTGGCCCTTGAAGAGCACGTCGTAGAAACCCCAGGTCTTGGCGCTGAGGACCGAGGGGTAGCCCATCTCGCCCGTTTTCGCGATGAGCGCGAGGCGCACCGCGCGGCTGGTCGCATCGCCGGCCGCCCAGCTCTTGCGCGAGCCGGTGTTGGGCGCGTGCCGATAGGTGCGCAGGCTCTGCCCATCCACCCAGGCGAGCGACAGCGCGTTGATGATCTCCTCCCGCGAGAGGCCGAGCAGGCGCCCGACCACGGCCGTCGAGGCGACCTTCACCAGCACCACGTGATCGAGACCGACACGATTGAAGCTGTTCTCGAGCGCGATCACGCCCTGGATCTCGTGCGCCCGGATCATGGCCGTGAGCACGTCCTTCATGACGAGCGGCTTTCTGCCGGCGGCGACCGCCTGGCGCGACAGCCAGTCGCCGGCGGCGAGAATGCCGCCCAGGTTATCCGACGGGTGGCCCCATTCGGCCGCGAGGAACGTGTCGTTGAAGTCGAGCCAGCGGATCATGGCGCCGATGTTGAACGCCGCCTGCACCGGATCGAGCTGGAACTGCGTGCCCGGCACCTTGGCGCCGTTCGGCACGACGGTGCCCGGCACGAGGGGGCCCAGGAGCTTGGTGCAGGCCGGGTACTCGAGCGCCTCCAGGCCGCAGCCCAGGGTATCGAGCAGGCAGTAGCGCGCGGTCTCGTAGGCGAGGTCGCTGCGGATCTCGCCGCCGAGGACGTAATCGGCGATGTCAGTGAGGACCCGGTCGGGCGCGGGGCGCGCGGCGGCGCTGTGGGACGAGGACATGGACTCTCCGGTGATGTCAGGAGCGCTCGTCGAGCGGCACGAAGCGCTGCGGCTCCGGCCCGACATAGTGGGCCGTGGGCCGGATGATCTTGCCGTCGGCCCTCTGCTCCATCGCGTGCGCGGCCCAGCCGGCGGTGCGCGCGATCACGAACAGCGGCGTGAACATCGCCGTCGGCACGCCCATCGTGTGGTAGGAGACGGCGGAGAACCAGTCGAGGTTGGGGAACATCCGCTTGGCATCCATCATCACGGACTCGACGCGCTCGGCGATGGCGAACATCTTCATGTCACCGGTCTCCCGGGAGAGACTGCGCGCGACCTCCTTGATCACCTGGTTGCGCGGGTCGGCCACCGTGTAGACCGGGTGGCCGAATCCGATGATGACCTCCTTGCCGGCGACGCGCGCGCGGATGTCGGTCTCCGCGGCCTCGGGGCTGTCGTAGCGCTTCTGGATGTCGAACGCCACCTCGTTGGCGCCGCCGTGCTTCGGGCCGCGCAACGCGCCGATGGCGCCGGTGACGCACGAGTAGAGGTCCGACCCGGTGCCGGCGATCACGCGTGCGGCGAAGGTCGAGGCGTTGAATTCGTGCTCGGCATACAGGTTGAGCGAGGTATGCATGGCACGGACCCACGAGGCGGGCGGCGGGCGCCGATGCAGCAGGTGCAGGAAGTGGCCGCCGATCGAATCATCCTCCGTCTCGGGGAGCGGCGCGTGGCCGTTGTGGCTCACGTGGTACCAGTACGCCAGCATCGAGCCGAGCGAGGCGATCAGGCGGTCGGCGATGTCGCGCGCACCGGCGGCGGCGTGATCTTCCTTCTCCGGCAACGCGCAGCCGAGGGCGGAGACGCCGGTACGCAACACGTCCATCGGATGCGCGGCGGCGGGCAGCTGCTCGAGCACCGCGCGCACCGCGGCCGGCAGGCCGCGCAGCGCCTTGAGCTTGTTCTTGTACGCGGCGAGCTCGCCGCGTGTCGGCAGCTTGCCGTGGATCAGCAGGTGCGCGATTTCCTCGAACTCGCAGGTCGTGGCGATCTCGAGGATGTCGTAGCCGCGGTAATGCAGGTCGTTGCCGGTGCGGCCGACGGTACAGAGAGCCGTATTGCCGGCGACCACGCCGGAGAGGGCGACGGATTTCTTTGGTTTCGGCCCCGTCGTGGCCGACGCTTCGCTGTTCGTCATACCCCCCACTTTAGACGCCCGAACATGGCAAAGGAAATACGTTGAAGATGTATTCTTGATATGAGAAAAGTATCGTCATGGAGCTGCGCCATCTCCGGTACTTCCTGGCCGTCGCGGAGGAGCTCAATTTCACCCGCGCCGCCGAGCGGCTCGGCATTTCCCAGCCGCCGCTCACCCAGCAGGTGAAGGCGCTGGAGGCGGAGCTCGGAGTGGCCCTCCTCGACCGCTCCGCGTACCGCATCGAGCTCACCGATGCCGGCCGGATCTTCGCGGCCGAGTCCGCGCGGATTCTGGGCGAGGCGCGCAGCGCCGCCCAGGCCGCCCGCCGGGCGGCGATCGGCGCCACCGGTCAGGTGCGGGTGGGGTTCACGGAATCGGCCTCCTTCAACTCGCTCGTGACTTCTACCCTGCGCAGCTTCCGCTCCGAGTATCCCGCCGTGGAGATATCCCTCGAGGAGCATCCGTCCACGGAGCTGATCGAGGCGCTGCGGGAGGGGCGGCTCGATGCCGCCTTCGTGCGCCCGCCCCTGCCGGCGCAGCGCGGCCTGACGCTGGACCTGCTGGAGAGGGAGCCGCTGGTCGCCGCCGTGCCGACCGGGCATCCGCTGGCCAGCCGCCGCCAGGTCGAGCTCCGGGCGCTCGCCGGGGAGACCTTCATCCTCTATCCGCGGGCGGTGCGGCCGGGACTCGCGGACACCGTGATTGCCGCGTGCGAGGCCTCTGGATTCACGCCGAAGGTCGGCCAGTACGCACCGCAGCTGTCCTCGACCATCAATCTGGTGGCGGCCTCCCTCGGCATCTCGATCGTTCCCGACAGCATGCGGTGCCTGCAGGCGAGCGCGGTGACCTACCTGCCGCTGAGCGGCGAGCCGTTGCATGCGCTGCTCGGCATCGCCTACCGCACGGACGAGGGCTCCTCGGTGGTGCACAACTTCATCGAAACGGGACGGCGGGGCCGTAGTCGGCCGTCATCCGTCTGAACGCGACCGGAGGCGATCATGATCCAAAGCTTCAGCGATCACGCGGCGAACGAGCGTACATTTCTCGCCTGGGTGCGCACGGGCATCGCGGTGATCGCGCTCGGCTTCGTCATCGAGAAGTTCAATCTCTTCATGCTCACTCTGGCGCGCACCGCAGGCCTCGGAAACCGCCTGTTGCTGCAGCGTCTCGGGGGATCGCTCGGTCGCTACGAGGGGCTGGCGTTCATCGGCGGGGGCATCGCGCTAATCGTGCTCGCGACCGCCCGCTTCGTCAGGACCTCGGCTCTGATCGATGACCCGAAGACGCACCTCGCGCGCAGCGTCCGCGCGGAGCTGATCATATCGGCGACACTCATCGTGCTCATCGCGAGCTACAGCATCTATCTCGCTTTCGACTGATCGCGGCGCCCCGCGACAAAAACGCGCACCGCGCGGGCGATTCCGGTAATGTGTCACGCTCGGCAGGAGGGGTCCTGCCGCACCAAGATCGTTAGTTGTATTCAGGGTGAGTGACGTCCTGTGACTAGAATATACGTTGGCAACCTGCCGTTCTCCGCGACCGAAGAGTCGCTGCGTGCCCTGTTCTCCAAGCATGGCGCCGTGGAGAACGTCTCTCTCATCAACGACCGCGACACCGGGCGCCCGCGCGGCTTCGGGTTCGTGGAGATGTCGAGCGCCGATGCCGCTCGCGCCATCGAGGCTCTCAACGGCACCGACCTCGGCGGCCGGCCGCTGCGGGTGAACGAGGCGCAGGAGCGTCCGCGCGGCGGCTCCCCGCGCCGGTTCTAGCGCGCGACCCACAGCCGCTTGCGGCACTTGCCGCGGGCGGGATGTGGATTCCTGCCCGTTTGCAGGCTGCCCGGCCGATCCGGGCCGGCACGGAAGGCTTTTCGTCGCTGTCCGTGTGTAACGGCGCTGCCTGTCCGGCGCCCTGCCGCGCAGGGCGCCGCGCTGGGCGCTGGCTGATTATCCCGATGCGCATCCGGCGGCTCTCCTGCACAGCCACCCCGGCGTTTCGACTAAGGTCCGTCCGCCGGTATCTCCTCCACCCACCCGCGCCATAGCGAGACCAGCGCCGCCATCAGCGCCGGGCCGATGAAGATGCCGACGAGCCCGAATGACTCGATTCCGCCGAGGATCCCAAGCAGCGCCCAGAGAAAGGGGAGCTTCGCGCCTTCTCCGATGATGACGGGGCGCACGAAGTGATCGGCGATGAAGAGCACCACGATTCCCGCCGTGCCGACGAAGATCGCCGCTGCGATCGAGCCGCGTACCAGCAACACGACCGCCACCGTTCCGAACACGACGGGCGCGGCGAACGGAATGGTTGCAAAAACGCCGGTGACGACGCCGGAGAGGATCGGGTGGGGCGCGTGGGCGAGTGCGTAGACACCACACATGACTGCGCCCTCTCCTACGGCGACGAATACGATCCCATCGACGGCGGCGCGGATCGCAACAACCACACGCCGCAGCAGCCGGTCGACGGAGGATCCGAAGAGGCGCCGGAATATTCCCGGCACCTGCGTGGTCAACCGATCGCGATTGAGGTAGACGAAAAAAAGCGCCAGGAGCGTGAATGCCAGCGTGACGATCCGCCTGGCCACCTCCACGCCGACGACCCGCGTCCACTCGATCACCGCCGGACTCGCGTGGAGGTGCCCGGCGGCACCGCCGCCTGCGGACCCGAGATACTGCACCCAGAAGTCCCGGACCCCGCGGGCGAGCCACGGAATCTGCACCAGCCATGACGGCAGGGGCGGCGGCTCGCGCCCGGTGGAAGCGGCAAACTCCCGGGCGATGGAGATCGCCTCCCGTCCGGCCGCGACCCCTCCATAGATGAGCGGGACCACCAACACCGCGCCGACGATCACGGTAAAGGTGAGCGCAGCCCAGATATCGCGCCGGCGGCCACGAAATTTCGCCAGCCAGCGGTCGTACACCGAAGAGGTCGCGATCGCCAGCACGACCGCCCAGCAAAGCGCCGGTATGAAGTGCCGCAGCATCCAGGCGCCAACGAGCACCAGCGCGCCGATGAGCACGTAGAGCGCGATCTTCTGAGCTGTCGTGGCATTCTCTGGCGGCACGCCGAAACTCCGCGTCGGGCGGCGCCCATGGTACAGGGTTGCAGGCCAAGGCGTAGATTCACCCTATCGGATGGATTGGCGCCCTCCCCGGAACGTGCTCCACGATCAGTCACCCTTGGCGCGACCCGCTGACCCGACGGCAGCCGTGCCGCCGAGGAGGGCCGCGACCCAAGGGCGGCATCGGGTTGCAAGCGGCATTCCCGGCCGGTTTGCGCGGCGAAGTGCCCCGTCGGGCCGGCCGCCGGGGCAACGCCACCGCATGGCGTTCGTGACTTTCCGACTGCTCTGCCACGGAACCCGGGGCGCGCAGGCGCGTTCGCCGAGCATGAGACTCATCGGCAGAGAGCGCCACAAAGTGGTCGTCGTCACCGGCGCGAGCGCCGGAGTGGGCAGAGCCGCGGCGCGCGAGTTCGCGCGGCGCGGCTATGATGTGGCGCTGCTGGCGCGCAACGGCGAGGCGCTCGACAACGCGCGCGCGGAAGTTGAGAGCTGCGGCCGGCGCGCGCTCGCCATTCCTCTCGACATGTCGGATGCCGATGCGGTCGAGAGCGCAGCGCTCGCCATCGAGTCGCAGCTCGGCCCCATCGATATCTGGGTCAACAACGCCATGGTGACGGTGTTTTCCCCGGTCGCCCTCCTGCGTCCGGAGGAGGTCCGCCGCGTCACGGAGGTCACGTATCTCGGCACCGTGAACGGCACGCTGTCAGCGCTGCGCCGGATGACTTCCCGCAATCGCGGCACCATCGTGCAGGTCGGCTCGGCCCTCGCCTACCGCTCGATTCCGCTGCAGGCGCCCTACTGCGGCGCGAAAGCCGCGATCCGCGGGTTCACCGACTCGCTGCGCACCGAGCTGCTGCACTCCGGCAGCCACGTGCGGGTGACGATGGTGCAGATGCCCGCTCTCAACACGCCGCAGTTCGACTGGTGCCGCGCCCGGGTTTCCCACAAGCCCCAGCCGGTCCCGCCGATCTTCGAGCCGGAGGTCGCCGCACGCGCCATCGTCTGGGCCTCCCGTCATCACCGTCGCGAGGTCTTCGTCGGCACCAGCACGGTGGCGGCAATCTGGGGCAACCGGTTCATCGCGCCCCTGCTCGACCGCTATCTTGCGCGCTCGGCATACCGGGCGCAGCTCGCGCCCGAGCAGATCGAGCCGAACCGGCGCGACAATCTGTGGCAGACGGTGCCCGGAGACCACGGCGCGCACGGCCGGTTCACCGATCGCGCGAGCGGCACCAGCGGCGAGCTGTGGATGAGCACTCACCGCGGACTGCTGTTGACCGCGTGTGCGGCCGGTGCGGGTCTCGCCTGGATTGCGGCCGCCTCGGCCCGCTCGCGCCGCGCTCACGCGAGCAGACACTGAGAAGAGGTCGGTACGTCATCGTCGCGGCGGTGTTACGTTCTGCTTGCGTGGGCGGCTCTCGCCTGCCTGGGCGGCTGCACCAAGGCGCCGACACCGCCGGCTTTCGCGGGCGCTGGGCCAGCGCCGGAGGATACATCCCGCGGTGGAGTCACGGGCCGGAACCGGCGACGGTGAGCCATGAGAGCGTGTGTCTGCTCAACGCGGGCTCCGCCGACGCTCACGTCGTGATCACTCTCTATTTCCACGACCGCGAGCCCGCGGGCCCCTACCCCGTGGCCGTGCCCGCGCGCAGAACGCGCCACGTGCGTTTCAACGAGCTGCGCGACCCGGAGCCTGTGCCGCACGGCACGGAGTACTCGAGCGTCATCGACTCGGACGTGCCCATCGTCGTGCAACACACTCGCCTCGATTCGCGCCAGGCGGAAAACGCGCTGATGACCACCATCGCGTTTCCGGCGGACTGACGATTCGACCCCCCAGGCCGGCTGGTATAGACTGCGAAGCTCCCGAGATCCGGAGCCCCCGATGACCATCACCCAGGACAGCGTCGTTACGATCCATTACACCCTGAAGGACGACGAGGGTACGGTCATCGACAGCTCCGCCTCCGGCGAGCCGCTCGCGTATCTGCACGGACATGGCAACATCGTCCCCGGATTGGAGCGCGAGCTGACGGGCCGCAATACAGGCGACAAGGTCAGCGTACGGGTCGCGCCGGCGGAAGGATACGGCGAGTACGACAAGGAGCTGGTGCAGAGCGTCCCTCGTCGCGCGCTGCGAGGAGTCAAGGATGTTCAGCCCGGCATGCATCTGCACGCTCAGACCGAGCAGGGCCCGCGCACGGTGACAGTGACCCGCGTGGCGGGCGACATGGTGACGCTCGACGGCAACCATCCCCTCGCGGGCAAGCACCTCAATTTCGATATTCAGATCGGGGATGTGCGCCAGGCGACGGAGGAAGAGCTGTCGCACGGGCACGTCCATGGCCCGCACGGGCACGACCACGGCTGACACGACTTCCACCCTCCCGGCGAGCAGGGTCTATACTTCGCCTCGAGTAAACAGGCCGAGAGTACGCCGTCGATGCGACCGAAGGTCCTGGCAACGCCCAACACTGCGGAGCGCGGCAAAGCGCTGCGTTTGCACGGCACCATCGCCCGCGACATCGGCGTGCGGATCGTCTCCGGCCGCATCGCGCCGGGCCGGGTGCTGAACGGGGAAATCGAGGCGAGCGAGCGGCTGAACGTGTCCCGCACGGCCTATCGCGAGGCGGTGCGCATTCTCGCGGCCAAGGGCCTGATCGAATCCCGGCCCAAGCTCGGCACCCGTGTGAGCGAGCCGCGGTACTGGCACCTCCTCGATCCGGACGTGATTTCCTGGATCTTCAGCGGAACGCCCGATGAGCGTCTCTTGAGCGGGCTTTTCGAGCTGCGCACGGTCGTGGAGCCGGCGGCCGCCGCGCTGGCGGCGCAGCGGCGCAGCGCGGAGCACCTGCGGCTCATGCGCCATGCGCTCGATACCATGGGAACGCGCTCGCTCGCGCTGGCCGAGGGCCGGCAGGCGGATTGCGCCTTCCACACGGCGCTCCTCGAGGCATCGGGCAACCCTTTTCTCGTTTCTCTGACGAGCGGCGTTGCGGCGGCCGTCACCTGGACGACGATCTTCAAGCAGCGCAAACGCCCGCTGCCCCGCGATCCTCTCCCGGACCACGAGCGGGTGTACGAGGCGGTGGCATCGCGCGATGCGGCGGCGGCGCACGCGGCCATGGCTGAGCTGGTGCAGCTCGCCCTGTTGGATACGACCGGCAAGAACCGGGTCAGCTCGCGAGCCGCTCGTCGTGCAAGGCGCCCGTCGGGCGGCAGCCCCACACCGCGTAGAACAGAATGAACAGATAACACGCCCAGGGCATGACGTACGACAGCTGCAGGCCGATGTGATCGGCCAGCACGCCCTGCAGGTCCGCGAGCGCTCCGCCGGCGATCGCCATGATGAGCAGGCCCGACCCCTCCTCGGTGAGCGGACCCAGGCCCCGGATGCCGAGCGTGAAGATCGTCGGGAACATGATGGAGTTGCACAGACCGACTGCGATCAGACTCCACATGGCGAGGTGTCCGCTCGCGGCGATGGCGATCCCGGCCAGCGCCAGCGCGCCGATACTGAAGGCGGCGAGCAGCCGCTCAGGGGTCATCCGTCGCAGCAGAGCCGCGCCCACGAAGCGCCCGGCCATGGCGCCGCCCCAGTAGAGCGTCAGGTATTCCGAGGCCCGCTCGTGGGTCATGCCGCCGATCGCCGGCATCGACATGAAGTTGACCAGCGTCGAGCCGATTCCGATCTCGCAGATCATGTAGAGCACGATCGCCGGGACGCCGAACACCAGATTGCGATGCCGCCAGAGACTGTGCTGCGCGCGCTCGGCG
>JABBNZ010000095.1:0-2486 GCA_019352035.1 Pseudomonadota bacterium | reverse complement strand
CGGCGCGCGCAGCGCGGCGCGTGGCCTTGCCCAGATCCGGCAGCCGCACGCGCCAGACGACCAGCGCCAGCGCGAGCAGCACGACGGCGATGATGACGTACGGCAGCTCCACGGTCTGCACATCCGCCGCGCGCTGTTGGGCGGAGAGGACGACCGCGCCATGCGTCGCGCCCGTGGCGCTGCGCCCAATGATGAGCAGACCGCCGAAGATCGGCGCCAGCATGGTGCCGAAGGAGTTGAATGCCTGCACCAGGTTCAATCGGCTCGAGGCGGTCTCCGGCCTGCCGATCACCGCCACGTACGGATTGGCCGCGACCTGCAGCAGGGTAATGGAGGAGGCGAGGAGGAACAGCGCCACCAGAAAGAGCCCATACGACACCATCATGGCGGCCGGGACGAAGGCGACCGCGCTCACCGCCATGCCGATCAGGCCCAGCACCACGGACAGCTTGTAGCCCGTGCGCTCGAGCACCTTCGCGGCCGGAACGGCCATGACCAGGTAGCCGAGGTAGAAGGCGAGCTGGATGAGGAGCGACTGCGCGTAATCGAGACGGAAGGCGGCCTTCAGGTGCGGCACCAGGATGTCGTTGAGGACGGTGGCGAATCCCCACATGAAGAATACGACGCCGAGGACCACGAGCGCCGCCGTGTAGCTCTGCCGCGGAGCCGCCCGGTCATCCCGCGCGAGACCGGAACCGCCGTCGAATTGTACTGCCATGGTCAGCCATAAATATCGGTGAGGTCCGCGGCTGTCAAGCGCGGCGTACTATTTACTCAGACAAGACTCCCGGCCCTGGTCTATCATCCCGGCGAGGATCCCTTTGACTTTCGGGGTGGGAATTTCCATGTCTTTGCGACTCGTGCAGGTGGAGCTCGCCGGCCAGGCGAGGTGCGTGGCCGCTCTGGAGGAGGACGGCCGTGCGATGAGGCTCGAGGGCGTCGCCTCCGCGTACGAGCTTGCGGGCAGGGCCCTCGCCGAGCGCGTGCCGGAGCAGGCGGCACGCCGACTCATGACGGCGCAGACGGTCGATATCAGCGGTGCGAGGCCGGACGTGCGGCTGTTGGCGCCCATCGATCATCCGGATACGGCTCACCTCTATCTGACGGGAACGGGCTTGACGCACCTGGGCTCGGCGGAAAGCCGCGACAGGATGCACACGCTCGCCGCCGCGGGCGGCGCACAGACCGACTCCATGCGGATCTTCCTCGAGGGACTGACTGGCGGCAAGCCGGCCGCGGGAGCGGCAGGCGCGCAGCCGGAGTGGTTCTACAAGGGAGACGGCGCGAGCATCGTCGCGAGCGGCGCCGCGCTCGAGATGCCCGCCTTCGCCCTGGATGGAGGCGAGGAGCCCGAGATCGCCGGCATCTACCTCATCGACCCGCAAGGACTGCCGGTGCGGCTCGGCTTCTGCCTGGCCAACGAGTTCTCGGATCACGTGACCGAGCGGCACAACTATCTCTGGCTCGCGCATTCGAAGCTGCGTCAGGCTGCCCTCGGCCCGGAATTGCGGCTCGGAGGGCTGCCGCCCGACGTGCGCGGCACGAGCCGCGTCTATCGCGGCGAGCGCCTGATCTGGGAGAAGCCTTTCCTCACGGGGGAGGCCAACATGTCGCATACCATCGCCAATCTCGAGCACCATCACTTCAAGTACGCCAACTTCCGCCGGCCGGGCGACGTGCACGTGCACTTCTTCGGGACGGCCACGCTTTCCTTCGCCGACGAGGTGCGGTGCGAGCCTGGCGATCTCTTCGACATCAGCGCCGAGCCCTTTCTCCTGCCGCTGCGCAACAGGCTCGCGCGCGGCGAGAGCGCGCCGTTCCTTCCCGTGCGCACGCTCTGAGCAGCGCATGAGAGCATTGGCCGTGCGTCGCATCATCGGCACCGGCGCGGCCGTACTCGCCCTGATCACCTGCGGGACGGCCGCCGCGCAACCCCGCGCGGTCAGCGCCGCTGCCGCCGCCAGACCGCCAATGGGTTGGAACAGTTACGACGCCTACGGGACTACGGTCACCGAGGCGCAGTTCCGTGCCAACGCGCTCTGGATGAGCCGGCACCTCGAGCGCTACGGGTGGCGCTACGTCGTCATTGATGCGGAATGGTTCGCCCGCAACCCCACGCCGTCCGGTAGCGCTGCCGGCGAGAGCCTGGCGCTCGACCGGTACGGCCGCTACGTTCCCGCCCCCAACCGCTTCCCATCCGCGGCGAATGGCGCCGGCCTGCGCCCGCTCGCCGACTACGTACATTCCCTGGGCCTGAAGTTCGGCATCCACATCCTGCGCGGCATTCCGAAGGAGGCGGTCGCGGGAAATACGCCCATCGAGGGCTCGCCCTACACCGCCGCGCAAGCCGCCGATGTCCATTCCTCCTGCCCGTGGAACCCCGACAATTACGGCGTGGCGCAAGGCCCCGCCGGCCAGGCGTACTACGACTCCGTCCACCGGCACCAGCACAACCGGTAGGCCGTCGCGCAACGCCTGCACCTCGG
>JABBNZ010000094.1 GCA_019352035.1 Pseudomonadota bacterium | reverse complement strand
GCGGATACACCCGCTTCAGCACCATCCGCACCGTCATATTCATGATCGCAGGCAAGCTCGACTTCTCCCGGATCAACCCCTACGTCGCGGCGTAACCCACTCGTTTCTCAATAGAGCCTTTCTCTATAGAGCTCATCCACGCGCGTGTACCAATTCCATCCCGCCATGAGTCTCCGCTGGTAGCTCGCCGAAAGGCTCGCCTTCACCCGTGGCGTTTGCGGGAGCTGATTGCCGTCGACGTTCGTGCTGCCGCGGATTTGCGTTCCCCCGGGCGCATAAAAATAGCGAACGATCCTGTTATCGGCGTAATCCGCGGCAGCCGAGAGCGTGACGTGATCGGTAGCCGCATAGTCCGCTTGGAATTCGACGCCCTTGAGATCGACCTCACCGACGTTCGTGATGATAGTCAGCACCGATGTGCCGCCGCCGGGCAAGATCGCAAATTACAAATTACTGACCTGGCCCTGCGACCATTTCATGTAATAAAGCGCAAGCGTCGTCTGCAGACGGTCATCGAGCCACATGCCCTTGCTACCCACTTCGTAATTGTTCAACTTCTCCTGCTGATAAGGAATGCCCGTTCCGGCCGGCAGCTGGCCCAACACCGACGCCGGCTGGCCGACCAGATCCGCGTTGAATTTACCCGGCTTGTAGCCCACGGAATAAGTCGCGTAGAGCAGCTGGCTCGGCGTCGGATTGTAGGCCAGAGACACACGCGGCGAAAAGCTCGTGAACACGTGACTGAGCGATGTACCGATGGTTGGAAATATCTGCTGCTCGGTGATCCGATCCCACTGATACCGGGTCTCCGCGCTGAGAGTGACTTTGTCGGTGAGGTCGTAATAGGCGCCGCCAAACACGGCAGGTGTGCTCACGGATGAGCTATCGGAGGCACCCAGGGCAGGGATGATTCCGATGTCCGCGAGGATGATGCCCGAGGACAGCGGTACGTCATCCCCGAAATAGCTTGCCCCCACCGTCGCCCGCAAGCGCCGGTCAGTCGGCGTCGATAATCTCAACTCGGCGTTATAGTCGTTGTGCACGTCCATAGTGTAGGCGGACAGCTGTTGCGTCTTGGGCGCGTAGCACGCATTGAATTGGAAGGTCAAGGGGGACGCCGCGCAATCCGCAGCCAGGGCTGCCCGACTGGGACGGAAAGGATTGGTCGTCGCCGAGGTGTCGAAGCCTTCTCGCCCGATCATGACCGCCCTTTCGGTGGAGGAATAGCCACCGAACAGTGACGCTTGCCAGCCGGAGTCCGTCCGGTAGTCGGCCTTGGCGAGTACGTAGTTCATTCGGCGCTTGACGCCATAGTGATCCAGCCACGTGGAGCTGAATGGCTCGGGCACTTTGTCCACGTTGTCTTCGAAGACACTGTAGGTATTCGGATCCAGGATGGCGTAGGTGCCGTACTGCGCGGGACTCAGGCCGCTCGTCGTTGGCAGCTGACCGCACCAGTAGGGCCCGCCCGAGCCGCCGAGATTGCAATTCATGTTAGGCCCCGGCCCCACGGGCTGTATGGTGGCCGTGGGATCAGGGCCGTCGTCGATGAGATCAAAGGCA
Source organism: Pseudomonadota bacterium (assembly GCA_019352035.1). Taxonomy (GTDB): domain Bacteria; phylum Pseudomonadota; class Gammaproteobacteria; order Steroidobacterales; family Steroidobacteraceae; genus 13-2-20CM-66-19. The sequence continues at coordinate 11,849 of JABBNZ010000094.1, read as the reverse complement.
GGCGCGGTCCATCTCGAGAACGGAGTAGGCGCACCTCGTTTACGATCCGATATCCATGTATGCTGAAGGCATCTCCGCGCATGCCCGTGCCCAACGACTCGCCGAGGGCTGAGATAGTCCGCGTCGAGCGACCGATTTGCCGAAGGTTCCAAGCAGGGTGATGAGCAACTCGGAATAGGAACCAACCTCGGCGGCGGACACGGCGCGGAGCGCCTCCTGAAGGAATGCGCCGAATCTCCGCAGCACCTCCTCGTGCAGCGCGCGGCACTCGGGCTGTTCATCGAAGTGGATCTCGGCCTCCTGTAGAGCCGGGCCCTTCTCCGCAACTTGAGCCGATTCGGCGAGGAAGAACACGCGAGCGATTTCGCCGCTCTTCTCTCGCGCCCTCTATATGGGGTTGTCGAGGATCTTCCGGAATTCCATCCAGGCGTGCTCGGTGAGCCGTGAGTGTGTGGCGAAGATCAGCGATTGCTTGTTCGGGAAGTACTGGTACCGCGAGCCGACGCTGACTCCGGCCGCCTCCGCGACCCGCAGGGTCGTGAACCGCAGGGCCACTTCACGCCGCAGAACACGAATATCGGCGTCGAGAATGCGTGTGTGTGCGCATCAACCGCGCCACCAGCTCGACCGAATCACACAGGCCGGGACTGCCTAATCAGGCTCCGCTCTACTTCAGCGATCCTTTGGGAATGAGTTCGAGAGCGTGACCATGGAATTTGTTGCTCAGAACCGCGAGGTAGGCGAGGAAGGTAGGTATGCCAGACCGCTCTCAGCTCACCCACGATTGGTCTCAGGCGCGCCGACATCGCAACTCCACCATCAGAGCCAACGAAATCCCACGCTTACGCGCACTGCAGTTATCTGGCCGGAACCTCCCACCTGAGACGCGCCCGGTCACGTCAGCAGTGTTAGACTCTGCTTGGTGGAGCGGACATCGGCGAATAGATATACGATGTTGAGGAGCGTGGCATTGTGCAACTCATCGCTTATCGCGGCGTTCGCATCGGATACGAAGAAGACCTTATAATCCATCATCGCCGCGTCTCTCGCCGTCGAGTGGCAGCAGATGGAGGTCACCCCAACTTCGTCGCAACGCTACATTCGGTAACTGCCCAGATTTGCACTCGACCAGCCCGCACGCCACTTCTTATGGGAGACCCGCGCTTGGTGAGGTGGGTTACGGCCCGGGAAACGGTGATCGGATTCGAAACAGGGCAGCTGGAAGCCAGCGACAATTAGAAACTTTCGGGCCGAAAGGAGTAGTTGCCAGCGGCGAAGATGTTGACAGACGAATCGCGAGCAGTCCGGGCTTGGCGCTCAGAAGTTGAGTGGCGGCGTGTGCCCTCACATCCTGCGCGCATCCGCGCGACTTCTAAAGAGTTCCTTCTGTCCGCCAAGCGTGGATGCCCCCATTCAGGCCCCCTTATCGAGCCGGCTGGTTTGCCCTCCCCCGGCCCCCAAAATCGGGCAAGCTGTCCCCGCTGCTGTCGACACGTTCGTCTTCAGCGGCATCCGTCAGCGTGTCAACGCAGGCCGCGCTCACTATCAGCATAACCCAGTATTGAATGATTGAATCGCCCAGGGACGCGGACTTCCTGTCGGTCGAGATCATTGACGCGGCAGAGCTTGACCGCACTGCGGGGTGCCAGCGCTCGATGATGGCTCTACCAGAGTCTACCGGGCCTACGAATTCACCACTCGGATCACCGGCGCTCTCGGTCATTGCCACCACTATCCCTATTACCAGCGCGCCCTGGCGCTGATCTCGGAGGCAGTGGACGCATCCGGACTCGACCTGACTCGACCACAGAGAAATAGCCGGGCCAATCCGATCGCTGGGTCAGTACATCCGTGATGGCTGACCCCACTCCGGTTGGACGTGGCATCGCCACGCGGAACAACACGACACCGCAGTGAGCGGGTAGTCCGAAGCGCCATGCGAGCTCGCCGAAGTCCTTGTCGAACGTAATCAAGATCCGCGTTTCAGCGACCGCGCGTTCCAGGACAACCCGATCAGTGCTGCCTGGCGCGTCCGTTCTGACCCACGCGACATCGTGTCCGGCGGCGCGCAGCGCCGTAATGGCTTCGCCAGGGAAATTCTCGTCGGCGAGAAACCTCATCTTCAGGCAATCGCGACGGGATACACCCTTTCCGACTGAAGGATCTCGGTGGCGTACTGGAGACAGGCCGCGATGTCTTCGTGGGTGACACCGGGGTAGTTCCGTTGGATGTCCTGCTCCGTCCAGCCCCCACCCAGCAATCCCACTACAAAATCGACACCCAGCCGGGTGCCACGAATCACCGGCTTTCCGGTTAGTACGGCGGGATCGAAGGCGATGCGCTCTCTCCAATTCATGGGCTCACCGAATCAGCGTCGAGTGGGACGGGCGGACAGCCAAGAGACGGAGCCATTATACTCCCGCCATGCACCGCCACCCCGCAGCTGCCGTCGAGGGAGCGTGAGGACGTCAATCAGGCAGCGGCTCGGCACGCCCAGACCCGGGGGCCAAAGGGCGATGAAGCCTTGGCGGTTCCGGGGACGTGTGGAAAGCGCGCCAGGGCGTCTCACCGCAGCCCAATATTTCATCGATATCATTTGGGGGTAACCTGCCTAGGTCGCCAAATTACTCCTTAATAATCATCAACTTAAGATCCACTTCGAGTCCAACCCGGTGAGCCATAAGTATTTGATAACACAAGACTGTCAGGTCCGTCGCGGCAAATCCGGAATCGAATTGAAGCGCAGACCGTGATCAGCGGGGCCCATGCCGTCTCAGGGCCGCCCATCGCAGCACAAGCCTGAGCGCACTTTCTGCTCAGCTGCCTCAACTGTTCGACGTGCGCCCAGACCTCGGTAGGCGCTCCCCGCCGCCCGTGCTCTTGTCGGCAGGCCGTATTCCTAGCGCCCCTACTCTGCAGATACAACATCGGCGAATTCTGCACCTCCGAAACCTTCTTCATCCTCCCTCTCGCCGCCACTCTGCCAACGCGCGCTATCGACCCACTCCGGACGGTCCGGCGCTCTTCAGTGAGCACCTGAATTCCCTCCCGGAGCAGCCATTCAACGAGCCGGCTCAGGCGACCACCATTTCCGCGTCAGTTGCACGGGGCGTTTGGGCTTATTGCCATTTTAGCGATTAACCGGCCCGATACGCCGGGCCCCGGAGTAGCCCTTCCGAACGAAGCTATCTCCACTCTGCGGCGCTCGAATGTTTCGCTTTCTCTCCGTTGTCCGAAGGTCCTTGTGATCAGCGCTTGACCGACGCGGCATAAGCCGCCGCATCGATCATGTCTTTTAATGTCAGTTGCGAAGCGACGGCCCGCATCGGTGCCGCTTCAGGATTGGTGCGTCCACCCAGTTTGAACAGGATAAGCTGGCGCACGATATAGGTGGGCGAGCGTCCGGCAAGTCGCGGGATATTCCCGACACCGTGGAGGTCCGCACCGTGGCAGCTTTCGCAAGCGCGAACGGTACCATTGCCTTTTGCAACCAAGGTCTTGCCCCGTGCGATGCTGCCCGGCGGCACGTATGCGACATATCCGGAATGAGGGTCGTCCAGGTCGTCGAGTACGACATTCGCTGGAGTCTCGATGATGCGTTCGCCGATGGGTTCGCGTGTGTCGCCCGTATCCGGCACCAGCACCCAACGATGCCAATGGGTTTTCGGCACGGTCGCCGTCTCGATCACTCGCAGGTTCGGTTTGAGTGTCAGCGTCGAAAAGTAGGTCGCGGCCTGTTGGAGTTCAGTATTGCTGATGCCGCGTGCCTCTTCGGCCATTTCCTGTCCAATTATTGATCCTTGCGCTTGCTTGCCGCCCAGACCCTTGCCGCGCTCACCGCTGCGAAACGCGTTGATCTGCTCGAGGATGTACGCTTTTGGCAGCCCCGCCAGCGAGGCGGTGTCGGGGAAACCTCCGCCGTTCGGTCGATGGCAAAGTGCACACGGCAACACAGGTTTGCGGCCGTGTGCAACGATCTGTGGCATCGGCGGGTGATCCTGCGGAAACCAGTCCGGCGGATTAAAAGCGTTCAGCTCGGCCGCGGTGTAGGTGCGCGTGCTGCCCGGCACGTGTAAGCGCTTATGTGGATCCGGTTTCAATGACCGCGCTTTTGTCGAGGACCCGGGGAATGCCCATGCTTCGGCCGCGATGATCTCCGCATTTTGGGAGTCCGGCGCCGCCTGGGCCAAGGCGCAGGCCACAAACAACGACGAAACCAACGCCATGGCTATGATGAGTCTCATGGCATTACCCCCGTTAAAATATGGTTCTTGACAGTACGGACTTCTCGGTCACTTTTCGTCCTATTTCCGGCGGGCCTGCTCGAAGCGTAGCTGGGAGACGGTGAGTTCCATGCACAGGAGCGTGCCCATCACGTAGCCACTGAGAGGGCCCAGGGGCGCCTCAATATATCCGTATATCCGGCCACTGGTCGGGACGCGGCCGCCGCCCTCAGCCAGGCAGATGGCAACCGCTCCGATTCCGATCAAGGCGGCCACGAACGCCAGGGGCGCATAGCTTCCGAGTGAGCCCGGAGTTGACTCGGCACCGCGAAGATGCCGGCGCCGATCATCATGCTGATGGTGCTGGCCGCCAAGCCCCAAGTCCGATCGCCCGCAGGAGATCCGCGTCGCGTTGACCCACCATGGTTGCACCATCGCCGCTTATAGTTTTCGGCAGCCTATCACGCTTGTAAGCCTGGAACTGTAAATCCTCTTGGCTATGTCCCGTCCTCCGGCCAGCAACAGGCTGTCCGAGCCGCCTCATCGCGGTTCAACGGGACATAGTCCGGCGCGGGAAATAATGTCGGCTTTGGAGCAATCAGTCGACGCGACTGACTGACCGTTCATGGCCGGATCGAGCCCGATGGTCGTGCCGCGGACAACCGACTTCAGTGAATGAGGATGAAGGCTAGTCGCAGCTTGCAATCCGGACATTAATGTCCGATACTGCGGGATGCGCGGGGCAACGAATTCATCCGCAGGGTTCAGGCCCTCGCGAAGGAACGATCCCTCATGTGCCGAGTGGACGAGAAGCGCGGAAAAGGTAGTCATGTGACGCTTTATTTCGGAGATCGCTTGACCATCGTCCGCAATCCCAAGGACGAGCTCAAAACCGGAACTATGCACGCAATGTGCAAACAGCTGGGTATCGAGAAAGCTGATCTATGATGCAGTTCACCTACGCCGTGAAGCTGAGGCGCGATAAGCGGGATGGCGGGTACGTTGTAACCTGTCGCGATTTACCGGAAGTCATTACCCAGGGCGACACCGTTGAGGAGGCCGTGGCAGAGGCGGCAGATGCGCTCGAGGAAGCGGTCGCTGGCCGCATTGACGACAAGCGGGATATCCCGGTACCCACGGCGAAGAAGCGCGAGGAACGAAATGTCAGTGTGCCGCCCTCCATGGCCCTCAAGGCCGCGGTTTACCTGGCGGTCCGTGAGGCCGGCATCAGCAACTCCGAACTCGCTCGCCGGCTGCGCTTGGATGAAAAGGAAGCACGACGGATTCTCGACCCTCATCACCCAACGAAGCTGCCGCGAATTGAAGCGGCACTCGCGGCGCTCGGGCGGGAAGTTCGAATGGAGCTCGCCTAGCGCGCCCACATGCAAGACACATCGGTCGGAAAATACTCGACCAATCAGCACCTTACCATTCAATTCGAGTCCAACCCGGGGAGCCATAAGTATTTGATAACACAGGACTTTCAGGTCCGCCGCCGCAAATCCGGAATCGAATTGAAGCGCAGCCCGTGATCAGCGGGGCCCATGCCGTCTCAGGGCGGCCCGTCCCAGCACAAGCCTGAGCGCCTTCTGCTCAGCCGCTTCTACGTTTCGACATCCGCCCAGACCTAGGTAGGCGTTCCCCGCTATCCGTGCTCGTTTCGCCAGGCGGTATCCCCTTCGCCCCTACTCTCCAGATACAACATCGCCAATTCTGCACTCCCAGCAAAATTCCTCATGCTCCCTCTCGCCGCCAATCTGCCAATGCGTGCTATCGACTCTGAGTCGACGTTCGCGAAGGTACGCTGTACGGAGATACCCGGTAGCCTGTGGTCGGCGGACTGCGAGCTGCTTCCAGTCACTGACGGCGTGTCTACGGAATCCTGGGAATTCCACAAATCCCTGCCGTTCGTTCGCTCGACTTGCCGCTCGAGCGCTATGACAGCTCGTACTCAGGACATGGCAAGCGAGGCTATGGCGGCCGTTCCGATGACGAGGAGCGGCCGCTCGCTGCGACCCGCGCTCACGTCGGTGTGTGCCCGGATCCCTCTCCCGGCACCGGCAGTCCCACCTTGCGGCAGAACGCGGCGAAGCGCGGATCGTCCTTGAAGCGCAGGATGATAGGGTCGTAGAGGAGCATTTGTATCCCGGGATCGCGGTTGCTCCACGCCCGATCGAGCCATTGGAAAGTGGCGTTGGCATCGCCGCGCAGCGCGTAGACTTCCGCGATCTGATAGGCGGCGACTCCCGAATCCTTCTCGATCAGTGTCTTCAATGCCGCATCCGCAGGGCTGCGGTCGGGACCGATCTGCCGAGCGAGGGCAACTGCCACCCTTCGGGAAGCTGGGTCGGTTTCCTGCCGCGCGGCATTTAGGGCCGCGTGAGCCTCACCCCTCAGGATCAGGATGACCGCGAGCTGCTCTTGGAATCCGGCGGCCGTCGGTTGCAACTCGATGCCCTTGCGGATGGCCTGCTCCGCTTCGTCCAACCGGTGAGCTCCGACTAGATAACCGGCTAGCAAGTTGTACCAGTTTGCCTTCAATGGCTCGTCCTTGAGGGCGCTACGCTCGACCGCAATAGCCTCCGGTATCCGGCCGAGCGAGGCGAGCATTAAAGCGAGAAAGTTCTGCGTCTCTGGGTCCCGAGGTGAAAGCGCCAGGGCCCGACGAAACTCGGCCTCCGCCCCTCGCCAGTCAAAGTTGGCGGTCATAAGCAATGAGCCGTGCGCAAAATGCGCGTCAGCCAGCTGCGGATCGAGCGCGAGCGCCTTCAGAATGGCGGCGCGGGCTCTGGCATAGGTCTCGCGAGCCGGGGCGCCACTGAGGAATTCCCCGGCCATACTCACTTCGGTTTCGCCCAACTCCGCCCAGGCCAGCGCATACCGGGGATCGATGCGCGTGGCTTCGGTGAAGTAATCGACTGCCTTGCGAAAGCCGCCATCGGTCGTCTGATTAAGATAGAACTGCCCCTGAAGCAGCGCGTTGTAGGCTGCGAGGCTCCCACTCGGGGGCCTCTCGTCCAGCGTCGCTGCCGATGCGCCGGGCAGGAGCTTGGCTTTCAGCGCACTCGCCACGGCGTGCGTGATCTGATCCTGAAGTGCGAACAGGTCCTTGTACGCGCGATCGTACTGCTGCGACCAGACGGTGATGCCGTCCGAGGTGTCGATGAGCTCGGCCGACACCCGAATCTGATCTCCGAAGCGCTCGACGCTGCCGACCAGCAGGTGCGCGACGCCAAGCCGCTCGCCGATCTGTTGGCTGCTCTCCTTGGAATCCCGGAACAGGAACGAGGAGCTCTTGCCGATCACCCTGAGCGCGGGGATCTGGGCGAGTGCCGTGATCAGGCTCTCGGAGAGGCCATCCGAGAAGTACTGCTGGTTGGGATCGCCGCTCAAGTTTGAAAGCGGCAGCACCGCGATGGAATTCGAAGCTATGGCGGGCGCCGGTGTTGCGGTCGCCTGGGTCGGCGCCGCGACCGGCACCGCCGCGGCAGGCAAATGCCGCTTGCCCAAGGCGAAGTACCCAAGGCCGACCAGCACCGCCAGGGCGATGGCGCCAGCCACCCCCCAGGGCTTCCACGAATGCCTCACGGCAATCGAATCGGGAGGTGGGGGGGACGAGGGTCGAAAGGGCCTTGCGGCCGGCGAGGGTGGCGCTACGCCTGGCGCGGCGTGGGCGACATTTGCGCCGTGCACTCGCGCTCGCAAGTTGGAAAGCAGCCGACCGATTCGCTCGATGAACTCATGCGGCGTCGCTCCGCCGGGCAACCGCGTCCACTGCACCCGCTGGAAGGAATCCGGGACTCCGGCATCCTCTGCGCGCGTCTCATCGAGGCCCACCGGCACCAGGAAGGGACGGCCGCGGGCGATCATGTGACTTCTCTGGTCGGCCAGATCCCATTCCAGGCGGAAGTAGCCCTCGTGGCGCGCCTCAGACTTCGCGGAGATGATGGGCACGAACAGCGCGCAGTCCTTGATCTCGCGCCGGATCTTCCGATCCCACTCATCTCCGCCGCGCAGCGCGTTGCGGTCAAACCAGACCTCGATTCCGGCGGCCCTGAGCGCATTGGCAATGCGTTCGGCGGCCTGCGCATCCTCGGAGGCATAGCTCAGAAACACTGCGCGCAAGGGCTCCGTCATCTCTTCCCCGTCTTCTTGCGATTTCTGGTACGGATCTGAAAAAGATGACTCAGCGTTCCCGGCGTCCGTAGCCGCCCATATTACCTTATGGACCGGGCTGGCCGCCAATGCGCCACGGCTGCACAGTCCAGTGACCGCTGAGCGGAAATTCGACAGCGCGGTCCACCGGTCGGCTTATGGCCGTCTCCGGTCGGATCGGCTGCAGAATCGGGCGGCGAACGCTCGCTCTAGGGCCCCCAGCAGCTAGGCCAGATAGATTCCGTAGGCGCTGATCGCCCGCTCTTCGGCACGATTGGGCAACATACATCCGGTCGACTCGGCGAACCAGCAATTCAAGGGTCCTTGACGAGCGAAGTTCATTCATCATCCGGCACAGGATGAGCGCCTCTCCGCTCCGCTACTGGGATGAAGTCGGCTGCTGTGAACGTTCCACCAGCTCGGCCAGCCGCACATCAAACGCGAATCTCACCGGACCCGAGATCACCCACCTCCATTGCCAGTCCGGATGGCGGGGATTGATCATCAGGTTGTACTCCCCCGGCGTCACGACGCTCGGCACCACGAGGGCCGGGCTTCTGCGCTCATCGTACCAGTTGTCACCGATCGCCTGTGCCGTGCGAACGGGCTCGTCTCCGTCCCAACCGTGGGGTGGCGCGGGCGCGCTCTCTATCACCGCGTCCGGAACGTCGACCACGTACAAGACATGCGGCTCTAGCGCATCAAAGCGCTTGTAGTACACCAGGCGCTCGAGGATGGCGAGGGAGAGGCTCTGAGCCGCATAATCGAGATGCCGACCCGCGGTATGCCAGCGGCCATCCACCGAGAATCCGCTCAAGCCCCCAAAGGCGGCCCGGTTCGTCCGCCCGAACTTGCCCAGGACGATTCTCCACGTCTTCACGGCTCGATGCTCAGACCGGCACTCCGTGAATCATCGCCCGTAATAGGCTCTCGACCTTCTGCGCGCCGAGGTCTGTTGCCAGCATCTCGAGCGGGGCGCGGCCTCCGAGGCTCCGATCTGGGGCGCCAAGCCAATCAGCCACTGCTGCGTCTGAGGAGAAGATCTCACGAGCAAGACTCCGGGCGCGCACGATCCTGTAGAGGCGTTCGGATTCGGCTGTCGAGAAGCGCTCGTGCTTCCTTTCCCGCTCCGTCATCGTCCGCAACACGAGCTTGAGCGCCCTTATGATGCGCGCCTTCGGCAAACCGAGAGCGACCGCGATCTCTCCGAGCGCGCTACTGGGTAGCCCGCGCTCGAGCATTGCGATCTGCTCGCCCAGGGGTCGCTCGGTGAGGGTCAATACGCTCATCGCAGAACTGCTCCTTGTGAGATGCATAATTGCCATGAGAACATCACGCCGTCAACAGGCGTGAATGATCACCCGGTATCAGGGCGCCTCACCGCAGCGCATGGATTTCGACACAGCCTTTGGGGGTAGCTGAGCAACGGCCCGTGCGAAGATTCGAAAACTTGGCAACTTACGACGCACTTCGAGTCCAACCCGCGGAGCCATAAGCCTTTGCTACAACAAGACTTTCCGGCCGTTCTCCGCAAATCCGGGATCGAATTGGCGCTCAGACCGTGATCAGCCGGGCCCATGCCCTCTCACGGCGGCCCATCCCAGCACAAACCTGAGCACCTTCTGCTCAACTGCCTTAACTGTTCGACATTCCCCCAGACTTTGGTTGGCGCTCCCCGCTGCCCGTGCTCTTGTCGGCACGCCGGATTCATTTCGCCCTACTCTGCAGATACAACGTCGGCGAATTCTACATCCCGAAGAATTCCTATTCCTTCATCTCGTCGTCGATCTGCCAACGCAAGCTATCGACCCATTCCGGCCATTCAGCTAACCAGCTCGCCGAGCCCGTTAGGGGGAAACGCGGACATTTCGACGTCCGCTTCAGAGGGGCAAGTTTGACAACGCCACCGCGGCCGGCCTTTGTGCTCCTCGCCGACGGGAAGGCACGGAGCAGCGGACGGATTTGGACGATTTCGGGCAGGAACCGTCCGGCAGCGCAGGCGGGGTTCATTCAGTGGGTTACTCCCAGAGATCGAGCAAGCCAGCAAGCTGGATCAGACTTTCCATTGGCGCGTTCCAGGCTGGGGCCGACCGCGAGCTCGCATCATGAGCGTCCCTCACTCGCGCGCTCGGAGATGAGGAGCGCGTCGAGTTGATTTAAAGTCTCTTCCGTCCCAGTCGTGCTCCCAGATGCGATCGCTTCGTCGAGCGCCTCATTTGAGGGATATCGGTCGTCCATGACGAGCAGCGTTTTGTCTCCTTCGTCATTGAACGTCACCGTGGTGACCTGTCCGTTGTCACCCGCTTCTTCATTGGTCCAGACGAGGCGCGAGTGCGGTGTCACTTCGAGGTACCTGCCGTGGAACGCCATGGGCTCCGAGGCAGAAGGGTGGCTGAATACGAGGCGGTACAGGCCGCCCACGCGAACATCAAGCTCGCAGGAAAGCAGGATCAGGCCAAACGACTTCGGAACCCACCACCGGCGAAATACCTCCGGCTTGGTCCAGGCCTCGAATACTATGCGCGCCGGGGCATTGAAGACTCGTGTAACGACCAGCTCGCACTCCGACTTCCGTTCCACCATCGTGCGGTTGTTCATGGCGCTAGCCTCTCCGTCTTTTCTGGCGTTCAATGGCGTTCTCTTTGCGATTCAATTCTGCGACAACCTGGTCTAACGCATCGAATCGTGCGTCCCAGAGCTGACGGTATCTCTCGATCCACGCCGCCTCTTCCTCGAGCTTGCGTAGACCGAGCTTGCAAGTCCGCACGCGCCCGACCTTCTCAGTGGTGACAAGCCCGGCCTGCTCCAAGACGCCGACGTGCTTCTTCATGCCCGTGAGAGTCATGTGGAACTTATTGGCAAGTTCTGTGATGGAAGCGTCTTTATGTCCCAGCAGCTCCAGAACGCCGCGTCGGGTAGCGTCCGAGAGTGCGGCAAATGAACCATCAAAGCTGGCTACGATACACTGCGCCATACGGTTCAGTGTATAGCACATCGACTCAAAGTGCGCAACGAGACGCCCAATGTGCTTCGCGAGACCTGGATGTCGTGGATGGAATCGCTCGGATGGAGGTTATTCGGCGGCCTTGAACTGGAACTGATTAGACCAACCGGAAGAATTGGGTGACGATGATAATCGATGAACAAAGTCCACCGCCGGAGGCCCAGCTCCGGTCCCTCAACGAAAAGTTCGATCCGAAACACCAGAATTTCATTCGATCGGTCCGGGCTGTTATACGAAGTCGGGGTTCTCCGTTCATCCCACACCTCAACGTGTCATGGATATCAAATCGCGTGCAGAACCACCTACCCAACCGCCCGTCGGGAAAGTAGCCCGGTTCGGCACGGCTCGACGGAGCCCCCTCGCGGGAGTCAGCCGAGATTGCCGGCGGGCTGCCCCCCGTTACCTTCTTCCCGCCCCCAGTCGACCATGATCCGGGGGGTGTTGTCACCGGATCCGGTCGGCAGCCA
>JABBNZ010000093.1 GCA_019352035.1 Pseudomonadota bacterium | reverse complement strand
TCCTCGAAGGTCGGGCGGCCGGTGTCGGGGTCGAAGCCGGTCTGCACGCGCCGCGAGGCCCAGCATCAGGTTGGGATCGTGCAGGTAGAGTCCCGTGAGCGCCTGCCGGTACTGCTCGATGGCTTCCTCGCAGCGTCCGTGGCGCACCAGCTCATCCGCATAGCGTTGCCGCGCGGCGACGTTGCCGGCGAGACGCGCCTCATTCTCGAAGCGGCGCAGGTCCGCTAACGGGTCCATGGCGCGCTTGAATCCCCGGGCGGTGCTCTGCGCGGCGCGGCTGCGGAAGAGATCGGGGAGGATCTCGACCGCGAAGTAGCCGAGAGCGGCAATGGCGCCGATCCCCGGCCAAATGAGCACCCAGATCCACAGCGAATTGCGGCCGGTCTTGATGCAATGGACGATCGCCGTCCCCTGAAGGATGTACGGCAGCAGGAGGTAAAGGATTCCCATGGCGCAATCGTAGCGCATCTCGACGCGACGGCCGTCGCCGGGCCTCGCCCGCTTCTCGATGCGATATGCTCGCCGCCATGGGGTCACCATCGGTCAGGAGCCGCCGGAAAGCGCCGGCTCCGCGCATGCGGTTCGCGTGGGTTCTGCTGTGGCTCGCATATCCAATGATTGCGGCGGCCGCACGGCAGCCCGCCGCGCCGCAGCCCGTGGCCGCGGCCCGCGCGCAGCCCGTCGCGGCGGCGCCGCACCGGTTGCGGATCGGGCTCGTGCTCTCGGGCGGCGGGGCGCGCGGCATCGCCCACGTGGGCGTGCTCAAGGTGCTCCAGAAGCTGCGGGTGCCCATCGATGCCATCGCCGGCACCAGCATGGGCGCCGTGGTCGGTGGGCTGTACGCGAGCGGCCTCACGCCGGATCAGATCGAGCGGACGCTGCGGTCGATGAACTGGCAGGAGGCCTTCAGCGACAGCCCGCCGCGGGAAGACCTGACGCTGCGGCGCAAGCAGGAAGACGAGAGCTTCCTGGTCAAGTTTCCGATCGGCATCAAGAGCGGCCGCCCGGTGTTGCCGAAGGGCCTCATCGAGGGGCAGAGCCTCACGGAGATGCTGCGCCGCCTGACGTTGCCCGTGGCGCGGATCACGAACTTCGACGATCTGCCGACGCCGTTCCGGGCCGTGGCGACCGACCTCGAGAACGGACAGGAGGTCGTCATGGGCTCCGGCGATCTCACCAGTGCGATGCGCGCCAGCCTGTCCGCGCCCGGTGTGTTCGCCCCGGTCGAGCGTGGCGGGCGGCTGCTGGTCGACGGCGGCGTGTCCGACAACCTGCCGGTCGATGTGGCGCGCGCGATGGGTGTCGACGTGCTGATCGTGGTGGATGTCGGCTTTCCGCTGTTGCCGCGCAGCAAGCTGACCAGCGTCGCTGCGATCTCCAACCAGATGCTCGCGATCCTGATCCACCGCAAGTCGGAGAAGGAGCTGGCGCACCTGGGTCCCAACGACATCCTGATCCGTCCGGCGCTCGGCGACACCTCGTCGTTCGACTTCGGCAACGTCAACCGGCTGTTCGCGGTCGGCGAGGCGGCGGCATGGAAGATGCGCAAACGCCTGGCCGCGCTCTCGCTGAGTCCCGAGCAGTACGCGGCGTACCAGGCGCGCCGCGATGCGCTGCGCCGGCCGCCGCCGCGGATCGACTTCGTCAAGGTCCAGACCGGCGCGGACGTGTACTCGCAGCCGATCGAGAAGCTGTTCAAGGACATCGTCGGCAAGCGTCTGAATCCTGATACCGTCGGGCGCCGGATCACGACGCTCTACGGCGAGGGCGGACTCGACACGCTCGACTATCGCGTGGTGCGCCATGACGATCGCTATGGTCTGCTCATCGACGCCCGCGGCAACTCCATCGGCCCGAACTACGTCCGGTTCGGCCTGAGTCTGCGGGACGACTTCCAGGGGGATTCCACCTACGACGCGGCGATGCGCTATGTGATGTCGGAGATCACTCGCACGGGCGGAGAATGGGTGACGGATGCGCAGATCGGACAGACCTCGCTCCTCTCGACGGAGGTCTTCCTGCCGCTGTCGAATTTCTCCGGCTGGTTCGTGATGCCGCATACCTCGGTCGAGGCGCGCAACCTGCCGTTCCTCATCGGGCAGAGCGAGCGCGCCCAGTATCGGGTGGACACGTTCGAGTACGGACTCGATGCCGGCAAGCAGTTCGGCAATTGGGGGGAGATCCGCACCGGCGTCTACCGTGAGGAGGGGCGCTCGCGCCTCACCATCGGCGATCCGCGCGATCCGCAGCTGCCGTTTCCGGCCTTTCAGAACTTCGGCTCCCGAACCTACTTCGTGCGCTTGAGCTACGACACGCTGGATGACATCAATTTCCCGCATTTCGGCGAGCGGGGCATGCTGCAGTGGAGCGGGGCGCGGAACGTGGCGGGCGGCGGGCCGAGCTACAACCAGGTCACGTTCGATTTCCTGGCGGCGCATACGTGGCGGGAGCGCGACACGCTCGCGCTCTCGTTCTCAGGCGGCAGCACGCTCAACCGCGCGACGGATCTGCGCATGGAGTTCCCCCTCGGCGGGTTTCTCGACCTGTCGGGTTTGAAGCAGTATTCGCTCTATGGGCCGCACTTCGGGATCGGGCGGCTGATCTTCTACCGCAAGGTGGGACGGGGCGGACCGGGTTACTTCGACGTGCCGATCTACCTGGGTGCGTCGCTGGAAGCCGGGAACGTGTGGCAGAACATGAGTGATGCCAAGTTCACCCGCCTGCACAAGGATGCGAGCCTCTTCCTGGGGCTCGACACGTTCCTCGGTCCCCTCTACCTGGGGAGCGGCTTCGACGATCACGGGAACCAGGCGTACTACCTGTTCCTCGGCCGGACGTTCTAAAGCCCTCGGCTCTCGGCCAGATTCTCGATCTTGTCGAAGACCAGGGACGGCTTGTCGCCGCCCCGGGAGTACTGGTGACGACGGCTCATCTCCGCCAGGGCGCCGTCGCGTTCCCCCGGCGTGGGATACCAGTGGATGCGGTGCCACTCCGGGCCGAGGATCTTGCGGAATGGGTCGCCCGGCGGGAGGCTCACCCGGATGCCGTAGGGGCGAAGCGCCTCGACCACCGGCGCTCTGAGATTCTGTGTCTGGCTGATACCCATAGGGGCGGGAAGCTTACGGTCGGTGCGGGCGGGGTGCAAGGACGCGGGAGCGGCGCTTGAGTTGCCTCCTCGAGGTCCCCACACTGTGGGGCCATCGCCGACGCCGGAGACCTTCGCCATGGCCCTCCTTCGCCAGAAGACCACGATGCCCACCGCTGCGGACGCCCTTCCCGGCCGCAGCACCCCGCTCGAGGTCCCGCAGACGCATTACGTTACTGGGCACCGGATCGTCGCGCCGTTTCCCGCCGGACTGCGGGAGGCGGTGTTCGGCCTGGGGTGTTTCTGGGGCGCGGAGCGTCTCTTCTGGCAGCTGCCCGGGGTTTACTCGACCGCGGTCGGCTACGCCGGCGGCTTCACGCCGAATCCCACCTATGAGGAGGTTTGCACCGGCCTCACCGGTCACGCCGAGGTGGTCCGCGTCATCTACGATCCCGAGAAGAGCGACTACGAGGACCTGCTGCAGGCGTTCTGGGAATCGCACGATCCTACGCAGGGGATGCGCCAGGGCAATGACATCGGCTCACAGTACCGGTCCGTGATCTACACGACCGACGCCGGTCAGCGTCAGGCCGCGGAGGACTCCCTTCGCGCCTATCAGGCCCGCCTCACCGCCGCGCGGAAGGGCGAGATCACCACGCAGATCCACGACGCCCCCCGGTTCTACTATGCGGAGGACTACCATCAGCAGTACCTGGCGAAGAATCCGGATGGCTATTGCGGGCTGCAAGGCACCGGAGTTTCCTGTCCCATCGGCAGCCATCCGCGGATGACCTCGCACTGAGACGGCGCCCGGCCGCCCCGCCTTTGCGCGCCGCGCAGCCCGCGCTTCAGCCCGCTTCCCCGCCTCGAGCCCCAGCTCGGCACGCTTCGTGCTGAGCAGACGCCAAAGCCTTCCGTTCAAGGGCGATGAATGACCCGCTCCACCGGCACGGCGCCGGCGGAGCGGGGATGACAATTCAACAGTTGCGAGGCCTCGTCATGAAAATCTTGGGCTGCGATCCTGCGGCCGCGTGCGGCGCGGATGTCTCTCGGGAGGGAAAGTCCCCATCCCGTGTAAGAGTTGCTGGAGGGCTGGCGCGCGTGCGCGCCGGTGTTGGTATGAGCGCCATGGGTATTGTCGCTCTGGCGCTCGCAGCCTGCGGCGGCGGAGGGGGCTCGAGCACGCCTGCCTCGCAATCGAGCAGCCCGCCGCCGCCCGCGCAATACTCGATCGGCGGCTCGGTGAGCGGGCTCACGGGGACGGGCCTCGTGCTTCAGGACAACGGCGGTGACAATCTCGCCGTCCCCCAGAATGGCACGTTCACCTTCGCCACCCAGGTCAACTCGGGTGCGGCTTACAGCGTCACCGTGATGACGCAACCCTCCGGCCAGACCTGCACGGTGGCGAGCGGCAGCGGCACGGCGAGCGCCAATGTGACCACCGTCGCGGTCTCGTGCGCGGCCGCGGCCGCGAGCACGGTGACCATCGGAGGCACTGTCAGCGGCCTCTCCGGAACGGGCCTCGTGCTAGAGGACAACGGCGGCGACAATTTCACCGTCACTCAGAACGGTACGTTCACCTTTGCGACGGCGCTCGCGACCGGCGCCGCCTACGCGGTCACCGTGGCCACGCAGCCGACATCGCCCGCCCAGACCTGCACGGTTGCGAACGGCACGGGCACGACGGCCAGTGCCAACGTGACCAACGTGACGGTGTCCTGCGCCGCCGCGGTGGGCAAGTTCGCCTACACCGCCAGCTACACGGATGGGACGATCTACGCCTACACGATCGACCCCAACACCGGCGCCCTGACGGCGGTCGCCGGGACCCCGTATGCCGACGGCACGAATCCGGCGGCGGTGTCGCTGGCGCCGAACGGCAAGTTCGCGTTCTCCGCGAGCAACAACGGCACGCAGATCAACGCATTTACCATCGATCAGACCACGGGCGCACTCGCCCCCGTCGGCACCTATTCGACGGGTTTCGTGAACGGCTCGACTTACCCTGACATCGCGGTCGATCCGCAGAGCGCTTATCTTTACCTCGCCAGCGCCGGCGACAACGAGGTCGTGGGATTTGCGATCGATCAGACGACGGGGGCGCTCACCGCCCTGCCGGGCAGCCCTTATGCGGCAGGGGCCGGCGCCGGTGCGATCCCGGCCTTCAGCCCGAACGGCAAGTTCCTCTACGTGATGGATCAGAGCCCCTCCGCGGGCGCGATTGCGGGGAACGCGGTGTCCGGGTATGCGATCGATCCGACCACCGGTGCGCTGACCCCGATCGCCGGCAGTCCCTTCCCGGCCGGCACGGATCCGAGCTGGATCGCCTTCACGCCGGATGGCAAGTACGCCTACGTATCCAACTCTGGCGGCGCCGATGAGATCTCGGCCTACTCGGTGGATGGGACGACCGGCGCGCTCACGCCGCTGGCGACCCCGACGTTCGCGACGGATGAGCATCCGCAGGACTTGACGATCGATGCGACGGGCACGCACCTCTATGCGCCCGTCACCCTCGGGACGAGTCCGCCGTCGGCCGGCGCGATCGATGTGTTCACCATCAATGCCGATGGAACACTCTCCAACAGGACCAGCACCCCGGCGGGCCTCGGTCCGGTCTACCTGGCGATCAACCCCGCAGCGCCGTTCGCCTATGCCGCAAGCGGCCGAGGCACGGACCTGTTCGCCTATTCGATCGACCCGACCTCCGGGGCGCTCACGCCGCTCGCGGGCAGTCCCTACAACATCGGCGCCGGCAGCGAGCCGCAGGTCTTCACGATCGACCCGAGCGGCAAGTTCGGCTACACCGCCAACAGGGGCACGGCATCGATCTCCGGATTCGCGATCGATCCGGGCACGGGTGCGCTGACGGCGGTACCGAACAGTCCGACCCCGACGGGTGCGCGGCCGTTCTTCGTGTCCATCTCACCCGAGGCTCCCGGCATCCGCGACTGAGCCTCGATCGTCCCACCGAAGCTCCCGCAGACCGGCGGTCTGCGGGAGCTTGATTCGGTGGCCGCCACCCTCGACAATCGGACGGGCTCACCCGCTCTCGGGTGAGCTGTTCCGCCGGCAGCGCCGCCGGTTCTCGAGGGGGTCCATGTCACGTCAACTTTGCGATCATCACGCCGGGACCGGCATCTTCGTGGCGTCGCGCTTCGGCGGAGTGGGGTACGCGGCGGGCATGACTCCCGCGCGGCAGGTCGGCGTCCAGGTCCTCGCCGTAGCCGCCGCGGGGATCTGGTGCGCCCTCGGCACCTACCTCATCCTGAAGGCGTTGCAGGCAACGGTCGGTCTGCGCGTGAGCGAGGACCAGGAGCGCGAGGGGCTCGATCTTTCGCAGCATGGTGAGCGCGCCTACATCGAGTAATGCCAGGTATAATGCTGCCGCTGCTGAACCGGTAGATCCCAGTCCCAGGCCCAGGCCCAGGCCCAGGCCCCGAAAGAGACAACCCGTGCACGCTCTGGTCATGGCCCTGATCTCGTTGCATGCGCTCGCCGGCGTTTTCTGGGCCGGATCGACCCTCGCCCTGACCCATACCTCTGCGGCGCACAAGGTCACGCCGGAGCTGTTTCGCGCCCAGATGTCGGCCGCCGTGCTGACGGTTCTCGCCGGCGCGGCGCTCTGGGGAATCGCGATTCGCGGCGCCCACGGCCCCATGGAGAACACCCTCGCCATCGGCGCGCTATGCGCGATCGCGGCCGCGGGCGTGCAGGGCGCCATGCGCAAGTCGCCCGTGATGGCGCAGCGCATCGCCGCGGTGCTGCTTTCGGCCACCGTCGTCTGCATGGTCATCTCACCCTACGTAACCTGACACGCCATGGCCGTAGTGCGAGGTCGACGCCATCTCGTCATCCTCGCGGTGCTTGCGGGGCTCCTCGGGGCCTATGCCGCGACCGGGTTTCTCCTGGTCCCGGGCTGGATCCGCTCGGAGCTCGTGGGGCTCACCGCCCGCGACTTCGGCCGGACGCTCTCGCTCGGGGAGGTCCGGTTCGATCCTTTCACCTGGACGTTGGAGATCAGGGATTTTTCCCTTCCGGATGCCGATGGGAGACCGATGGTCACCTTCAGGCGCCTGGAGATCGCAGTCGGCTTCTCCAGCGTGTTCCGCCTCGCCCCAAGTCTGCGCTATGTCGTGCTCGACAGTCCCCATGTCAGCGCGGTGGTCCGCCGCGACGGCAGACTCAATCTCGCGGATCTCGCGAAGCCTTTTGCCCATCCGGTCCGAGCCGAGACGCCTCCTCCCCGCTCCAGCCCCTTTTTCGTCGGCCGGCTCATCGTGCGCCAGGGCAGCGCGGCCTACGAGGACGAATCCCGACCCAAGCCGTTCAGGCTCGAGCTCGATCCGGTCGCATTCCAATTGCTGAATTTCAGCACGACCGGCAGCACGGCCGGAAGCTATCACCTCACCGCGACCATCGGCCGCAGCGGACGGCTGGATTGGACCGGCACGATCCGCGCCGCGCCGATGTCGGCTCGAGGCACGATCGCGCTCGATGCCTTGAGCGCACGGACGGTGGGCAACTATCTCGGTCCCGTGCTGCCCGCCGAGGTCTCGCGGGGCACCGTCTCGCTTCAGGGAAGCTTTGCGATTGCTGGCGCGCCCGCGGGAGCCGCGACCCATGGTGTCAGGATGACCGTCGACATGCCGCAGGCGCTGGTCAGGCGTCTGGGATTGAGGCCCCGGGGAGCGAGTTCGGACTACGTGGACGTGGACCGTTTCGCGCTTGGCAATACGCGCATCGATCTGGAGCGGCGCACCCTGCGCGTAGGAGAGATCTCGCTCGCGGGCGCCGATGTCCGGGGCTGGCTCGACCGGGACGGACGGCTCAATCTGCTGCAGCTCCTCGGCCATTCCGGCCAGCCGGAGCGGCCGGTGCCCGCTGCGCAGGGCTCGGCGCCGGCTGCCGCGAGGCCGCCGTGGCGCATTGCCGCTCCCGAGATCCGCATCGAGCACGCGCGGGTGTCGCTGCAGGACCGAGCGGTCGAGCCGGCCGCAGACCTGACTCTCTATCCCCTATCGGCCCGGATCACGGGCTACGACAGCTCGCCGCAGAGCCGCCTCTCACTCTCGCTCCGATCCGACGTCAACGGCAGGGGGCGGCTGCGGCTGACGGCGGCCGGGAACCCGCGGCACGAGGCGCTGAAGGCGACAGTGGACCTGCACCGCATCGACCTGCGCTCGCTGCAGCCTTACTTGAACGAGTACGCCGCGCTCGGGCTGGCCAGCGGGTCTCTCGACAGCAGGCTCGACATCGAGCGCCGCGCCGATGGGCGGCTGAGCGCCGCCGGCCGCATCGACATCGCTCACCTGCGGGCCGTCGATGACGACCGGCGGAACTTCGTCAAATGGCAGGCCCTGCACATCGTCGGCCTGCGGTATGTCTCGAGCCCGGCGAGTCTTCGTATCGAGCGCATCGTGGCGGTGGCGCCCTATGCCCGGGTGATCATCGGGCCGCATCACACCCTCAACGTCTCCGAAGTGCTTCATCCGCGCGGCGCGCCAGCGGCAGGGACGGTCCCGAATGCCGCGCCCGCGAAGCTGGCTGCAGCCAGCGGGAAGCCCGCGGCCCGCTCCGGGCCGGCATCGATGCCGATGACCATCGGTCTGGTGCGCATCGCCAACGGCACGGCCGACTTCGCCGATCTCTCGGTCAAGCCCAATTTCGCGACCGGCATCCAGGATCTTCACGGAACGGTCAAGGACCTCTCCTCCGCCCCGGGCTCGCGCGCGAGCATCGATCTGAAGGGAGATGTGAATCGCACCGCGCCGGTCGACATCACCGGCGTGGTGAATCTCCTCTCGGCCGCCTCCTATGCGGATGTCAGGATGCAGTTCCGCGGGCTCGAGCTGACGAGCATGACCCCCTACGCGGTGCGCTTCGCCGGCTACGCGATTGCGAGCGGAACGCTCGATGCCAACCTGCACTATGAGGTGGACCGCGGCAGGATCAACGCCGATCACCGGCTCGTCGTCAGGCAGCTGCAGCTCGGGAGGCGGGTCGAGAGCCCGCACGCCATCGATCTGCCGTTGCGGCTCGCCGTCGCCCTGCTCAAGGACGCCAATGGCGTCATCCGGATCGGACTGCCGGTGACCGGCAGCCTCCACGATCCGAAATTCAGCTTGGGACCGCTCATCGGCAAGGCGCTCATCAATGTGTTGAAGAAGTCGATCACCGCGCCATTCGCTCTGCTCGGGCGCCTCTTCGGCGGCGGACCGGACATGAATCGGTTCGCATTCGCGCCCGCAAGCGCGGCTCTCCCGCCTGCCGCGCGGGGCCGGGCGGCGGCGCTCGCCAAGGCGCTCGCGCAGCGTCCGCAGCTCTCGCTGCAGGTTCCGGCCGTGTTCGCGCCCAATGTCGATGGGCCGGCACTCGCGCAGCGGCGCCTGCGTGAGGAGCTGCTCGCCCTTGCGCGCAGCGGGGCGGGCGCCCCCCGCAAGGGCGGCCGAGCAACCCGGATCCGGCGCGGGACTCCACCGCCGCCAGTGGGTCCGGACGCGCTGGAGCTTCCCGCGGAGCACTACCGGCTGCTGCGGGCGGCATATCGGAGCACGTTCGGCCCGACGGCGCCGCTACCCGCGGCGGCGCGGAAAGGACCACCGTTCAAGACCGCCATCCTCGCGCTGCAATCGGCGCTGCTCGGACGGATGCAGGTCTCCGAAGTCGCACTCCAGGCCCTCGGCGAGCGCCGCGCGCAGGCCATTCGCGCGGCTATCGTCGCCGCCGGCGGCATCGATGCCGGCCGAGTCGCAATCGCCGCTGCCGTGCCGCAGCGCGCCGCAGCTGGCCAAGTGATCGTCAAGCTCGGTCTAAAATAGCCGTCGGCGAGCTCAGGCGCAGTACGTGCTTGCCGGTACGGGCGGTGCCGTGGCCATCCCCCCGCCGCCGGGGCCGACTACAACGAACGAGGAACAGGTGATGCATCGACGTGGGTTTTTGCGTGCGAGCGGCTCCGGCATGGCGGCATTCGCCCCATGGCCCTGGGTGTTCAACCGCCACAGGCGGCATGCCCCGCCGCCGAAGGGCGTCACACTCACCGGCAAGCCGGAGCCCTTCAGCTATGCGAGTCTCAAGGGGCTCGCCCGCGCGATGGCCATCGGGCCTTACGAGGAGCACTTCAAGCCCCTGCCGCCGGCGCTCCAGCACCTCACCTGGGACCAGTGGGAGTCGATCAACTTCCAGCCCGACCGGGCGCTCTGGTACGGCCAGGATCTTCTCTACCGCATCCGCTTCGACCACCTCGGCTATACGTTCGGCAAGCCGGTGCGGATGTACACGGTGGAGAAGGGCGAGGCGCGTGAGATCCTCTTCGACCCAACCATGTTCGACTACAGCAAGTCGGGCCTGAAGCCCGCGGACGTGCCCAAGAACCTCGGGTTCTCGGGATTCAACGTGCTCTTCCACACCGACTGGGCGACCGACCGGGCGGTGTTCCAGGGCGCTTCCTACTTTCGCGCGGTGGACGGCGAGGGACAGTACGGCATGTCGCAGCGCGGCCTGGCGATCGACACGGGCATGTCGCAACCGGAGGAGTTTCCCGACTTCGTCAAGTTCTATCTGGAGACGCCGGCGAAGGGCTCGACGCTGCTCACCGTCTACGCGCTGCTCGACTCCCCGAGCGTTGCGGGCGCCTACCGGTTCGTCATCGATGTCGCCAATACCCTGGTGATGGACGTCGACGTCGCTCTGTATCCGCGCAGGCAGATCCTGCGCCTCGGCATCGCCCCCGGCACCAGCATGTTTCTCGTCGGCGAGAACGATCATCGCGTGGCCGACGACTGGCGTCCGCAGATTCACGATTCCGACGGGCTGCAGATGCACACGGGCGCGGGCGAATGGATCTGGCGCCCTCTCGACAACCCGAGGATGCTGCGAGTCAACACCTACGTGGATGAGAATCCCAACGGCTTCGGCCTGATGCAGCGCGAGCGGCGCTTCTCGGCCTACCAGGATGACGGGGTGTTCTACAACAGACGTCCCGACTGCTGGGTGCAGCCCAAGGCCCCGTGGGGCAAGGGCGGGGTGATGCTGGTCGAGATCCCGACCATCGACGAGACGATGGACAACATCGTGGCCTTCTGGAACCCGGCGGGCCCGATCGTGCCCGGGCGGGAGTATCTCTACGGCTACCGTCTGTACTGGTGCCGCAGCAATCCGTTCAAGTCCCATCTGGCGCAGGTCCGCACGACCCGCGATGGCATCGGGGGGGTGGTCGGCCAGCCGCGCTCTTATTTCTCGTGGCGCTTCGTCGTCGACTTCGTGGGGGGCGACCTGCAGATGCTCGGCCCGGACGCCAGGGTGGTGCCCGTCATCACGACTTCGCGCGGACGCGTCCAGATCACCTCGGCGCGGCCGTTACTGCCGGTCAAGCATGCCTGGCGTGCGATGTTCGATCTGGTGCCGGACGACAGCGACGAACCCATCGACCTGAGACTCTATCTGTCCCTGGACGGCCAGGCATTGACGGAGACGTGGATGTATCAGTACACCCCGCCGCCGGCCGCCCGGCGCAAGCAATATCTGGAATAGGAGTCAACGCGGAACCCCGCCGGCGCGTTGGCGTCTATCGTCACAGGCAGGTGAGATAGAAGGCGTGCATGCCATGAGCCGACCCCGATTCGTCTGGCGATTGGCCGCCGCGGCAGCGGCTGCGGCGCTGCTGGCCGGCGTGCCCGTCCTGGCCGCCGCGAAGGACACCGTGGCGGCCGTCTGGGTGCCGAAGAAGACCCGTTTCATCTACCAGGGCTTCACCACCCGGTATACGTGCGGCGGGCTGCGGGACGAGGTCAGTCACATGCTGCGGAAACTCGGCGCGCAGGACCTGCATGTCCGGGAGGTGCCCTGCGGCACGCCGCCCGGCGTGCCCTCGCCGTTCCCCGGCGTCACGGTGAAGATGCGGGTGCTCGTGCCGGCCTCCTCGCCGCAGGCTTCCAAGTACAAGAGCGCCGGCGCTCCCGTGCAGGCGCATTGGGAAGAGGTGGTGTTGATGCCTTCGAACGCGGGCTTCGAGAGCCAGGGCAACTGCGAGCTCATCGAGGAGTTCAAGGAGAGCTTCCTGCCGCTGTTCACTACGCGCAACGTCAAGTACGAATCGACGTGCGTTCCGTATCAGCTCACTCTGGGAACGCACCTCAGCGCGCAGGTGCTGATGCCGCCGCCGAAGAAGCGCTGACTGCCCGGCCGCCGCTGCCGACATCCGGGAGGAATCCGGCCAACAGGCCGATGATCGGCAGGAACGCGCAGATCTCGTAGACCAGCCTGATGCCATAGGCGTCGGCGATCTGGCCGAGCACCGCGGCGCCGATGCCGCCCATGCCGAAGGCAAAGCCGAAGAAGAGCCCCGCGACCGTGCCGGTGCGGCCGGGCAGAAGCTCCTGCGCATAGACGATGATGGCCGGAAACGCGCTGGCCAGGATGACCCCGATGGGGACCGTCAGCACCGCCGTCCAGAGCAGATTCGCATGAGGAAGGAGGAGCGTGAACGGCAGTACGCCCACGATGGAGCCCCAGATGACGTACTTGCGCCCGATCCGATCCCCCACCGGTCCGCCGACGATCGTGCCGAGCGCCACCGAGCCCAGGAACACGAAGAGATAGATCTGCGAGGCCTGCACCGACACGTGGAAGCGGCTGATGAGGTAGAAGGTGTAGTAGCTGGTGAGGCTTGCAAGGTAGAAGTATTTTGAAAAGATGAGCGCGAGCAGCACGCTCACCGCGAGAATCACCCGCCTGCGGCCCGGCGCCGAGCGCGTGCCGGCGGCCGCGCCGCGAGGCTCGAGGCGCGCCATCCCGTGCAGCTTGTACCAATGGCCCACGTTGAAGAGCACGAAGATGCCGAGCAGCGCAGCGCCGGAGAACCACAGCACGCTCCCCTGCCCATGCGGCAGCACGATGAAGGCGGCGAGGAGCGGTCCGACCGCGGAGCCGAGATTGCCGCCAACCTGGAACACCGACTGCGCGAGCCCGTGGCGTCCTCCGGAGGCCATGCGCGCCACCCGCGACGATTCCGGGTGGAACACGGAAGAGCCAGTGCCGATCATGGCCGCCGCGAGCAGGAGCAGGGAGTAGCTGTGAGCGAAGGCGAGAAGGGCGAGACCGGCCAGGGTGAAGGTCATTCCCATCACCAGCGAGTACGGCCGCGGCTTGCTGTCGGTATACCGTCCGATCATCGGCTGCAGGAGCGAGGCGGTGATCTGGTAGGTGAACGTGAGGACTCCGATCTCGCCGAAAGTCAGCGCATACGAGGTCTTCAGCATCGGGTACAGCGCCGGCAGGAGCGACTGCATCATGTCGTTGAGCAGATGGCAGAAGCTGATCGCGGCCAGCACCGAGAATGCGGTGCGGCCGGCGGCATCCGCGCGGCTCATGCTTGCTGCGGCTTCGTTCAAGAGTGGCTCCCGGTCGTTTCCGGGACACTCTGCCGGATTGCGCCGAAGAATCCCATCTATCTAAAGCGCTGGATCCGGGCATCCCGCCCGGCCCAGCGCAGCTTTGGGCAAAAAGCGTGGTTTTTGCCCAAAGCTCGCTCGGCGGAGCGAAGCGGTGCTTCGCTGCAAGGCACCGCCTCGC
>JABBNZ010000092.1 GCA_019352035.1 Pseudomonadota bacterium | reverse complement strand
ACGGGCTGATACGGCGTGATGGCTCCCCGGGTTGGACTCGAACCAACGACCAACGGATTAACAGTCCGACGCTCTACCGCTGAGCTACCGGGGAACCGTGCGATGGAATCGCGAAAGGGCGCGAATTCTGAGGCGAGGGCCCCGAATTAGTCAAGGCGCCTTGTGATGCAGGTGCCGGCGAGGGCGGAGCAGGGAGCCGTACGCCGCGATATTGATAGCGAAGAGCAGGCCCGCCAGCACCCATTGATCCGGCCGTGTGAGCCATGGCGGATAGAGCACGGAAACCACGTAGTGGCTCAGGAAGCCTCCCCGGTATCCGGCCTCGCCCGCGAGATGGCGCAGGTGGGTCTCGAGCGGGGTGAGCGGGCAGATCTGTCCGGAGGTCTCCACCCAGAACCCCCACGCGAGCGCCGGCAGATGGACGAGGGCCGCTCGGCGCCACTTCCAGATGAGGAAGCCGCCGAAGATCACGAACCCGGTGAAGGCCAGGTGGAAGAGGACCAGGAGGTCCGCGAGGATCCGCCAAGCCATGGCTTCTCGGGCACCCTCAGGCGGTCTTCGCCACCGCACCCGCCGTCGCCAGGACCCGAGCGATGCGCTCGATGGCCTTCTCGAGCGTCTGCAGGCTGCACGCGAAGGAGATCCGCATGTGGCCGGGCGCGCCGAAGCCCGAGCCCGGCACCACTGCGACACCGCCCTCGTTGAGGAGCAGCTCCGCGAACTCTGAGTCGTTGTTGCAGCCGAGCGCGCTCATTGCCTTGGAGACGTCCGCGAAGGCGTAGAACGTTCCGGACCCCGGTAGACAGCTGATGCCAGGGAGTCCATTGAGCGCGGCGACCACATAGTCGTGCCGCTCCTTGAAGGACTCGTTCATGGTCGCAACGCAAGCCTGGTCGCCGGCGAGAGCGGCGGTCGCCGCCTTCTGCGATATGCTCGATGCATTCGAGGTCGACTGCCCCTGGATCGTGGCCATGGCGGCGATCAGCTCCTTCGGGCCGCCGCAGTAGCCGATGCGCCAGCCCGTCATGGCGTAGGCCTTGGAGACACCGTTGATGGTCACGGTGCGCCCGTAGAGCTCCGGTACGGCGGTGAGCAGGCTGCAGAAGGGCTCCGTGCCCCAATAGATCTTCTCGTACATGTCATCGGTGCCGATGACGATGCGCGGATGCTCCAGCAGCACCTCGCCCAGGGCGCGCAGCTCCGCGCGGGTGTAGGCCGCGCCGGTGGGGTTGCAGGGGCTGTTGAGGAGCAGCAGGCGCGTCTTCGGCGTGATGGCGGCCGCCAGCTGCCGCGCAGTGATCTTGTAGCCCTGCGCGGCACCGGCGAATGGCATCACCGGCTGCCCGTCCGCGAGCAGTACCATGTCGGGATAGGAAACCCAGTAGGGGGCCGGGATGACCGCCTCGTCGTCCTTGTCGAGGATCGCCATGCAGAGGTTGAAGATCGTCTGTTTGGCGCCGGAGGACACCAGGATCTGGGCGCGCTCGTACTGGATGCCATTGTCGCGCGCGAACTTCGCGATGACGGCGTCCTTGAGCTCATTGGTGCCTTCGACGTTCGTATAGCGCGTGAACCCGCCGCGGATGGCGTCAATGCCCGCCTGAGCGATCGATACCGGAGTATCGAAATCGGGCTCTCCCGCGCCGAGACCGATTACGTCTTTGCCCTCGGCCTTGAGGCGGGCGGCCCGGGCGGTGACGGCAAGCGTCGGCGAAGGCTTGACGCGCTGGACGCGTCGCGAGACGGGTAGGGTCACGGGGATTCCTGTGGTTCACCGAAAAGTGGTGGGCGCCACTATATTAAGGGATCGCGGCGGTCCCCACCATCCACGGCGCGTCGCGGAGACGCAACAGCAGGAGCGGCATGGAACAGATTCCCTTCAAACTCGAGGCCGACTTCGAGCCCGCCGGCGATCAGCCTGGGGCGATCGCCAAGCTCGTCGAGGGGCTGGGCGACGGTTTGAGCGCGCAGACACTGCTCGGCGTCACCGGCAGCGGCAAGACCTACGTCGTCAGCCAGGTGATCCAGCAGGTGCAGCGCCCCGCATTGGTGCTTGCACATAACAAAACGCTCGCGGCGCAGCTCTACGGCGAGTTCCGCGGCTTCTTCCCGCAGAATGCGGTGGAGTACTTCGTTTCCTACTACGACTACTACCAGCCGGAAGCGTACGTGCCGTCCTCCGATACGTACATCGAGAAGGACGCCTCGATCAACGAGCACATCGAGCAGATGCGCCTCTCCGCGACCAAGGCGCTGCTCGAGCGCTCCGATGCGATCATCGTCGCCACGGTCTCCGCGATCTACGGCCTCGGCGATCCGAAGGCCTACCTCTCGATGATCCTGCACCTGGACCGGGGCGATCGCATCGATCAGCGCCGGCTCCTGCGCCGCCTCGCGGACATGCAGTACACCCGCAACGACATGGACCTGACACAGGGCACCTACCGGGTACGCGGCGATGTGATCGACATCTTCCCCGCGGAATCCGAGCGTGAGGCCGTGCGGGTCGAGCTCTTCGACGACATCATCGACTCGATCGCGCTCTTCGACCCGCTCACCGGCGCGGTATCGCGCAAGGTGCCGAGGTTCACGGTTTATCCGGGTACGCACTACGTCACGCCGCGCGAGCGCCTGATCGGCGCCGTCGACCACATCCGCGAGGAGCTGCGCGGGCGGCTGAAGGAGCTGCGCGATGCCGGCAAGCTCCTCGAGGCGCAGCGACTCGAGCAGCGCACGATGTTCGACATGGAGATGATGAAGGAGGTGGGCTACTGCGCGGGCATCGAGAACTACTCGCGGTATCTCTCCGGCCGCGCCCCCGGCGAGCCGCCGCCGTGCCTCTTCGATTACCTGCCGCGCAACGCGCTCCTCGTCATCGACGAGAGTCACCAGACCATCCCGCAGCTCGGCGCCATGTACCGGGGCGATCGCTCGCGCAAGGAGGTGCTGGTGGAGTACGGCTTTCGCCTGCCCTCGGCGCTCGACAACCGTCCGCTCAGGTTCGAGGAATGGGAGCGGCTCGCGCCGCAGAAGATCTTCGTCTCGGCGACACCGGGGAAGTACGAGGCGCAGCACGCGAGCCAGACGGCGGAGCTCCTCGTGCGCCCGACCGGCTTGGTCGATCCGCAGGTCGAGGTGCGGCCGGTGGGCACCCAGGTGGACGATGTGCTCTCCGAGATCCGCAAGTGCGTGGAGCACGATGAGCGCGTCCTCATCACGACGCTCACCAAGCGAATGGCCGAGGATCTGACCGATTACCTGCACGAGCATGGCGTGCGGGTGCGCTACCTGCATGCCGACATCGAGACGGTGGAGCGGACCGAGATCATCCGCGACCTGCGCCTGGGCAAGTTCGACGTGCTGGTCGGCATCAATCTGCTTCGCGAGGGGCTCGACATGCCCGAGGTCTCCCTCGTCGCCATCCTGGATGCGGACAAGGAGGGCTTCCTGCGCTCGGACAACTCGCTCATCCAGACCATCGGCCGGGCCGCGCGCCACCTGAACGGCCGGGCGATCCTCTACGCGGACAAGATGACCGGCTCCATGCAGCGCGCCATCGATGAGACCCAGCGCCGGCGCGCCCGGCAGCTCCAATACAACATAGAGCATTCGATCACGCCCCGCGGCATCCGCAAGGCCGTGGCCGACATCATGGAAGGCGCCCGCGCCGGGGCGCCTCAGGCCGCGCAGCTCACACGCGGACGGCGCCGCGACGGCAAGCGGGGGGAGGGCGCCGCCGCCCAGGACCTCAAGCCCGAGGCCCTCGCCCGCCAGATGAAGAAGCTCGAGGCGCAGATGCACCAGCGTGCCCGCAATCTCGAGTTCGAGGAAGCCGCGCGCCTGCGCGATGAGATCGCGCGCCTGAAGCAACTGGAACTCGGCATTGTGTAGAGCGTTCTCCGTGCGATAGCAAGTGAGCAAGCGCCGCCGGGCCGTTCCCGGGGTCGCGAGGTCGAACGAGTGAAAGGGCTGGCCGCTCGAAGCGCAGGGATGTGACTTTGAGCCAAGTATGAATAACCCTCAGGTGCGACCCACGGGAACCGTACTCTTCACGGTGGTCGTGCTCGTTGCCGTGCTGCGGCTCGCCCAGGACATCTTCATCCCGCTGGCGCTCGCCGTCCTGCTCACCTTTCTGCTCGCGCCGGTCACGGGCTGGCTGCAGCACTGGCGCGTCAACCGGGTGATTTCCGTGCTCGTCTCGCTCGCCATGGCGCTCGCTCTCATCGGCGGCCTCGGCGATGTCATCTTCGGGCAGTTCTCCGATCTCGCGCATCAACTGCCGCACTACGAGCGGCACCTGCGCGAGCACATCGCGCACCTGCAGGGCTTCATGCGCGGCGGGATCACCGATACCGTCGATGCGGTCGAGCGGGTGACCGGGCAGATCGAGCATCTGACCCCGATTGCGAGCGTGCCGGTCGGCGTGCAGAGAGTGCAGATCGTGCAGCCGCCCGCCACCGTGCTCGAGATCCTGAAGGACTTCGTCGGACCGCTGGTGAAGCCGCTCGGCTGGGCGCTCGTGGTGATGGTGTTGGTCGCCTTCATGCTGCTCAGACTCCCCGACCTGCGCGAGCGCATCATCCGGCTGCTGGGTCCCCGCAATCTCCAGGCGACTACAGCCGCGCTCGATGACGCCGCGGTGCGCGTCAGCCGCTACCTGCTGACGCAGCTCCTCATCAATTCGGTCACCGGTCTCTGGGTCGGCATTGGTCTGGCGCTGCTCAAGGTCCCGAACCCAGGCCTCTGGGGTGCGCTCACGCTGGTCCTGCGCTTCATCCCCTACGTGGGAGTATGGACAGCCGCCGCGATGCCGTTCGCGCTCTCGTTCGCGGCCTTCGATGACTGGATGCATCCGATCGTCGTGATCGGCATCTACGGGACGGTGGAGCTCTTCAACTACGCGGTTCTCGAGCCGTGGCTCTATGCGGCGAAGACTGGCGTCTCCCCGGTGGCGCTTCTGCTCGCCGCGGCGTTCTGGACATGGCTCTGGGGACTCGCGGGCCTGCTCCTGTCGGTGCCGATCACCGTCTGCCTCGTCGTGATGGGCAAGTACGTTCCGCAGCTCGAGTTTCTGGAAGTGCTGCTCGGCGATGAGCCGGCGCTCGAGCCCTCCCAGCAGCTCTACCAGCGGCTCCTCACGAGCAACCGCGATGAGGCGGACATGCTGCTCGAGGCGGCGTTGCGCCAGCACTCCCTGCGGGAGGTCTGCGACATCGCCATCGTGCCGGCGCTGCGGCTGCTCGAGGCGGACTTCGCCCGCGGAGTGCTCAAGCCTGCCCGGCGCCGCGCAGTGCTCGATCAGATCCAGCAGTGGGTCGATGAGCTGCTCGAGGAGCTGCAACGCTCGGACGGCCGCGGCGCGCTCTCGTGGCAGGCGCCATCGGTGCTCTGCGTGCCGGCCGCGGGCCAGGGGGATGCGATCGTCGCGAGGCTCCTCGCCGCCGTGCTCATGAACCGCGGCATCAGCGCGCGCGTGACGGCGCTCGACCGGGTGGAGGAGGAGGTCACGACGAGCGCCAGCGCCGGCCTCGAAGCGGTGGTGGTGTCCGCCCTGCCGCCCGAAGCGATCCCGCCGGCGAGGGCGGCGGTCAAGCGCATCCGGGCCCGGGCGCAGACCCTGCCGGTCATCGTCGGCGTCTGGGGGCTCGAGCAGGAGCTCGATCGGGCGGCCCAGAGGCTCGAGAGCGCGGGGGCGAGCCGGATGGAGACGCGGGTTGAGGGATGCGTCGAGCAGATCGAGCGGCTGCGGCGTACTCCCGGGGCCGCTCCGCCGGTCACGCCTCCCAAGGTGGTCCACGGCGCCTGATCCCTTGCTATACTGAGCGGCTAAAGCATAGGCGCGTAGCTCAGTGGTAGAGCACCACCTTGACATGGTGGTGGTCGGTGGTTCGATCCCACTCGCGCCTACCACAAATTCGATGCGGCGCTTCCTCGTTCCCAAGGCGGGGGAGCGCTTTGTTCAATGACTCGAGAGATCGCGAAAATGTCCGTCGTGACTCTGCCTGACGGCAGCCAGCGCCGCTTCGATCGACCGGTGACGGTCGATGAGGTCGCGGGCGATATTGGCGCGGGTCTGCGCAAGGCCGCGCTCGCCGGGCGTGTCAACGGCAAGCTGGTCGACACCTCCTCTGTCATCGATGGAGATGCCAGCCTCGCCATCGTCACCGACAAGGAGCCGGCGGGGCTCGAGATCATCCGCCACTCGACCGCGCACCTCCTGGCGCAGGCGGTGAAGCAGCTCTTCCCGGAGGCGCAGGTCACCATCGGGCCCGTCATCGAGGACGGGTTCTACTACGACTTCGCTTATCAGCGACCGTTCACCCCCGAGGATCTGGCGGCGATCGAGGCTCGGATGACCGAGCTCGCCAAGGCCGACGAGAAGATCACCCGCCGGGTCATGCCGCGCGATGAGGCCGTGGCGTTCTTCAAGAGCCTCGGGGAGCACTACAAGGCGCAGATCATCGCCAGCATTCCCGCCGGCGAGCAGATCAGCCTCTACGGCCAGGGTGACTGGGTCGATCTCTGCCGCGGTCCGCACGCGCCTTCCACCGGCAAGCTCAAGGCCTTCAAGCTGACCAAGGTCGCGGGCGCCTATTGGCGCGGTGACTCGCGCAACGAGATGCTGCAGCGCATCTATGGCACCGCGTGGCCGGACAAGAAGCAGCTCGAGGAGTATCTCCATCGGCTGGAGGAGGCCGAAAAGCGCGATCACCGCCGCATCGGCCGCGAGCTCGATCTCTTCCATCTGCAGGAGGAGGCGCCGGGCGCGGTGTTCTGGCATCCGAAGGGCTGGAGCGTCTTCCAGCGGCTGATCGCCTACATGCGCGAGCGCCAGGCGGCGGCCGGCTACCAGGAAGTCAACGCGCCGGAGCTCATGGACATCACGCTCTGGCAGGAATCGGGGCATCGGGAGAAGTTCGGCGAGAACATGTTTCTCACCGAGACGCCCGATCATCGCGTCTACGCGATCAAGCCGATGAACTGTCCGGGCCACGTCCAGATCTTCAAGCACGGGCTGCGCAGCTACCGCGAGCTTCCCGTGCGCTTCGCCGAGTTCGGCAAGGTGCACCGCTACGAGCCCTCGGGGGCACTGCACGGCCTCATGCGCGTCCGTGCCTTCACCCAGGACGATGGGCATGTCTTCGTGACGGAAGACCAGATCACCGAGGAGTCGGTGGCCATCACCCGGCTGATCCTCGAGATTTATCACGATTTCGGCTTCGACGACGTGCGCATCAAATTCGCCGACCGGCCGCCGAAGCGGGTCGGGAGCGATGAGGTCTGGGATCGTGCCGAGGAGGCGCTGAAGGTGGCCTGCCGCGCCGCGGGGATCGATTACACCCTGAACCCCGGCGAGGGGGCGTTCTACGGGCCGAAGCTCGAGTTCGTCCTGCGCGATGCCATCGGCCGCGACTGGCAGTGCGGCACGCTCCAGGTGGACTTCAATATGCCGGGGCGCCTCGGGGCGTACTACATCGACGAACAGAGCCAGAAGCGCACCCCGGTCATGCTCCACCGGGCCATGTTCGGCTCGCTCGAGCGTTTCTTCGCCATTCTGCTCGAGCACCATGCCGGCCGCCTGCCCGCCTGGCTCGCGCCCGTGCAGGCCGTGGTCATGAGCATTACGTGCGCCCAAGACGCCTATGTCCAGTCGGTCACGGAATCCCTGAAAAATCAGGGTGTTCGGGCCACGAGCGACTTGCGGAACGAGAAAGTGGGCTTTAAAATTCGCGAGCACACGCTGCAGCGTGTTCCGTATCTCCTGGTTGCAGGCGAAAGGGAAGTCGCCGCACATTTATTATCAGTGCGCACCCGAAGCGGCAAGGACCTGGGCACGATGACCCCGGAGACGTTCGCCGAACGCCTCCGCATCGAGCTCGAGAGCCGCGGGCGCCGTACGTTGGAGGGTTGACGCATCGCCAGTGCAACAAAGCGGGTCCGGCGTAACGATGACATCGTTGCGCCGCAACTGCGAGTGATCGCGGCCGACGGGTCGCAGGCCGGAGTCATGTCCCGCTCCGAGGCGCTGCAAATGGCAGCCGCCTCTGAACTCGATCTGGTGGAGGTATCGCCGACGGCGGAGCCGCCGGTGGTGCGCATCATGGATTACGGGAAGTTCTTGTTCGAGCAGAACAAGAAAGCCCACTCGGCGAAGCGCAAGCAGAAGCAGATTCAGGTCAAGGAAGTGAAGTTTCGTCCCGGTACGGGAGAGGGGGATTACCAGATCAAGCTGCGTAATCTCACCCGCTTCCTGACCGAGGGTGACAAGGCCAAGATTACCTTGCGTTTTCGCGGCCGTGAGATGGTGCACCAGGCCATCGGGCGCAAGCTCCTCGATCGGGTAACGACCGACCTCGCCGAGTACGGCACGGTCGAGCAGAACCCGCTCATGGAGGGACGCCAGATGGTCATGGTGATTGCACCAAAGAAGAAGTAACGCTTCCAGGTTATTGAGTAACTTGGGATCGTTCGCCCGTAGCGGGCGTCCTGGACGTGAGTCCGGGCGTCTGGCGACCGGGGCTACAGCAACAATGTGAGGAGTATCAGTCGATGCCCAAGTTGAAAACCAACCGGGCCGCGGCCAAGCGCTTTCGCAAGACGGCGAAGGGCTTCAAGCGGTACTCGGCCAACCGCCGCCACAACCTCGGCCACAAGGACCGCAAGGTCAAGCGTCACGCCCGCTCGGGCGGTACGAGCCTCGTGCACGAGACCGACACCGGTCGTCTCGAGCAGCTGCTCCCGTATCATAAATAACGCGCGCACGAGGTAATTCAACATGGCAAGAGTCAAGCGTGGCGTGACGGCCGGGCGCCGTCACAAGAAAGTTCTGGGTAAGGCGAAGGGCTACTACAATGCCCGCCGCAAGGTCTATCGCGCGGCGAAGCAGGCGGTCATCAAGGCCGGCCAGTACGCCTACCGTGACCGGCGCGCGAAGAAGCGCGAGTTTCGTGCGCTTTGGATCGCGCGCATCAATGCCGCGGCGCGCATCTATGGTCTTTCCTACAGCCGCATCATCAATGGCCTGTCCAAGGCGGGCGTCGAGATCGACCGCAAGGTGCTGGCGGACATCGCCGTCCATGATACCGAGGCGTTTGCCGCCATCGCGCAGCAGGCCAAGACCGCACTCGGCATCGCGTAGCTGCACGCGGGCCTGGCGTGATGCAGGACCTGACCTCCCTCGTGAGCGAGGCGCTGGGCGAGGTGGCCTCGAGCCCCGACCTCGGCGCGCTCGATGAGGCGCGGGTGCGTTGGCTCGGGAAGAAGGGCACCCTCACCGAGCAGCTGAAATCCCTTGGCGCACTGCCGCCGGCCGAGCGGCCGGCGGCAGGCCAGCGGATCAACGAAGCCAAGGAGCGCGTGCAGGCCGCCATCGAGGCGAGGCGCGAGGCGTTGCAGCGGGCGCAGGTCGAGCGCGAGCTCGCCGTCGGCCGCATCGACGTCACGCTGCCGGGCAGGGGCGAGCAGCGCGGCGGGCTCCATCCGGTCACTCTGGCGCGCCTGCGCATGGAGGAGCTCTTCCGCCGCGCCGGCTTCGAGATCGCCACGGGACCGGAGATCGAGGACGACTTCCACAACTTCGAGGCGCTCAATTTCCCGCCGAATCACCCCGCGCGGGCGATGCACGACACGTTCTATTTCCCGGATGGGCGGTTGCTGCGCACGCACACCTCACCGGTGCAGATCCGCGCCATGCTGAGCCTCGGGGCGCCGATCGCGATCGTGGCGCCGGGCCGCGTGTATCGGTGCGATTCCGACATGACGCACTCGCCGATGTTTCATCAGGTCGAAGGGCTGAAGGTCGACGAGAACATCAGCTTCGCCAACATGAAGGCGGCGCTGCACGGGTTCCTGCAGGCGTTCTTCGAGCGTGACCTGAAAATGCGGCTGCGGCCTTCTTATTTTCCCTTCACGGAGCCCTCGGCCGAAGTCGATATGTCCTGTGTGTTCTGCGAGGGCGGGGGATGCCGCACCTGCAAGCACACCGGCTGGCTCGAGATCGCCGGTTGCGGCATGGTGCACCCCAACGTGCTCCTGGCGAGCGGCATCGACGCCGAGCGCTACACCGGTTATGCCTGGGGCAT
Organism: Pseudomonadota bacterium; assembly: GCA_019352035.1. GTDB lineage: Bacteria > Pseudomonadota > Gammaproteobacteria > Steroidobacterales > Steroidobacteraceae > 13-2-20CM-66-19. The sequence continues at coordinate 3,583 of JABBNZ010000092.1, read as the reverse complement.
GGGGATCGATCGCCTGGCGATGCTGCGCTATGGCGTCAGCGATCTCAGGCTCTTCTTCGAGAACGATCTGCGCTTCCTCGAGCAGTTTCGGGCGCTCTGACCATGAGGATTCCGTATTCGTGGCTGATGGACTGGGTATGCGTGCCGTGGAGTGCGCAGGAGCTGGGCTCGCGCCTCACCATGGCGGGCCTCGAGCTCGAGGCGCTCGAGCCGGCGGCGCCCGCGTTCTCCGGGGTGGTCGTCGGGGAGATCCTGTCCGCGGAAAAGCACCCGCAGGCCGACAAGCTGCGCGTTTGCCGCGTATCGACGGGGCAGGGCGAGCCTCTGCAGATCGTCTGCGGCGCGCCCAATGCGCGCGCGGGATTGAAGAGCGCGCTGGCGATCGTCGGCGCGAAGCTGCCGGATAACCTGACGATCAAGGCCGCGAAGCTCCGGGGCGTGGAATCAGCGGGAATGCTGTGCTCGGCGAAGGAGCTGGGCCTCTCCGAGGCTTCGGCCGGCATCGTGGAGCTGCCGTCGGATGCGCCTGCGGGCAGGGATCTGCGCGAGTATCTCGCGCTGGACGACCTCGTTCTCGAGCTCAATGTGACCCCCAACCGCGGCGATGCGATGTCGGTCATCGGTGTTGCGCGGGAAGTGGCGGCGCTCTCCGGCGGGAAGCTGACGGAGCCTGCCATGCCAAGCGGGCGGCCGCCGCGTCCGGCAGCATCATTGGCCGACACCTTTGGCGTGCATCTCGATGCGCCGGCTGGATGCCCGAAGTTCGTCGGACGTGTCGTTCGCGGAGTCGACAACAAGGCTGCCACGCCCGTGTGGATGCGGGAGCGCCTGCGGCGCGCCGGCGTTCGCTCCATCAGCCCCGTGGTGGACGTCACCAATTACGTGATGCTCGAGCTCGGTCAGCCCATGCACGGCTATGATCTGGCAAAGCTGCACGGCGAGATCCGTGTCCGCTATGGCCGTGCCGGTGAATCGATTACGCTGCTCGACGGGAAGTCCGTAGAGGTGCAACCGGATGTTCTGCTGATCACTGACGGCGCAGGTCCCGTCGGTATTGCAGGCATCATGGGAGGACAGCGCACGGCCGTGAGCGCCGAGACCACGGACGTCTTTTTCGAGTCTGCGTACTTTTCTCCAGACGCCATCATCGGACGTGCGCTGCGCTGGGGACTGACGACGGATGCCAGCCAGCGCTTCGAGCGCGGAGTCGACCCCTCGCAGCAGGAGCGGGGTGTGGAGCGTGCGACGGAGTTGCTGCTGTTGATAGCTGGCGGCAATGCCGGGCCGGCCGTCGTACGCCGGTCTGATGACCACTTGCCGGCGCGACCGGCTGTGACTCTGCGCCGCAAGCAGCTGGCGCGGCTGCTGGGCGTTGATTTCGACGCGGAGCGTGTACGTTGCAGCCTCGTGAGTCTCGGCATGCACGTCGAGGCGACGGAAGAGGGCTGGCGAGTCGTGCCGCCGCCGCATCGGTTCGATATCGCCATCGAGGCCGACCTGATCGAGGAAGCGGCCCGGATCATCGGCTATCAGGCGATTCCCGAGGCAGATGCGAACGTCCCGCAGCGCTTCGGCAACTTGCCGAGCTCCCGGCCTCTGGAACGGGAGCTGCTGCAGACGCTGGCACAGCGTGGGTATCACGAGGCGATCACCTACGCCTTCGTCGATCTGCAGCTGCAGGCCCGGCTATTCCCCGATCTTGCGGGCATCGCGCTCGCCAATCCGATTGCTAGCGACCTCTCGGTCATGCGGGTGTCGCTGTGGCCGGGGCTGCTCAAGGCCGCCTTGGAGAACCAGCGGCGGCAGCAGGATCGCATCAGGCTTTTCGAGCATGGCGCGCGCTTCCTCGCGGTCGGGGCGGCGACGGACGGTCTCGGGACAACACGCGAGATCGATACGCTGGCAGGCATTGCGTGCGGCCATCGGCTGCCGGAGCAGTGGGGGTTGCCGCGCGAGATGCGCGAGCCCGTGGATTTCTTCGACGTCAAAGGGGACATCGAGGCTCTGCTCGCCGCGACCGGCGCGCGGGCGCAGTTCACCTTCGAGCCTCATGCGCTGGCGTGTCTGCATCCCGGGAGAGCGGCGCGCCTGCAGCGCGACGGCCAGCCGGTAGGCTGGCTGGGAGAGCTGCATCCCTCGCTGGTGAAGGCGCTCGATTTTACATATGCCCCGGTGGTCTTCGAGCTCGACATCGAGCCGGCCTTGGCTGTCGAGCGGCCGGCTTACCGGGAGGTGTCCCGCTTCCCTCAGGTTCGGCGGGACCTCGCGGTGGTCGTCGATGAATCTATCGCTTTAAGTAGCCTCATCGAGCGTGTAACCTTCACGGCATCGAGCCTTTTGCGTGATCTCCGCGTTTTTGACGTCTATCGCGGCCCAGGCGTAGAAGCAGGTCGAAAAAGCGTCGCTTTGGGCTTGATTCTTCAGGACATTTCTCGCACTCTTACCGAGGACGACGTTGCCGGGCTCATGACCGCGGTCGTCGCGGATTTGCGCGTGAGCTTGAACGCAAAAATACGAGAATAAGAGATGGCCCTGACCAAGGCGGAGATGGCGGAAGCACTCTTCAACCAGCTCGGGCTCAACAAACGGGAGGCGAGGGAGCTCGTGGACCTGTTCTTCGAGGAGGTGCGCGCGGCGCTGTCGAGGGGAGAGCAGGTGAAGCTCTCCGGTTTCGGCAACTTCGACCTGCGCGACAAGAACCAGCGTCCCGGCAGGAATCCCAAGACCGGCGAGGAGATCCCGATCACCGCCCGCCGGGTGGTCACCTTCCGCCCGGGACAAAAACTGAAGGCGCGGGTCGAAGCCTATGTTGGAGCCAAAGAATAACTCGCAGCTGCCGGCGATCCCCGGCAAGCGCTACTTCACCATCGGCGAGGTGAGCGAGCTCTGCGGCGTGAAGCCGCACGTGCTGCGCTACTGGGAGCAGGAATTCCCGCAGCTGAAGCCGGTGAAGCGCCGCGGTAACCGCCGCTACTACCAGCGCCAGGACGTGATCGTCATCCGCCAGATCAGAAGCCTCCTCTACGATCAGGGCTTCACGATCGGCGGTGCCCGCAACAAGCTGACGGGCGAGGAAGCGCGCACGGACGTGTCGCAGAGCCAGCAGATCGTGAAGCAGGTGAGGCTCGAGCTGGAGGAGCTGTTGAAGGTCCTGCGGCGGTAGTCCGCGGCGCCAGATCCGGGCTCGCACCCGGGCGGGAAGCCGATGCTCGGTGCTCCCGCAAAGCCTGCATTTCGGCGTATCATTACGCCTCGCGCGAGAGAACCCCGCTCGCGTTCGTGGCAGGCCCGTAAAAAGAATCCGTCGGAGCGTGGCGCAGTCTGGTAGCGCACTTGCATGGGGTGCAAGGGGTCCCGAGTTCAAATCTCGGCGCTCCGACCAATCTTTCAGAGCATCCCGAAAGCCCCCGGTGGTCCCATGAGTGGTCCCATTTTGCGGACGCACCCGCATGCTGCAACAGGGCGCTCGACACTTTGGTCGAAAAGTGGGCGAATAGTGGTTCTCCACGGCCTCCCGCGGCTATACTGATTCTGGAGGCGATGCATGGCTACCACTCACGAGCTGTTCTCCACTGTAGCTAGG
>JABBNZ010000091.1 GCA_019352035.1 Pseudomonadota bacterium | reverse complement strand
ACCAGACGAAAACGCCCGCCGTGAGTATCCGAACTCTTCCGTACCGGTCGGCCAGCCGGGCGAGCGGTATGCCAAAGACTCCATATGCGAAAGCGAAAGCGACCCCGGTCAGCAGGCCGATTTGCGCGTCATCGAGATGCAGCCCACGCTCCACAGGCTCGATGAGGATGCTGATGAGGCTCCGGTCGTAGTAATCGAGAACGGTAATGAGACCGAGGATCCCGAGTACGTAGAGGGAGTACCCGCGAGACGAGCCGGTTTGCCGCGCCGCATCCATGGCCGCTTCAGCTCCCTGCTTTGCCATTGAGCTCATCGAGTCCGGAGATTGCTTTCAAGCTGCGACACCGGGCGGCCCGATGTCAATTGCTGCCTGCGAAGACCATGACACCGGGCACCTCCGTGGTCGAGGCCACATGCGTCGCAGGATCTATTGTCGCCGCTGCCAGGGTGCCGCGCAGGATCGCAGCCTGCTGCGCGGACACCTCGGCGATGGGCACACCGAGGGCCTTGACGCGCGCGATGAATTTGTCCGGATACCCACCCGCCGGAACATCGACCTTGCGCGCATCCAGCGGCAGCCCGGCCTGCGCAAAATTATCCAGTACGGGGGGCGCACCCAGCGCGCTCGCGAGCGTCTGCTTCTGGGCAATGACGCTGAAGACTGTCGCGATCGTCTGAGCCGTCAGCGAGGAGCCGATCGGAGCGGTAGCGAGCACCGGCTGCGAGCCATCGAAGGTGAGAGTGCAGGCGATGGGATCGGGAACCCTGCTTCCGGGTTTCAGCCGGGCGAGGACGTCCTGCTGGAATCCCGCCGAGTCGGGAAGCGGGATGCCCCCCACCACGATTCCGGTATCCCCCCACACGACCGCATTGATCGTGTGCGTCATTACCGCAATGTCTCCTTCCTTGTCCACGACGACAATGGAATTCGAGTGGTGCGGAGTGATTCTCTGCGGAGGAACATATAGCTCCCCCAAAATCGGTGCTACGGCGGCCGCAAATCCCTTACCGCGTTGCGCCGGGCGCGAGATGTCGATCCCCTGGGACTTGAGGAAGGCGGCGATGCCCGGTGAGAATCGGGGCGCTTGCGAGACCAGGGGGTCGATACGCGAAAGGTCACGGAAGGTCCGCGGATCGCTCCAATAGGGACCGCGGTGCTGCAGCTTCAAAGCCGCCGCGATGTTCAGCCCCTCCTGCACCTGATACACGGCATCGCTCGGCGGCCCGCTCACATAGAGCGTATGGCCCAGGAACTGCTCGCTGTACGGTGCGCTCCACAGGACGCGGTACGCCTGCATATCACCCAGAGTCGCCTTTCCGCCGGCATTGCGGACAGCGGCCACGAACGCCCTCCCCCACGGCCCCGCATACATATACGCAGCGCCGTGATCGGCAACTTCCGTGAGAGTATGCGCGAGTTCCTTCTGCACGAAATTGTCGCCGACCTTCGGCATCGCATCGCCGCCCTGGCGCAGGAACCGCCGACCTTCGGGCGTGCTGGACAAGTACTTCTGCCGCATCTTGAAGAAGCTCTCCAAAATGGGGGACACGGTGACTCCGTGCCTCGCGTACCAGATCGCCGGCTGGAACAGGACCCGAAACGGCAGCTTGCCGAAGCGATCATGCAACGCCTGGATACCCGCCATGAATCCCGGCACCAGCGTCTGGCGCCCCAGGGCGCCCCCGACCTTGGGCTTCGGACCGAAATTGAGCGGCCCGAGGTCTCCGACCGGGATGGTCTGCGGGTCCGTTTCATTCTTATAAGAATCGTAGCCCGCGTTCAGATAGGTGACGGTATGCGTTCTGGCGTCGTAGTACAGCATCGTCATGATGCCGGCATACGAGACCACGGAGCCGAGCTCCATGGTCACCTGAGTCAGAGCCACGGTCGCTGCGGCATCCGCGGCATTGCCGCCCTGGCGCAGCGCCTGAAGTCCCGCGAGTACCGCCACAGGCGAGGCAACCGCGGAAATCAATCCGCTTCGGCTCTCGAAGGAACGCATCTTCCGTGGGGCCCAGCTCTGCGTACGCTGCGCCCGGTCGCGCTCGCTTGCGGGCCATCGGGCCGGAGACAGATCGGGGACGGCGGCCGCGGCATTTGCGGCGGCGAGAACCGTCAGGAGAGCGAGCGCCATTTTCATCTTTGGGCCTTCGGAGTTCTTCCGTCGACCGAGCACCGCGAACATCTCAGAACCGGGCCTCGAGTGACAGCTGGTATGTGCGCGGCTGCAGCGGAACGCCGCTTCCATATACCGGGTCGAACGGGTCTCCGGGAATGAGCTGTGACAGCGTGATGTTCGACAGGGCGTATTTATCCAGCAGATTGGAGACACGGAACATCAGACGATAGCGACCCCACTCGAGGCCCGTGCGCAAGTCCACCTCCGAATAGGCGGGAATCCGTGCATCGATGTAGCTGTTGATTCCCGAGAAGGAACTCGAGGCGGCCCCCTGATAATGGTACGTGGCGCCCACCGTCCCCACGGCCCGACCGATCGGAGCCGAATAATCCGCCGCCAGCGCCCCGCTCCACTTCGGCGTGTTCGGCAAAGGGTCCCCGACCTGGGCGCCGGCGTCGCTGTTGGCAGAGATGGAGTCGATACGGGTCTCGTCATACGCCGCGTTGGCGCTCAGGACCAGTCCGTGCAGCGGCGCGTATTGACCCTGGAACTCAACCCCTTGTGAGTGCGCGTTGCCGCCATTGCCGGTGACCGTGAGTCCGTTGACGAGGGCATTCAGCTGGATATCGCGCCAATTCATACGATACACGTCGGCATCCGCCGACAGCCGTCCATCGAGCCAGGCGCCCTTCACGCCGCCTTCGTAGTCCCATACGGTGTCGGGTCCGAATGATGAGGGCACGCCGGCCGCGGCGCTGAATTGCGGACCGCCGGGCCGATAACCGCTCGCCGCGCGCAGATAGGCGGTCAGGTCCGCCACCGGCCGCCATTTGACGGTCGCGAGATAGGTCGTATCGGAATTCGCGGAACGTGAGCGCGAATCGCCCGATCCTCCGGCCAGAAGTCCGCCACCGCTGGTGGCGCCGCTTTGCGAGTTGTGGCTTTCGCGGATGCCTGCGGTGGCATCCCATCGATGCGCGAAATGCCACGTGACATCCCCGTACGCGGCGTATTCATCGTAATGGTTCGTGGTATCGGCCGTCAGGAGGCCATACAGGGGCACGGGCAGCGGGGCCCCGTTGAATCCATCGACGCCATTCATGAGGAAGCCGTAGGTGTCCCGCTCGTAGGTGTAATACAGGCCACCCAGGAAGCTGAACGCGCCGATGCGGCTCGAGTTGAAGCGCAGCTCCTCCGTGTACTTGTTCATCCGTGGCGCAATGTGCCCGAACACGGCCTCCGGCGATACGAAAGCGAGGAGCGGGCCGTAAAGGGTCGTGTAATCGAACACCTGAGCGGAGTTGTATCGCGCATAGCTCGTGGAATCGGTGATCGTTCCGGCGTCCAGGCGGTACGTGGCCGTCACGTTTCCGATGAGGAACGAGGTATCGATGTTCGTGTTAGTGAATGCCGCGTACTGGTATTTGCCCTCGAGCGGTTGCAGAGTCTGCGCATTGAGGTCCGACCCGGCGAGCGAATTGTTGTGGATGTCCTGATAGGAAGCATTGAAATCGATGTCGAGCCGGGCTGTGGGAGCGAACCGCAATGTCGCGGCGCCGCCTTTCACCCGCGCCGTGTTGACGTTGTCCTGGTGGGTCAGGACATTGGTCATGAATCCGGGATCCAGCCGGTCGAATGCGCTCACGCGCAGCGCGAGCTCATGACCGATCAGCGGGATATTGACCCAGCTGTGCACTCCGTAGCCATCGCCACCCCCGTCCACCGCCGATCCGGAGATGCCGGCCTCGCCGGAGAAGCGCTCGAGGGAGGGCTTTGCGGTGACGATGCGGACCAATCCTCCGAGCGAGCTTGCGCCATAGAGAGTGCCCTGTGGACCCTTGAGCACCTCGATGTTGCGGACATCGGCAAGATCCGGATCCGGCATCACCAGCGTGCCGGGAAATCCGGCGCTGCTCGGTGTGAGCGGCATGTCATCGACATAGATGCCCACGGTGGAGGTCGTCTGCTCCGGCCCGGAATAAAGGCCACGGATGATCGGAACGCCCAGTCCCGTTCCGCCCTCGCTCGAGATCTGCAGACTCGGCACGTATTGCATGTAGTCATTGAAGTCCTGGATGCCGAGCGCGCCGATCCGCTCGCTCGTGATCAAGGTCAGGCCGACGGGCGTATTCTGCAGGGTCTCGCTCTGCTTGGTCGCCGTCACGACCACCTGCTCCAGGGTGACCGGGCCGGCTTGCTCCGAGCTCGCATCCGCGCTGCCGGTGGCGGCCGCCTGGTTCCGGGCGGCGGCGCGCTCCAGCAGAGCCGGCGCGAGCAGGCAGACCGCGCCCATGAGCACTAGCTTTCTGGATCGGATCGTCAGGTGCCTCGCCATATCGATTTTCCCCCGAACCGTCGTCACTTGAGGTTATTCCGAAGAGCCGGCCCGCCGGCCGACAGGACGGGAGGGCTTAATCGGGAGGGTAGATGTGCGCCGGCTCGCCGTGTCGGGCGGAAGTCCCGAAGAAGCGGGCTTCCGTCATTTTCTCGCAGTGCCTCCCGCGCCACTCGGAAGGCAGCATGCCGTACTCGAGCTTGAAGGCCTTGCTGAAGCTTCCGGGATCCTCATAGCCGGCGAGGGTGGCGATGTGCCGGATGGGCAACTCCTGCCTCTGCAGGAGACTTCGCGCGCGTTCGAGTCTCAGCACCCGCTCGAATTCCCCGACGGTCACACCGAAGAGGTGCTTGAACCCGAAGGCGAGCTTGTTGCGATTGATGCCCACCTGTCGCGCCAGGGCGCCAAGCGAGGGCGCAGGCGAGCTCGTCTGCAGCGAGCGCCGTGCGGACCGTATCGCCTCGATGTCCCTCGCGCTCAGGCGAACCGCTACACCGGCCGCCTCATTGGCCCGCGGGATGCCCCGAACCCGAGCCAATGCGAGACACATGAGCTCCACGACCTTCGCCCGCAGGTAGGTGTCGCGAATCTCCGGGGGCATTCTCGCGCGCATCAGGGATTGAACGGCCGCTCGCATCTCGGCGGTGAGCTCTCCCACGAAGGCGAACTCCACCTCCTCACCCGCGCCGAACCGGCGCAGCGGCTCGGGCAGATTGTCCCCCACCCAGCGAAGCTCCTGCAGGGCAAGCGCCGGCGGCCGGCATACGATCCCCACCGTGCGCCAGGCACTGCCCAGGACATCGCGGACCCATAAGCCGGGCCGCGACGTAGCGGAGAGAATGAAGCTCTCGCGGTCAAGCTGCCTGCGCCCGGCGCCAGGTATCTCCTCATCGCTCAGCCCCTCGAGTCGGAAGTGCAGATAAAGGCACCCGCTCACCTCGAGATTGATCCGCGTGGGACTGAAGCGATCGAAGTCGGTGCGAACGAGCACCAGATCATCGCTCAGCGCATCGATTTGCTGCAGCCCAAAATCGCAAGTCTCGGGAAGTTCCCCGGCCTCGGCACTCCCGGGTGCCACGCGCGGCGCGTCCGTACCGCCAGTGATTTTTGGAATTCCCGCATGCGCATACGCTTCCGCCAGGCGCGGCAGATCGGCCAGGGACGCGTACATGGCCGGGGGAAGCGGCCGGCCCTTCTGCGATTCCTTGGAATTGGACATTCGGACCTCCCAATGAAAATGGGTTGGCGGATATTTAAGTGTCCGCGAGCGCCGGCGATAAGCCGCTCACGTGATCCACGCACCAACGCAAGTCCGGCAACGGCAAGGCCCCGTGCGCGAGTGAGCTCTCATGCTCGTCCGTGCCTGCTCCAGGGACCGCCCCGATGCTCCGATCCCGCTCATTGCCATTGCTGCGCAGCTCCCATGGGCGAGCGAGTCGGTGACGATCAAACGGACAGAGAATGGAATCGGGACGGCATGCGCGCGGCCGGCCGGCCGGAGCATTCAAGGCCGCCACGATCTCCCAAGAGGGACTGGGCATGATCAACACTGTACACGAATGTATATTCTCGGCGCAATCCGGGCGAAGATGGCTTGCGGCCACGACTATACATGCATGTATACTTGGGCGCATCGGAGCCCTCGAGTGATGCCGGTGCGCCTTTCCGCCTTCAGTCTTGTCCGCAATGCCCTGTCGTCTCACGAGCGCTGGCCGCAGCTCTGGCGCAGCCCCGAGCCCCGGCGGCGCTACGATGTCATCGTCATCGGCGGGGGCGGCCATGGCCTCGCCACGGCCTATTACCTCGCGAAGGAGCATGGCATCGGCAATGTCGCGGTGATCGAGAAGGGCTGGCTCGGCGGGGGAAATACGGGCCGCAACACCACCGTCGTCCGTTCCAATTACTTCTATCCCGAGAGCGCCCGTCTCTACGATCTGTCGCTGCGCCTGTACGAGGGCCTCTCGCGCGACATCGGCTTTAACATCATGTTGAGCCAACGGGGCGTCCTCACCCTCGCCCACAACAGCCATCAGCTCGAGATGCTCGCCCGATGGCTCAATGCCATGCACCTCAACGGGATCGACGGCGAGCTTCTTGAGCCCTCCCGGATCCGAGAATGGGTCCCCCTGCTCAATGACTCCCCGACCGCCCGTTATCCGGTGAAGGGTGCCGTGCTGCAAAGGCGCGGGGGCGTCGCCCGGCACGATGCCGTTGCCTGGGGCTACGCTCGCGCGGCCGATGCGCTCGGAGTGGACATCATCCAGAACTGCGAGGTCGTGGGTTTCCTGCGCGAAGGCGACCGCATCGTGGGCGTTGAGACGAGCCGAGGGGAGCTCCGCGCGCCCAAGGTGGCTCTCGCCGTCGCGGGCCACAGCAGCGTCCTTGCCGCCAAGGCGGGCTTTCGATTGCCGGTGACGAGCTATGCGCTGCAGGCATTCGTCACGGAGCCCGTGAAGCCCGTTCTTTCCTGTGTCGTCGTGTCGATGTCGACCGGCGCATACGTCAGCCAGTCCGACAAGGGGGAGCTCGTCACGGGCGGCGCACTCGACCTCTACCCGTCCTACGCTCAGCGAGGCAATCTCCCCACCTTGCAGGGCGCGGTCGCCGGACTCCTCGAGCTCTTTCCCTGCTTCAGCCGCCTGCGGATGCTGCGCCAGTGGGCGGGCATCGTGGACGTGGTCCACGACTCCTCCCCGATCATTGATGAGGCGCCCGTCAAGGGCCTCTACCTCAACTGCGGCTGGGGCACTGGCGGCTTCAAGGCGATTCCGGGCGGCGGCTTCGCGTTCGCGCACCTGCTTGCGACCGGGCGCCACCATCCGGCCGCCGAAGGCTTCACGCTCAATCGATTCACCCGCGGCGCCATGATCGACGAAGGCGCCGCCGCCGGCATCTCACACTGAGGCACCCGTCGATGCTGCAAATCACCTGTCCCTGCTGTGGACCCCGGGATGAGCCCGAGTTTCGCTGGGGCGGCGAAGTGCCCCTCGTGCGTCCCGGGCCGCCGGAGCAGGTCTCGGATGAGGCCTGGGCGGAGTACCTCTTCACGAGAGACAACCCCAAGGGCTTCGTGCGCGAGCGGTGGCTGCATGCACTCGGGTGCCGGCAATGGTTCGTCGTGGTTCGCAGCACCGTCACACACGAGATCCGGGCGACGACGAGGCTCACCGACACTTTGCCCGAGGCTCTCACGTGAAGGGCAATGAATGGCGGCTCGCAAACGGCGGTCGCATCGATCGCACCCGTCCCCTCGCCTTCGAGTTCGATGGTGAACGTTATTGGGGGTTCGCCGGCGACACCCTCGCCTCCGCACTCCTGGCCAATGGCGTGCGCATCGTCGGGCGAAGCTTCAAGCTCCATCGTCCACGGGGACTGGTCGGTGCCTGGTGCGAGGAGCCGAACGGCATCGTTCAGCTCGGGGACGGGGCGCGCACGACGCCGAATCTCAAGGCAACCCAGGTGGAGCTGCGTGACGGACTGAGCGCCCGCAGTGTCAACTGCTGGCCCAATGCGCGCTCTGACGCCTTCGCGCCATTGCAGCTCCTCGGGCGGCTGATGCCGGCCGGGTTCTACTACAAGACCTTCATGTGGCCGAGCTGGCACATGTTCGAGCCTGCGATCCGGCGGGCGGCCGGACTCGGGACTGCGCCGAGAGAACCCGATCCCGACCGATATGAGGAGCGTCACGAGCAGTGTGACGTCCTCGTGGTCGGAGGAGGACCTGCGGGCCTCGCTGCGGCGCTTGCCGCAACGAGGGCCGGCGCGCGCGTCATCCTGGCCGATGATCGGCCGGCGCTTGGAGGCGCACTCCAGGAAACGAAGCGGATCGATGGCGCGGCAGCGCTCGCCTGGACGGCAGCCGTAGAGCGCGAGCTGCGCACCGCCCCGAATGCGCGCGTACTCACCCGCACGACGGCATTCGGCTGCTATGACCACAACCTCATTGCCCTCTCGGAAAAGCTCAGTGAGCCCGAAAGTGCCGGCCTGCGCGAGCGCCTCTGGCACGTGCGGGCCGCCGAGGTGGTGGTCGCGGCCGGCGCGATCGAGCGCCCTATCGTCTTTGCGGACAACGATCTGCCGGGAATCATGCTCGCCTCTGCGGCGATGACCTACGCCGCCCAGTACGCGGTGCGGCCGGGGCGCCGAGCCGTCATCGTCACGAGTGGGGATTCCGCATACGAGGCCGCGAGCACACTGCAAACCGCCGGCGTCGAGATAGCCGCCATCGTCGATACCCGCGCCGAGCCGGGAGAGGCAGCTTCGCTGGCCCGCAGCGCTGGAATCAGGGTCATGGCAGGCTACTACCCGGTGCGCGCCCACGGCGGCCGTGCCGTCAAGGCCATCGAGATCGGGCAAATCGGCGCTGCGGCCGGCAGAATCAACGAAGGCTCGGCCCGTCGGCTCGAGTGCGATCTCCTCTGCGTGTCCGGCGGGTGGACGCCCTCGGTGCACCTTTTCTCGCAAGCCAAGGGGCAGCTGCGCTACGACCCCGAGCGCGCCGCCCTGCTCCCGGGACCGGGCCCGAAGAGCTTCCACTGCGCGGGAGCCGCGGCCGGAAACCTGGCGCTGCACCATTGCCTGACGGATGGCTTCGCCGCCGGACGCGAAGCCGCCAAGGCCGCTCAGGCGACGCGCGATGCCGGGCGCTCCCCGACCACGGACGTGGAGCTGGCAGCCACCACCGCGTTCTGGGCGAGTCCTCAAAGCTCACACCGCAAGGCCTGGGTCGACTTCCAGAATGATGTCACGCGCGGGGATCTCGAGCTCGCCGTGCGCGAGAACCTGCGCTCGGTGGAGCACGTCAAGCGCTACACCACCACCGGCATGGCGGTCGATCAGGGCAAGACGAGCAACATGAATGCGCTCGCCATTCTCGCCGAGCTCACCGGCACTTCGATCCCGCAGGTGGGCAACACCACGTTCCGTCCGCCCTACGATCCGGTGACCCTGGGGAGCCTCGCGGGACGGCACGTCGGGGCCTTCTATCATCCATTGCGCCGCACCCCGCTCGATCGCTGGCACGCCGCCCACGGCGCGGTACTCGAGGACTTTGGCGGCTGGCTTCGTCCGGCCTGGTACGCGGGCGAGCGCCGGCACCGGGACGATTGCATCCGGGCCGAGAAGCGAGCCACGCGCACGGCGGTGAGCCTCTTTGACGGCTCACCGCTCGGCAAGATCGAAGTGCGAGGCCCCGATGCGGCGGTGTTCCTGAACCGCATGTACTACAACGGCATGAAGACCCTCGCCGTCGGCCGCGGCCGATACGGGCTGATGCTGAATGAGCACGGCATCATCATCGATGATGGGGTGTGCCTGCGCCTCGCCGAGGACCACTTCCTCGTGAGCACCACCAGCGGCGGGGCGGGCCGCATTTTCGCCGGCTTCGAGGAATGGCTGCAATGCGAATGGCCGGATCTGACGGTACTCGTCACGAACGTGACCTCTGCATGGGGCAACATCGCGGTCGCAGGCCCCCGTGCGCGGGAGCTCCTCGAGCGCCTGGAGACGGACATCGATCTCGAGCCCGACGCATTTCCTCACCTCTCCATCCGCTGCGGCAGACTCGAGGGCGTGCCCGTGCGCATCGCTCGGGTGGGATTCACAGGGGAGCTCTCCTTCGAGATCAATATCCCAGCGGGGTATACTACCGCCCTCTGGGAGAGGCTCCTCGCGAAAGGCGCGGACCTCGGCGTTCTGCCCATAGGGATCGAGGCCCTGCAGGAGCTGCGAACCGAGAAAGGATACCTGCACGTGGGTACCGATACGGACGGACGCAGCATTCCCGCCGATGTGGGCATGGGAGCCCTCCTTGCGAAGAAATCGGATGACTTCGTCGGCCGCCGCTCCCTCGAGCGCTCCGATGCGAAGCGGCCGGATCGCCTGCAGTTCGTAGGCCTCGAGGCTCAAGACCCAGGCACGGTGCTGCCGGTCGGGGCACATGTGATCGCGGATGCCACCACTCGCAATGCCAGCCAGGGCTATGTGACCTCGAGCTGCATGAGCGAGGCGCTCGGCCGCAGCGTCGCCCTCGGCCTGGTCCAGGCCGGTCAGGCGCGGACGGGCGAAGCGGTCCACGTGTACTCCAGCGGGCGCACATTCCCGGCTCGAATCGTCTCTCCCCGTTGGTACGATCCAGAAGGTCACCGCCTCAATGCTTGAGCATCAGCAGCCGTTCGCCCCCCTGATCCAGGGCGGCGACACCACGTTCGTCGCGATGTCCGATATCCAAATGACGTGGCTTTCCGGATGGGGATTTCTGCTGCTGCAGAGCCCATCCGAATCCGCCTTGCAGGATGCACTCATGAGCCACACGGGACTGCGGCTCCCCGCACCCCAAACGGTCAGCACTCGCGGTGATTACGCGCTTCTCTGGCTCACACCCAAGGAATGGCTTCTCGCCGCCCCCGCCAGCGAAACCGAATCCCTTCAGGCCGCCCTCACTCGCCAGATGGCGACTTGCCTCGCAGCCGTGATCGACATGAGTGACGCGTTGGCGGTCTGTGAATTGAGCGGCACGCGTTGCGCCGACGTTCTGATGAGCGGGTGCACTCTCGATCTGCACGCCGACACATTCCCCTCCGGTCGCTGCAGTCGCACGGGGCTTGCGGACATTCCCGCAATCCTCTGGAATCCCGCAAGAGAGCCCCGCGCCGTTCGCTGTATCGTCGATCGCAGCCATGCGAGGCACCTGCGCGATTGGCTCGCCGATGCGGCGGGATGTCCGGGCCTACCTCCTGCCCAATGACCGGATCTCACCATTCTCCTGAAGATCACATGTCCACTCCCCTCGATCCCAGGACCAGCGCCAGCGCTGCGGAGCCTCTCGCGGCAAAATCCGCGGCAAACCCGTCCCCGAGGCTCTTTGTCCTCACCACCGCCTGCCCGGATACGACGGGAATCGTCGCGGCCATTGCAGGATTTCTGGCCGCCAACCATGCCCTGCTCACCGAGGCGCAGCATCACAATGACCCCCATACGCGCATGTCATTCATGCGCACGGCGTTTCACGATAGCGGTCGAGGAATGCCCTCGCTCGAGGTCCTGGACCGCAAATTCGGGGAGGAAGTCGGGCAGCGCCTGGGGATGAGCTGGCAGTTCCACCAGGTCGAGCGGCGCTGCCGGGCGGTGATCGCGGTCTCGCGCCACGGTCACTGCCTGAACAGTATCCTGCATCGGTGGAGCACGGGCACCCTGCCGGTCGAGGTCGTAGCGGTCGTCTCCAATCACCAGGAGATGAGAAGCCTCGCCGAATGGCATGGCGTGCCCTACCACTACCTGCCCGTCATCGATGGCCGCAAGGCCGAGCAGGAGCGGCGCCTGACCGAGCTCTTCGAGCAGGTCGATGCCGAGCTTCTCGTGCTCGCCCGCTACATGCAGATCCTCACCGCGGATACGTGCCACTACTTCGACGGCCGCGCCATCAATATCCACCATTCCTTTCTCCCGGGCTTCAAGGGCGCCAAGGCCTATCACCAGGCACATGGCCGGGGGGTCAAGCTCATCGGCGCCACCGCGCACTACGTAACGACCGACCTAGATGAGGGGCCCATCATCGAGCAGGAGGTCGAGCGGGTCGATCACACGCAGCCTCCCGAGGACTTGGCGGTCGTCGGCAGCGAGCTCGAAACGGTGGTACTGAACCGCGCCATCAAATGGCACTCGGAACGGCGGGTCTTCCGCAATGGCAACCGAACCGTCGTGCTCAAGTAGAATGCGCCCATGGTAAAGCGTGTCCGGCAGGACTGGCTCGAGATCGCCCGCGAGATGCTGATCAGCGGAGGCGTGGAAGCCGTTACCGTACAAAGCATCTCCCAGCGGCTCGGGGTCACGCGCGGCGGCTTTTATGGATATTTCGGCAGTCGCGATGCGCTCCTCGAGCGGCTGCTGAAGGACTGGCAGGAGGTCAATACGCGCGCCCTGCGCAGGATCGCCGCCCGTGACCGCAAGGATGGCGAGGCTCAGTTCAAGGAGCTGATCGAGATGTGGGTCGAGGACGAAGACTACAACTCACAGTACGACTCCGCTGTGCGCGACTGGGCTCGGCGCTCACCGGAAGTCGCCCGCAAGGTCCACAAGGTCGATGATGAGCGCATCGATCTCATCGAGAACATCTTCCGCAATCTCGGCTTCAAAGGGACGGAGGCGCACGTTCGCGCCCGCATAACCTACTACCACCAAGTGGGGTACTACGCACTCGCGGTACATGAGACTCGCCCGGCACGGCGGCGACTAAGCCCGACGTACACGTTGATCTTGGCCGGGCGACAATTCTGACGAATTACACGTTCGCACGGCGGGGTGGGTGGTGAACTCGAAATCATGCTCAGGGCGTATCACGCGGTCTCACCGCAGCGCACAAATTCGGCGGTAGCTTTAGGTTCTGAGTCGGGTCTGTCCGAGAGACCTTGTCGCGCGAGAACCTGGGCTCCGAAGGGTGAAACGCCGGTGCTGCAGTACCGCTTCACGCCCGCTTTAGGGCGCGCGGCAGCTCGGCCAGAATGGGCTCCGTAGGAGCCGATCGCGCGCTCTTCGGCGCCATTAGACAACCTACATCCTGGCCGCCTCGGCAAGCCGGAAAATCATGGTTTTTTGGCCGCCGAAGTCATTCATCCTCCGGCACATGACGCGCGAGATCCATTGAATCGTGGAGAATGCGGAGAACGTCGGTCTGCCGATTGGCAGGATCAGCGTCGGCTCGGAACACCACGAAATGCCGCCGCCTTCGACCATATCGCGCGACATGCAGGGTGAACAGGTCTCTTCCGATCTCCGATCGCGCCTTGATGCCGGGCTGCTCAGGACCAGCAATCAATGCCCGGACGGCGGCGGAGAGAATCTCCGAATAGACACCCGCCTGAACATCTCCAGACTGCTCGAGATTCCAGAGCAGGATGGCTTCAAAATCTGCCTCCGCGGCGCCGGCAAGCCGCACGGTCCAGGCGCCCGCCCCTGCACTCACAAGAAGTCCTACCGCTCTGGTTTCTTCGCCAAAGCTCGATCGCGAACAGTTCCGAGGTGTCGACCGAGACCGGCTGCACTGCCGAAGGTTCGATGACGGCCGTTTTCGATATCAGCAATGCCAATACGCGCAGCTTCCCGCAAAGCTTTCACACGCGCCCTGACGTCCTCCTCCTTGTCCTCGACCAGGCGGAGACCCTCCCGCATCACTTCGCTGGCGTTCTGATACCGCCCCTCTCTCACGAGCCGCTCGACAAGCTCAGCCTGGCGCTCTGTAAGAACGACGTTGCGCGTCGGCATGGACTGCTCACCTGGGCGCGAGCGACACTTCTGCCAGAATGGTCTCGTAGGGAGCGGTCAGACGACCGTCATCACGCTCGAGGAGCCCGGCCGCCGTAAGCCTCTCGACGTCGTCGTAGACGTTCTTGTAGTCGCGACGGAGCCTGTCTGCGAGCTCACGCACTGAAGCAGCATCTTTCCGCCGGATTTCCTTCAAAAGCCGAAGCCGCTCGTCCGACAACGTTCCCAGCATCTGCTTGAAGTCGACGAAAGTAAGGTGCTCCTCGCGCACCCGCTCACCACGGGCCGCCCTTTCCCAAGCATCGACGAAGCGCCGACCCATGTCCTCCGCGGTGCCCACGTGAACCTGAATGCGTCTCTTGGCCATTTCACTTACCTCCCAGGCGGCGCCTGTCCGCCAGAAAGTCCTCGACCAGTCGTATCTCGTCCGAGAAGGTGTAGATTTCCTCGCGTCCTTCGATGTGCCGGTGGTCACCCTTTCCCGTCTCGTTGTCGTAACGCACTATCGTGCGTCCCGGGAAGCCATAGAAAAGGCGGTACTTAAACGAATGCCGGGACCCAGGTACAGACCGCTCAAGCTGCCAAATCACCATTTCCGTAATCGAGCCATCCATTGGGTCTACCTGCTTGTCTCGGAAGATCAGGATCGCCCCAGCCATATGGTGCATAATACCATAACCGGCCGGGAACACTCACAAGGTGCTCTGCATCACAGCAGCCCGAGCC
>JABBNZ010000090.1 GCA_019352035.1 Pseudomonadota bacterium | reverse complement strand
CTAGAGTGCCCGCGCCGCGGGGCGCGCGTGCCGCCGACGTGGAAGCCCTGGCAACGCAGGGTGGCCCGGACTAGAGCTCTGCTGGCACGCCGTGACGCGAGATTTACCCGCTGAGCGCGCGCCCTCGGTCCGCTACCAGAAGTGCCACCAGTGCCGCTGGGTCACCGCGGCGACCTGCGCCACGGGGCCGGTGAAATTGGCGGCGTAGACCCGGCGCGCCTGCGCGGCGAGCGTCTTCATGCCGAGGCGCTCGTAGCTGATGATCATGATGGCGAGCGCCTGTTGGGTGGCGGGCGCGCCTTCGTAGTTCTCGATGACGAGCTTCGCACGGCGCACGGCGCCGACGTACGCGCCGCGCTTGAGGTAATACCTCGCGACGTCAACGTCATACAGAGCCAGCCGGTCGCGCAGGTAAATCATGCGCTGGCGCGCATCGTGAGCGTAGGCGCTCTTCGGGAACTGCTGCACCACCGTGCGGAAGGCCGCGAAGGACTTCATCGCGGTCGTCGGCGGGCGCTTGGAGAGGTCGACGTGGAAGAGCCGCTCGACGGCATTCGGCTGCTTCTCGAAGTTCACCAGGCCCATCATGTAATAGGCGTAGTCGATGCGCGGATGGGTCGGGTTCTCGCGGATGAAGGTCTTGCACGCGTCAATGGCGGAATCGGTCTCGCCGGCGCGGTAATATGCGTCGATCAGGTCGAGCTGCGCCTGGTGCGCCTGCTGCGTGAACGGATAGACCGCCGTCAGCTGCTCGAAGATCTTGATCGCAGCGTTGTAATTGTAGTCGGCGAGGTCCTTCGTGGCGCGCTGGTACAACGCCTGGGGTCCAGACTGCTGGAGCTTGCGGTGGGTGCAGCCTGCGAGCGCGAGCGCACTGATGCACAGGGCGGCTGCGAGAAGGCGCGTGGTACCTGCCGTCCGGTGCGCGGGACGGCCATGAGGGGAAACGAGATTGAGCATGGCGCGGGAGTATAGCGAATCGGCCGGCAGCCCTACGGACTGCGAGGCCTCCGGAGAGTTCCGCAACCATTCCCTGGTGCTGCCGGTGGACATGGCGGGCCTCAGGCTGGATCAGGCGCTCGCGCGGGAGCTGCCGCAGTATTCCCGCGCCCGTATCCAGGGCTGGATAGAGGCGGGCGCCGTCACGGTGGACGGGCGGCAGCCGCGGGGCAAGGACAAGGTCCTCGGCGGGGAGCAGGTGCAGATCGCCGCCCGGCTCGAGGCCGATCATCGCGTGGCCGCCGAAGCGCAGCCGCTCGTGGTGGTCCACGAGGACCGGGGGCTCTTCGTCATCAACAAGCCGGCGGGCATGGTCGTGCATCCCGGCGCCGGCAATCCCGGTCACACCCTGCAGAATGCGCTGCTCGCTCTCGATCCGAAGCTGGCGCTGGTGCCGCGGGCCGGCCTGGTGCATCGCCTCGACAAGGACACCAGCGGCCTGCTCGTGGTGGCGCGCACGCCCGAGGCGCACGCAAGGCTCGTCGCCGCGCTGGCCGAGCGGGAGATAGAGCGTAACTACCTCGCCATCTGCACTGGCGTGATGACGGGAGGGGGGACAATAGATGCTCCCATCGGACGACACCGTGCGCAACGTACGCGCATGGCTGTGCGAAATGACGGACGGGAAGCCGTCACGCACTACCGCGTTGTCCAGCGCTATCGCGCCCACACCTTGGTGCGGGTGCAGCTCGAGACCGGCAGGACGCACCAGATCCGGGTTCACCTGGCGCATATCGGCTATCCCGTCATCGGTGATCCGGTCTACGGCGGCCGCCGACGGCTGCCGGCCGGGTGCAGTCCGGCCCTGACGGCGGCGCTCAGTGCCTTTTCGCGGCAGGCGCTGCACGCCGCGCGCCTGGCATTGGCACATCCCACGACGGGGCGCAGTCTCGAGTGGGAAGCACCGCTTCCTGAGGACATGGCGCGTCTGGCGGCGGTCCTGGAGGAAGACCAACCGCATGAGCGGACCTGACACGATCATCCCAAATTGGCCCGCTCCCGCGGGCATCCGCGCCGCCTTCACGCTGCGCTCGGGCGGAGTCAGTCAGCCGCCGTTCGATACTTTCAACATCGCCGCGCACGTGGAGGACGATCCACGCGCCGTCGCTGAGAATCGGGCCCTTCTGCGGGCGCGCCTCGCGTTGCCGGCCGAGCCCGCCTGGCTCGAGCAGGTTCATGGCCGGAGGGTCGCCGATCTCGATGCGCTCCCAACGCTCGACTCCCCGGGGCCCGCCGATGCCGCCCTCACCCGCTCACCCGGCCGCATCTGCGCCATCCAGGTGGCTGATTGCATGCCGGTGCTCTTCGCCGCGGCGGATGGCTCCGCAGTGGGCGCTGCGCATGCCGGCTGGCGCGGTCTGGCCGGCGGCGTGCTGCAAGCCACTGTGGGGGCGATGAACACGCCCCCCGCAGAGCTGCTCGCCTGGCTGGGACCTGCCATCGGGCAGGCGCATTTCGAGGTCGGGGACGAAGTCCGCGCCGCCTTCCTGGACGGGGATCCCGGCGCTGCCGGGGCCTTCGTGGCGAACCCGAGAGGGCGCTGGCAATGCGATCTCTACGCATTGGCGAGGCGCAAGCTCGCCGCTCTAGGGGTGCAATCCGTCCATGGCGGGGGCTGGTGCACTTACGCTGAGCCCGGGCGCTTCTTTTCGTACCGGCGGGATGGCCGCTGCGGGCGGATGGCGGCTGTCATATGGATCGTGTGAAGGCTACGCGCGGCCTGGGGCGGCGGGTGAACCAGCACAGCCGCATGCGCCGCGCTGCCGCAAGCGCCTGCCGGCCTTGAACCCGTGGCGATCCACCCCCATTCCGCCGTCAATCAACCCCCCATTTGAAGGTCTCCTCCAATGCGGACGGACAAGCTCACGAGCCGATTTCAGCAGGCGCTGGCGGATGCTCAGTCGATCGCGCTCGGCCGCGACCACCAGTTCCTCGAGCCCGCCCACGTGCTGCTGGCCCTTCTCGACAGCCAGGGGGGCACCGTCCGGCCGCTCCTCGGCAAGGCCGGCGCCGACGTCAACCGGCTTCGCTCGGAGCTCGGGACCGCGCTCGACCGGCTGGCGAAGGTGGAAGGGGCGCCCGGGGAGGTCCACGTCTCCAGCGACCTCAACCGCGTTCTCAACGTCACCGACAAGCTCGCCCAGCAGCGGGGCGATCAGTTCATCTCGAGCGAGCTCTTCGTGCTCGCGGCCTTCGAGGACGGCAACCTCGCCCGCATCTTCCGCGAGACCGGCGTCGTGCGCGGCGCGGTGGAGAAGGCGATCGAGGAGGTCCGGGGAGGGGAGAAGGTCGCCGACCCCAATGCCGAGGAGAGCCGGCAGGCGCTGGAGAAGTACACCGTCGATCTCACGGCGCGCGCGTCCTCCGGCAAGCTCGACCCGGTCATTGGCCGCGACGATGAGATCCGCCGCACCATCCAGGTCCTGCAACGCCGTACCAAGAACAACCCCGTGCTGATCGGCGAGCCGGGCGTCGGCAAAACCGCCATCGTCGAGGGCCTCGCCCAGCGCATCGTCAATGGCGAGGTGCCCGAAGGGCTCAAGAACAAGCGCATTCTCGCGCTCGACATGGGCACGCTGATCGCGGGCGCGAAGTTCCGCGGCGAGTTCGAGGAGCGCCTCAAGGCCGTTCTCAACGACCTCGCGAAGCAGGAAGGGCAGATCATCCTCTTCATCGACGAGCTGCACACCATGGTGGGCGCCGGCAAGGCTGAAGGCGCCATGGATGCCGGCAACATGCTCAAGCCCGCCCTGGCGCGCGGAGAGCTGCACTGCGTCGGCGCCACGACGCTCGATGAGTACCGCAAGTACATCGAGAAGGACGCCGCCCTGGAGCGGCGCTTCCAGAAGGTGCTGGTGAATGAGCCCTCGGTCGAGGACACGATCGCGATCCTGCGCGGCCTGCAGGAGCGCTACGAGGTTCATCACGGCGTCGACATCACCGATCCTGCGATCGTCGCCGCCGCGACGCTTTCGCATCGCTACATCACCGACCGGCAGCTGCCCGACAAGGCGATCGACCTGATCGACGAGGCCGCCGCGCGGATCCGGATGGAGATCGACTCCAAGCCCGAGGCGCTCGACCGCCTCGAGCGGCGCATCATCCAGCTCAAGATCGAGCAGGAGGCGATGAAGAAGGAGCGGGACGAGGCCTCGCGCAAGCGCCTGGCCGCTCTGCAGGAGACCCTGCACGGCCTCGAGAAGGAGTACTCCGACCTCGAGGAGATCTGGAAGGCCGAGAAGGCGACGCTCCAGGGCGCGGCGCACATCCGCGAGGAGCTCGACCGCGTGCGCCTCGAGCTCGATGCGGCCCGCCGCGCCGGCGATCTCGGCCGCATGGCGGAGCTGCAGTACGGCCAGATACCGGAGCTGGAGAAGCGCCTCGCCGCGGCCGCCGTGGCCGAGGGCAAGACGCCGCAGCTGGTGCGCAACAAGGTGACGGAGGAGGAGATCGCCGAGGTCGTCTCCAAGTGGACCGGCATTCCGGTCTCGAAGATGCTCGAGGGCGAGAAGGAGAAGCTCCTGAGGATGGAGGAAGCCCTGGGCCGCCGCGTGGTCGGCCAGGACGAGGCGCTCACGATCGTCTCCAACGCCATCCGCCGCTCCCGCGCCGGCCTCTCCGATCCGCGCCGTCCCAACGGCTCGTTCCTTTTCCTGGGACCCACGGGGGTCGGCAAGACCGAGCTCTGCAAGGCGCTCGCCGAGTTTCTCTTCGACACCGAGGATGCGATGGTGCGCATCGACATGTCGGAGTTCATGGAGAAGCATTCCGTGGCGCGGCTCATCGGCGCGCCTCCTGGCTACGTCGGCTACGAGGAGGGCGGGTACCTCACGGAGGCGGTCCGCCGCCGCCCCTATGCGGTGATCCTCCTCGATGAGGTGGAGAAGGCCCACCCCGACGTCTTCAACGTGCTGCTGCAGGTGCTCGATGACGGCCGCCTGACCGACGGCCAGGGCCGCACCGTGGATTTCCGCAACACGGTCATCATCATGACCTCGAACCTGGGCTCCGAGGTCATCCAGGAGTACGGCGGGGAGAAGGACTACACCCGCATGAAGAGCGCGGTCATGGAGGTCGTGCAGCAGAGCTTCCGGCCGGAGTTCATCAACCGGATCGACGACATCGTGGTGTTCCACCCGCTCGGCACGGATCAGATTCGCGCGATCGTCGACATCCAGCTCATCTATCTGCGCAAGCGCCTGCAGGAGCGGAACATGGACCTGGCGCTCGACGAGAGGGCGCGCGACTTCCTCGGCGAGGCCGGCTTCGACCCGGTGTACGGGGCGCGGCCGCTGAAGCGCGCCATCCAGCAGCAGATCGAGAACCCGCTGGCGCAGAGGATCCTCAAGGGCGAGTTCGCGCCCGGAGACAGCATCCGCGCGACGATAGAAGACGGACAGATCGTCTTCGCGAGGGCCGCCTGAGACTATAATCGGCGCACGGGAAGCTCACCCTCACACTTACAACCTCCAAGCCATGCCGTTCTACGAATACGAGTGCCAGAGCTGCAAGTTCTACACCGAGCTGATGCAGAAGATCAGCGATCCGCCGCTCGTGAAGTGTCCTTCCTGCGGCAAGCGAACCATGCAGAAGCTCATATCCGCGCCCGTCTTTCGCTTGAAGGGCAGCGGCTGGTACGAGACCGACTTCAAGTCCGACAAGGAGGACAAGCGCAATCTCGCCGCCGAGCGCGAGGAGGCCACGTCCCGGGTCCCACCGGGCCTGCCCGCCGCGGAGGAGTCGAAGCCGGAAACGAAGGCCCCGGCCGCCGAGGCGGCCAAGCCTGCCGAGCCCAAGGTCCCGAGCGTCTCGACGGCCGCTGCAGCTTCGAAGCCTCGTGCCGCGGCGCTGCGCAAAGGCGTGGCACCCCGCAAGGGCGCGGCGCCCGCCAAGGCGAGCTCGCGCCCCGCGACCTCGCGGGCCAAGGCGAAGCCCGCGGCGCGGGCCAAGGCCGCCAAGCGCGGCTCGAGGCGGTGAGGCATTGAGCTCGCCCGCCCTGGAAAAATCCTCGCGGACCGCCGCGTCCGGCTCGGCCTCGCCGAAGAAGAAAGGATCGCCCGTGCGGCGCTATCTCGTCGCCGGCGTCCTCGTGTGGCTGCCGATCGTCGCCACACTGTGGGTGGTCACGTTCCTGCTGCGGCTGGCGGACAGGACGCTCGTGCTCTTCCCGCTGCCGCCGGGATTCCAGCCGCGGGGCCTGATGGGCGTCGTGCTGCCCGCGATCGGGGTGGTCTTCGCCGTCGTCGTGCTCTTCCTCACCGGCATTCTCGCCACCAACCTCATCGGGCGGCGGCTGCTCGTGTGGGGCGAGGAGCTGCTGCACCACATTCCGATCGTCGGCAGCGTTTATGGCGGCGTGAAGAGCTTCGCGGAGAGCGTCTTCTCCCAGTCGAACGCATTCCGCAGAGTGGTCATGGTCCAGTATCCGCGCGAAGGTGTCTGGAGCCTCGGTTTCCTGACTGCGGAGGACGTACCCGAGGTGACCGCCAAAACGGGTGAGGTGCACGCGTGCGTCTATATCTCCGCGGCCCTCAATGCCACGGGCGGCTATCTCGCCATCCTGCCCCGCCGGCGGATCGTGGAGCTCGACATGACCGTCGATGCCGCCATGAAGATGATCATCACCTGCGGCGTCGTCGTCCCGCCGGCCCCCGAGCGCAAGCCTGAGCTGGCGCAGCCCGCCGCCTGAATCCAGCCCGGGCCTCCCCGGGCCCGGGTCCGACCTTGCTGCAGCGGCATGCATGAAGGCGATGCGACTGACGGCTCCCGGCTCTCCCTTAACTCTGGAGGAGGTCTCGCTGGCGCCGGTCGGCGAGCACCAGGTGCGCATCACTGTCGAGGCCTGCGGCGTCTGCCGCACGGACCTGCACCTCCTCGACGGCGAGCTGCCCCAGATCCAATACCCCATTACGCCAGGCCACGAGGTCGTCGGACGCGTTGCCGAGGCTGGCCCGTCGGTCACGCGCTTTCATCCGGGCGACCGGGTCGGGGTCCCCTGGCTCGCGCAGGCCTGCGGCGTCTGCCGCTATTGCCGTGCGGGACAGGAGAACCTCTGCGAGCACGCGCGCTTCACGGGCTATACCGTCGATGGTGGCTATGCCGAGGAAGTCCTGGCCGATGCGCGGTTCTGCCTGCCGCTGCCGGGCGATACGCCGGCAGCGCAGCTCGCCCCGCTCCTCTGCGCGGGGCTCATCGGCTATCGCGCCTACCGCGCCGCCGGCAGCGGCGAGAGCCTCGGCCTCTACGGCTTCGGCGCCGCCGCGCATCTCCTTGCGCAGGTTGCCCGCGCCCAGGGGCGGCGGGTATTCGCCTTCACGCGGCCCGGGGACTTGGGGTCGCAGGCCTTCGCCCGTGAGCTCGGAGCGGTCTGGGCCGGCAATTCCGACGAGGCGCCGCCGGACCTGCTGGATGCCGCCATCCTCTTCGCGCCCGTGGGCGCGCTCGTGCCGGCGGCTCTGGCCGCGGTGCGTCCCGGGGGCCGGGTCGTGTGCGCCGGCATCCACATGAGCGACATTCCCCGCTTCCCCTACGAGCTCCTCTGGCACGAGCGGTCCGTCAGCTCCGTCGCCAATCTCACCCGCGCCGACGGCGAGGAGTTCCTTCCAATCGCCCGGAAAGTGGGTCTCAAGCCGACCGTGGAGACCTTTCCGCTCGGCGAGGCGAATGTGGCGCTCGAGCGGCTGCGCAAGGGTGCCCTGCAGGGCGCGGCGGTTCTCGTCTTTAGAGTCCTGCCCTGACACGCCTTCGCGCCGTTCCTGACGGCGCTCGCCGTGTCTCGCGCCTTGCGGCGCTTTGAGCCGGTTCGCGGTTCGCCGTGGGGCGGCGCTGAAGCGGCAGAACCGTTACCGGCGCTGCCGCATCCGCCGCGCAGGCCACTCCCCGCGCGTTACTTTCGGGCCTCTCGCCCGTAGCGGGCGATGAGCCGCGCATGCCAAGCACGCGCAAGCCCTCGGCCCGAAGATTCTTCGCCGCGTTCACATCGCGCTCGTGCTGCGCTCCACACGCAAAGCACTGCCAATGCTTTTGCAGCTTCAGCGCCGCGTTCACCGCGCCGCACCCCGAGCAGGTCTTGCTGCTCGCGTAGAACGGATCGATCGGCACCACCTCGCGCGCGGCCCACGCGCCCTTGTAGGTGATTTGTCGGCGCAGCTCCCCGAGCGCGGCATCGGCGACGCCCCGGCGAAAGGCCCGACGGCCCATGCCGCGCGCCATCGCCTTCACCCGTAGCGCCTCGATGGCGATCACTTTCGCCTCGCGCACGATGCCCGTGCTCACCCGGTGCAGCGCATCACGGCGCAGATCTGCAATGCGCGCGTGCTCGCGCGCGATTCGCCGCCGCGTGCGATGCCGGCGCTTGGATACCCCAAGGCGCATGCCCTTGGGACAGGGCTGGGTGGGATCGAGCCCCTGGGCGCGCATCTGGGCGGCGAGCTGGCGGCTCTGATGGCGCTGGTAGCGGCGCAGCCGCGCAAGTCTGCCCGCGAGCGCCTTCGGCGCAGGGAAGGGCCGTGCCCGCTCGCCATCGTGTACCGTCGCCAGCACGCGCAGTCCCGCATCCACGCCCACCGCCGCCACTTTAGCTGCCAGGGCCTCGGTGAGCGGCACCCCATCCGCCGTGATCGCCGCGAAGTAGCGGCCCGCTCCATCACGCGAGAGCGTCACCGAGCGCAAGCGGCCCATCAGCGCCTCGGTGCGCCGCAGCTTCACCCGGCCGAGGCCAGGCAACTGCACGTAGGCCCACCGTTCCTTGCCGGTACCCCGCGCAACCTGTGCGCGGCGCTGATCGAGCGTGAAGCGCACGCTCGCCTTGCCGCCCCGGCGGCGAAACCTCGGATACCTCGCCCGCTGGGCGAAGAAGTTCGCAAAGGCGCGCTCCTGATCCCGCAGCACCTGGTTGAACGGCTCGCGCGGCAGCTGCGCGAGCCAGGCCGTCTCGGCAGCGCGCTTGAGCACAGTGAGCTCGCGCGACAACGCTATCCAATTCAACTGGCTCTTGTCGGCCTTGTAGGCATCCGAGCGGCGCCAGAGCGCCCAGTTCCACACGAAGCGGGCCGCACCGATGAGCCGCCCGATGGCGCGCTGCTGAGGGCGCGTCGGATACGCTCGAAGCCGGTAGGCGCGCTCGAGGGTGTCGCTCTCTCTCATACTGTAATTGTATCCAGCTTCAGGCGCCGGCTCAACGGGCAGGACGATCAAACACGTGCTGCCGGACGCCCCGCTTCGCTGCGCGCGCAACGTCGAGATGACTGGCGCGCGCGGACGCTCCAGAGCGCCCAGTTCCACACGAAGCGAGCCGCACCGATGAGCCGGCCGATGGCGCGCTGCTGAGCGCGCGTCGGATGCGCCCGCAGCCGGTAGGCGCGCTCGAGGGTGCCGCTCTCTGCCATACTGTAATTTTATCCAGTTTCAAGGGCCGATTCAACGGGCAGGACGATCAAACACGTGCTGCCGGACGCCCTGCTTCGCTGCGCGCGCAACGTCAAGATGACTGGTGCGCGCGGACGCTGCGCAATGGCTCAAGGCCGGCAGGGTCGCTCGCGTCCATGCTCGCTTCATCGCGGCATCCTGCCGCGCCCTGCGCCGTCTCGGGCAAAGAACGTGGTTTTTGCCCGAGACTCGCTCGGCCGGCGAAGCGGTGCTTCGCTGAAAGGCACCGCCTCGCCCTGCGGCGGCCGGGCACATTGCGCTGCGCATTCCATGCTCCGCGCAAGGCCAGGGTGTCCGTCCCTGGCCACCCGTTCGCCGCATGCGGCGAACCCCTGCGCCTGTGTCGCCGTGTCGTTTCGCTTCGTGGCTCGGGGGAACCTGCTAGTTGCGGGCCCTCGGGGGGCTCCGTAACATCGCCGCCCCTATGCGCTCACATTACTGCGGACAGGTAAACGAGAAGCTGATCGGCCAGACGGTCGAGGTGGCCGGCTGGGTCCATCGGCGGCGGGACCACGGTGGGATCATCTTCGTGGACCTTCGCGACCGCGATGGACTGCTCCAGGTCGTCTTCGACCCCGACGCCGCGGAGCTCTTCCGCGATGCGGAGCGGCTGCGCAATGAGTTCGTGATTCGGGTGAAGGGACAGGTCCGCGAGCGTCCGGTGGGGACGGTGAACGCCAACCTCGCTTCCGGCCGCGTGGAGCTGCTGGCGGCCGAGCTGGAGCTCCTCAACCGCTCCGAGCCGCTGCCCTTCCAGCTGGACGAGCAGGTGGGCGAGGAAGTCCGCCTCAAGTACCGCTACCTCGACCTTCGCCGCGACGTCATGAGTCAGCGTCTGCGGCTGCGGCATCGGCTTACTCGAGCCATGCGTAGCTTCCTGGACGAGCATGGCTTCATTGATATCGAGACGCCGATGCTGACCAAGGCGACTCCGGAGGGAGCCCGCGACTACCTGGTCCCGAGCCGCACCCATGCGGGCAAGTTCTTCGCCCTGCCGCAGTCGCCGCAGATCTTCAAGCAGCTGCTGATGGTCGCGGGCTTCGACCGGTACTACCAGATCGTGCGCTGCTTCCGCGACGAGGACCTGCGCGCCGACCGGCAGCCGGAGTTCACCCAGCTCGACATCGAGACCTCCTTCCTGAGGCAGGATCAGATCATGAGCCTGATGGAGGGACTCACGCGGTACTTCTTCAAGGAGGTCGTGGGCGCGGCGCTGCCCGATCCGTTCCCGCGCATGACCTTCGCCGAGGCGATGCGCCGTTATGGCTCCGACAAGCCGGACCTGCGCATTCCGCTAGAGCTCGCGGACGTGGCGGACCTCGTCAGGGACTGCGACTTCAAGGTGTTCGCCGGGCCCGCCAAGGACCCGAAGGGCAGGGTGGCCGCGCTGCGCGTCCCCGGGGGCGGCGGCATGCCCCGTTCGCAAATCGACGGCTATACGGAGTTCGTCGGACGCTATGGCGCCAAGGGCCTCGCCTACATCAAGGTCAACGAGCGCGCCCGCGGGCGCGACGGCCTGCAATCGCCCATCATCAAGTTCCTGAGCGATGCCGCGATCGCCGGAATCCTCGGGCGCACCGGCGCACAGGACAATGACCTCGTCTTCTTCGGCGCCGACAGCGCCAAGGTGGTAAGCGATGCCTTGGGCGCGCTGCGCCTGAAGATCGGTCACGACCTGAAGCTCGTCGAGCAAGGCTGGCGGCCGCTCTGGGTGGTCGACTTCCCGATGTTCGAATGGGATGCGGACGCGCGCCGTTGGGTGGCCATGCACCACCCCTTCACCTCGCCCATGGTCGACGATCCGGCGGCGCTGCGCGCCGACCCGGAGAAGGCTCTCGCCAAGGCCTATGACATGGTGTTGAACGGGTCGGAGATCGGCGGCGGCTCGGTGCGTATCCATCGCCAGGAAATGCAGTCGACGGTGTTCGACCTCCTGGGGATCGCACCCGAGGAAGCGAAAGCCAAGTTCGGCTTCCTCCTCGATGCGCTGAAGTTCGGGGCGCCGCCCCATGGCGGTATCGCCTTCGGGCTCGACCGCCTGGCGATGCTGATGGCGGGCGCCGACAGTATCCGCGAGGTCATCGCCTTCCCGAAGACGCAGACCGCGGCGGATCCGCTGACCGATGCCCCGACGGAGGTCGGCGAGGCGCAGCTGCGCGAGCTTCACATCCGGGTGCGGACACCCCCGCCGGTATAACGATTCGCGTCCGCGCCGGGCGGCACGTTTCCTGGTAGCGTGGCTCAGGCGGCTCACCTGGCCGCGCTGATCCCTGCGCGATGAAAGAGGACGCGGCGCAACACGTGGTCTACGTGCACGGGCTATGGATGCCCGGCGGCGAATCGATGCTGCTCGCGCATCGGCTGCTGCGCGAGTTCGGCCTGCAGGTGCATGCCTTCGCCTATTCCGCCGTCGCCTCGGGGATGGAGGAGATCACGGCGCACCTGCAAAGCTTCGTGCGCGACCTCGAAGTCCCCGCGGTGCATTTCGTGGGGCACAGTCTCGGCGGCCTCGTCATCTATCGCTTCTTCGAGCGCTATCCCGAGCAGCCGCCCGGCCGGGTGGTGTTCCTCGGGACTCCTTCGGTCGAGAGCCGCGCCGCGGTGCAGGCGGGCCGCTCTCGCTTCGTGAGCGCGCTCATGGGCCCGTCGGTCGCCGATGAGCTGCTGAGGCCGCGCGAGCGGCGCTGGACCTTCCGCCGGCCGCTCGGAATCATCGCCGGCACCCAGGCGCTCGGCCTCGGTCAGCTCCTCGCCGGCTTCGAGGAGGAGTGCGACGGCACGGTCGGCGTCAGCGAGACGCGCCTGCCGGGAGCAACGGACCACATCGTGCTGCCCGTCAGCCACCTCGGCATGTTGGTCTCGCCGCGGGTGGCGCAGGAGACGGGTCAGTTTCTCACGAAAGGGCGGTTCTCGCTGCGGTGAACTTCGGAGATAAACGGCAACGCCGTCCTACCGCTTCTTATCCGGGCCGCATTTTGCGCGCCAGTCCTCAACGGCGCGGCGGCGAGTCTCCTCCATGTCAGTCGGGGGATCCTGCTCGCGGAGCCTCCGCCACGCGTCTACGGCGGCGCGCCGGCGCTCTTCGAGCGACATTCGCGAGGTTGGTTCGCGCCGCCATCACCGAATGTCCTTTTAGGCGGGGGCGGAGGAGGAAATCGACCCATTCTGAGATTCCAATACGCCCACGAGCGTGGGTCGATGATCCCAGGCGGTGCGGTATCCAAAGCCTGCCGAATCTCATCGTCAGAAACATGCTGACGAATCACTCGCATGTCCGGGTGGCAAGCATACGTCATTGCGTAAGCCATGAATTTGACCGGATCTGCAAGCGCCTCCTCGGGTTCCTCGAACCAGACGATTCGACGTGCTATCTCTATTGTTTGGGGAGTAACCGGAATGGGTCTCATATGCTCAGTCCACGGTCGCGGCTTGGGCGCAACTTGAAGTCGTCCAAGCTCGGGAGATGGTCCAGGTCCACTTTGCTTACGGCGCCTGCCAGGCGAAACTTCATATCAGTCGATAACTTGCGCAGATCTCCATCCTCGAAGTATGACAGGGCTTTGAGGGTGATCTCCGGATTGAAGGAAGATCCATACAACTTCTGCGCCGCGGCTAACGCAAACGGCAAGTCGACTCCACCAAGCTGGATCAATGCATCCATATCGATGTAGTCTCTGGCGGCTGCCCGAACCTGGAGAACGGAGGCCTTGGTGCCGGCAAGGTCAAGGAGCGAGGCGATTTTCAAAGCGTTGTCCTTCGCTGTGACAGGCGGAGCCAAACATGGCAGTTTTGGCACGCCGAAGAACGACACTTTCACGGGCGCGCCTCGATCGACGATCGCAGTAAGCGTGTTCTCGTCACGCTGCACAATGCGCGCGCCCGCCAAAAATGGGATTCCCGTCTCCAGGGAGGTCACATCGATGGCACGGCTGCCAAAAAAAACAAAGTCGACTGATTTACGATGGCCTAGATGCAGCGCAAGCGCAGTCCCGCCGTAAAGCGTGAACTCGTCGGGTACTCCGGACAGCTCTCCCCAAAGGCGCCGCTGCGCCTCAGGCAGAACGTCCAGACGAGGTGAAAACGTCGGCATGTGCAACACCTGCTGACCGGAGTGATCGCGACCAAGGAGCATACAGCGAGTTCGCGGCGGCGAGAAATACTCGCCAACCAAGCGCGCACAGCGCGAAGCGCCAGTTCGCTCGCGGGCGCCTTCGAGCGCCGTCCCGGTGATCGGCTTCCCTCGAGCCGTCAGTTCGGATCCATGCATTTTGCCATGCAGCTGGCGGAGGCCGGACACAGTGAGCGGAATTCGGCGCTGCCGAGTACGGCTGGAGGGACCCGGTCGCGGCGCTTCGGGCCGTAACCCAGGCGTGCGAAGAAGTCACGCGCGGTCAGGGTGAGGAGAATCAGCTCATCGATGCCTGCGGCTCGTGCGCGCTGCTCGAGGTTCGCGACGATCAATCGGCCGGCGCCGGAGCCGCGCCACTGCGGCTCGACCGCGACGGAGCGCAGCAGTGCGGCATTGCCGAAATGCTCCAGCGCCCCGATGCCAACCAGCTGTCCGGCGTGCTCGGCCATCACGAATTCCGGGCGCGCGGTGCTCAGGTCGCTCGCGGGCAGGCCGCTGCGCTGCAGCAGATCATAAATGCTCTGCGCATCCGCCGCCCTCGCGGGCCGCAACGTCAGGTCGGAAATGTCACTCACCTCACGAGCCTCGATCGAGCAACCCCTTCAGCCGATAAACCGCCTCGAGGGCCGCCTTGGGGGTCATCTCGTCGGGATCGAGCGCGGTCAGCGCCTCGCGCAGCGGATCTGACTTCGGTTCCGGCGGCGCGGCGAAGAGGGGTAGCTCTCTTTGCGCTCTCTTGCCGTCTTGGCCGCCGCCGCCGCCGCCGTCGCCGTCGGCGCCCTCGAGCCGATCCCGCTGTGATTCCAGCGCTTCCAGATAACGCCGCGCCTGGCCGATCACGTCGCGCGGCACGCCTGCGAGCTGCGCGACCTGAAGGCCGTAGCTGCGGCTCGCGGGTCCCTCTTTCACCGCATGCAGGAAGACGATGCCATCGCCGTGCTCGGTGGCATCCAGATGCACGTTGACACAGCCTTCCACCTCCGTCGCCAGGCTGGTCAGCTCGAAGTAATGCGTCGCGAAGAGCGTG